>NZ_JBSICH010000006.1:0-389639 GCF_053613315.1 Streptomyces sp. JK94 | reverse complement strand
TGTCGGGTCCCAGGTGATGCCTGACGGTTTGGTCCCAGGTGATGTTTGACGCTGGGCCTAGACAACATCGGAAACCTTGTGGGGCTTGTTGGCTTTCACGTTACGGACCGGGACGTCGGTCGTGCGGCGGATGACCCGGATCTGGCCGTCCAGCTCGACGGTGATCGTCGTGTCCGAGACGTGGACGGTCACGGTCTGGCCTGCGTAGGGGCGGCCGAGGGAGACGACCTGGCGGCAGACCATGACGGTGCCGACCGCGCTGACCCGCCGCTGCACCCGCACGGGCTCGACGCGGGGCCGTGGTGGCGGTCCGGCCGGCCGCAGGCCCCGCAGCCCGCGGACTTCCTCACCGGTCAGCGGGTTGGGCCGCACCCGCAGCAGTTCCCGTGAGGCCGGGTCGAAGAACGACAGAGTCTCGTCGTCGATGCGGACGCCCACCTGGCGGCCGCCGAGGATCTCCGCGGCCAGCACCTGGTGCCCGCCCAGGCCCACCAGGCCGCTGTTGTTCACCACCCGGTCCACCTCGAACGCCGCCTCGTCGCCGGTCGGCAGTGGCGAGGGTCCGGCCGCACGACCGCCCCGGGCCGCCAGCCGACCCAGGTCCGCCACGGACAGGTGCGACCGCACCGTCTTGATCCGCGTCCCGGCGATCAGCAGATGGATCACCGACGTGTCCGCCCAGAACGTCACCGTCAGCCCCGACCGGGCCGGCCCGAGCCAGAACTGTTTGCCCGCGACCTGCAGATTCCCACTCGCCGGCACCACCCGCTCGAACTCCACCGGCCCACCCGCCTCCACCGGAACCGCCGGGACCAGCTCCGGAAGGCCGGGCGACACGGGCGCCTCGTCGACCGGTTCCGGCTCCGCGGAAGGTGTCCGCTGCGGCGGCACCACCGCCAGCATCCCGGGCACCCTCAAGCCCAGCATGTCCCGCTCCTCGTCTGGAACGGGAGTGAACCGGTCGGCGGGAGACTGCATGTCCAGGGCCTGATGCGGACGCATCGAGTTGTATTCCTCCACCCAACGATCCAGCGCCGCCTGAGCATCCCCGACGCTCTCGAAAGCACCGCAGTCGTCGAGGAGTTCACGCCGCAGCGTCTGGTGGAACCGCTCGACCTTCCCTGTCGTGGTCGGCGAGGCCGGCTGGGTGAGCCGGTGGGCGATCCCGTTCTCCCGGCAGATCCGGTCGAACAGCACCTCACCGCCATGCCCGAACCGGTCGGTGAACTGCTTGCCGTTGTCGGTCAGCACCTCCTCCGGCACCCCGAACGTCTCCAAGGCCCTCGCGAAGGCCGCGCAGACCGCACGACCGGTCGCCCGCTCCACCACCTGCGCGATCACGCAGTACCGGGAATGGTCGTCCACCCCGGTCACGATCTTGGCTTCGGTCAGCTCACCCGTCACCGGGTCGACGAGCATGACCCCGCCGACGATGTCCATCTGCCACAGCTGCATCGGACGGTCCCGCTGCCAGCGCTTGTAATCCGACCGCTTCCGGCGCCGCACCCCCGGCTCGATCAGCCCATGCCGGACCAGGATCCGATACACGGTCATCCGCGACGGCACCGGTGAGACGGTCCCGGACCGCTCCAGCACGAACGCGATCCGCCGCGGACCCCACCTCGGATGCTTGCGCCGCAGCTCACACACCGCCGCCTCCACCTCGGCAGAAGCCTGATGCGGGCACGACGCCGGCCTACGCGACCGGTCCGCCAACCCCGCCAGACCCGACGCCTCATACCGGGACTTCCACCCGCTCACCGTCTGCCTGGACACCCCCAACTGGGCGGCGACCTCCGTCACCGTCGCACCCGCCAGCACCGCAAGCACAGCCCGGTATCTCTGCTCGACAACCGACAACTCCACCAGCGCCAATCCCGGCCTCCTGCCACACGCCGCAACGACGTGCACAGAAAAGCCGAACACGGCCACCGTCAAGCATCAGCTGGGACCGAAGTGTCAAGCATCTCCCGGGACCGGACAGATCCTTGCCGTGCCGGTGAATTCAGAACAGCACCACTTCGCCCACGCAGCCGTGCGCCACTACAAGGACGCCGTCTTCCTGATGGACGGAGCACGGCTGCCGAACGCCGACCACCACTTCGGCGTGGCGGTGGAATGTGCCCTCAAGAGCCTGCTGCTCCGCTTCACGGCCGTCACCATGGACCCCGTGAAGCCCGGCGGTGACCGGTCGAAGATGCCTTATCTCAGGGACCCGAAGACCGGCAAGCCCGCGCACAAGTACGGCCATCTGCCCTGGGTCGCCACCGACGTCGCCCTCCTGACGCACGGCAGGACGGCGTCCCCTCTGACCACGGCCCTCGGCGGCCTGTCCGCCTTCGCCACCTGGTCGGTCGAGCACCGCTACCTCGACGGCAGCGAGGTCGTCGAGGCCGACGTGGGGCAACGGCGTACCGTGGCCGAGAAGCTCATCGTCCTGCACGAACAGGCCCTGATCACCGGAAGGCTGCCGTGACTGACGCCCCCGAACCGGCCGGCGGACCCGTCCGCTTCGCCGAGGCGCGCCCGCGCGCTCTCGCCCTCGCCCACGAGCTGGCGGCCGGCGGGACCGAGGTGCTGGCCGTACGGGACGTGCTGGGCCGGTTCACGCTCCTCGTCGACGACCGTACGCAGCCGCTCCCGCCTCCCCTGGAGAACCTGGAGGACGACTACGGCCCCCGGCTCGCCCGCGACCTCGGCCCCTACGCCTCCGACCGCCCGCTCCTGCGGGCCTCCGGCCTCTTCTCGGCCGACACCCTGCTGGACTCGGAGCGGGCCGTGCCCGACCCGCAGCGGCCCGCCGGCCGGGTCCGCGTCCTCGACAACACCGTGGTGGGCGAGGACTGGGCGCAGGTGTCCACGCCCGCACCCGAGGCGGACGGTTCCCGCACCCACCGCACCGCGCTCTACGGCTTCAAGGGCGGCGTGGGCCGCAGCACGGCGACCGCCGTCCTGGCCCGCCACCTGGCCGATAAGGGGCACGTGGTCCTCGTCGTCGACCTGGACCTGGAGTCCCCGGGCGTCGGCACACTGGTCGCCGCCGGGGCGGACCTGCCTCCGCACGGAGTGATCGACCACCTCGTCGAGTCCGCCGTGGGCAACGCCGAGGGCCTGGACCACGTGATCCGCTCCGGCTACACACCGCGAGGCGGCCGGGGCGAGCTGTGGGTGGCACCGGCCCGCGGCCGTGGCACGCCCGGCGTCCCCTACGCCTACGTCGACAAGCTCAACCGCACCTACGCCGACGTCCCCGGCGCCGATTTCGCCGACCGGCTGGAACAGGCCGTGCGCGCCTGCGAGGACGCGGTCGCCCGGGACGGGGACAGCGGACGCCGCCCCGACATCGTCCTCCTCGACAGCCGCGCCGGAATCCACGACATCGCGGCGGTCGCCATCTCCCGCCTGTGCGACCTGGCCCTGCTCTTCGGCACGGACAACGCGCAGACCTGGGAGGGCTACGGCGACCTCTTCGCGGCCTGGCTCTCCTCCGGGCAGGCACCGGCCGTCCGCGAGAAGCTCCGCATGGTCGCCTCGATGGTCCCCGACTCGCCCGAGGGCGCCTACCTCCAGTCGTTCCGCGAGCACGCCTGGGAGTGCTTCGCCCAGCTCTACGACGACGTCCCCGCCGGGTCCGACGAGTACGGCTCCGACGCCTTCTCCCCTTCCCTGGAGGACGAGGCGGCGCCGCACCACCCCGTCCCGATCCTCTTCGAACCGGGCCTGGTCGGCCTGGACCTGGTCACCGCCCCCGGGTGGCAGGACCGGGCCTTCGTGCAGGCGGCGTACCGGGACTTCCTCCCCACCGCTACGCTCCTGATCACCGCCGACCCGCAGACCAGCGAAGGACCGCGATGACCACCCCCCTGACCGTCGAGGAGTACCGCGAGCTGCTGGCCGGCGCCCTCCCGGAGGCCTCGGACGCCGACACGGTGGAGCCGAGGGTCGAGAGCCTGTTCACCCCGGACACCCACCGCGCGGCCCTGTACGTCGACAGCACGGTGGTCCGCGGCGGCCGGGGCGTCGGCAAGACGTTCTGGTACCGCTCGCTCCTCAACGAGTCCCTGCGCGAGGTCGCCGCCCAGGAGTACGGCATCGAGCGGTTGCGCCGGGTCACCGTGTCGCAGGGATTCGGCGCCGCCCTGCGGCACGACCTCTACCCCGGCCCGGGCGCCCTGCGGCAACTGGTGGAGGAGGGCGTCCGCCCGTACGACCTCTGGTACGCCGTCCTGCTGACCGCGTTCGGCCAGCAGGAGCTGCGCGAGCTGCCCGAGTGGAGGGACAAGGCCCTCTGGGTGCGCGCCAACCCCGGCGCGGCGGAGCGCACGGTGCAGAAGGTGGACGAGGAGGCACGGCAACAGGGCGTCACCCACCTCATCCTCTTCGACGCCCTGGAGCACCTGCACCGGGTCCGGGCCCAGGCCGACCGGCTGGTGGGCGGCATCATGGAGCTGGCGCTCGCCATGCGCCTGGGGACGCGCAGCATCCGCTTCAAGGTCTTCATCCGCCCCGACATGTACGACGGCGCCCTGCTCCACTTCCCGGACGCCTCCAAGCTGACCTCCAACGCGGCGGCCCTGACCTGGTCCCGCGCCAACCTCTACGGCCTGCTCTTCCACACCCTGGGCAACCACGACAGCGAGCTGGCCGCCCGTTTCCGGCAGCTCACGGGCGGCTGGCAGAGTGAGGCGTCCGGCAGGCGTCACGTCCCGCCACCGCTGCTCAGCGGCGACGAGCAGTTCCAGTCGGAGCAGTTCACGCAGATCGCCGGACCGTACATGGGCTCGAACTTCCGCAAGGGCCACACCTTCACCTGGCTGCCCAATCACCTCATGGACGGCGTGGAGCAGGTCAGCCCCCGCAGCTTCCTCAGCGCCTTGCAGAAGGCACTGTCGGAGACTCGCGGCCAGTACGCCGGACACGAGTACGCACTGCACCACGAGGGCATCCGGCGCGGGGTGCAGAAGGCTTCGGAAACCCGGGTGACCGAGGTCAGCGAGGACATGCCGTGGGTGGTGTCGGCCATCAGGCCGCTGGCCGGACACCAGGTCCCCGTTGAGCAGGCGAAGGTCGAAGCCCTCTGGCAGGAGTTCCACCTCGCGGACGAGTTGCGCAAGCTGGCCGAACGCTACGAGCCCCAGGGCGACGACGAGATCAAGGTCCGGACCGGCCCTCGCTACCCCGAGGACCCGAAACTGCTGATCGAGGAACTCATCGGCCTGGGCGTGATGCGCCGCCGTCGCGACGGACGCATCGACCTGCCGGACGTCTACCGCATCGCCTTCGGCGTGGGCCGCAAGGGCGGCGTGCCCCGGGTCGCCGGCTGATCCCTGCCGTCTGCCGTCTGCCGTCTGCCCTCTGCCGTCAGCGGCAGCGCGGGCAGTGGGTTTCGTCGCCCACGGGCCTGAAAAGCAGCGGTTGCACGTGGTCGCCCGCGCACTCGCGGGTGCCTGCGAGGCGGGTGGAGAGGCGGGGGCCTGGAGGGTGCTGCCGGGCGGGGCGGTCGTCCGCGTGCGGTGACGTGGTGGTGGCGCGCTCTGGCTGCGTCGGCGGTGGCGGTACGTCGCGGAGCAGGTGGCGCAGGAGGCCGCCGGGGCGGTGGACGGGGGAGCCGTCGTCGGGCAGGCCGCGCAGGATGTGCGTACGGACGGCGGTGGGCGGGTGCCCGGCGGCGAGCCAGCGTGCGGTGAGACTCGTCAGCTCGGGGCGCATGGCGCGAGGGATGTGGCGCAGGTCGGGGGAGAGGGCGGGGAAGGCGTCGACGAGGGAGCGGGCTGCGGTGAGGTGGGGCTCGGAGGGGGCGCTGTCGTCCGGCTGTGGTTTCTGTGTTTCGGTCTCGGTCGGCGCGGGGGGCTTGGGGGGTTGGTTGGGGGTGTTTCCCTCAGGGTCTTGAGTTGGATGACCGTCGGTGGGCGGGGTGGTCGGCTGACCGACGGCCGGTGAACGACGCCCCGGTGCGAGCTGCGGCGATACGCGCTCGGTGGTGGTCGTCCCGGCCGGGCCCAAAGGCATCTGGGCGAGCAGCTTGACGGCTTCACTCTCACTCAACGGCACGCTGGAGACGAGCTGTTGGGTGACCCAAAGCCCGCCGGGTCCTTGGAGTCGCCGCTCGTGCACGAAGCCCTCGTCCTTGAGCTGCCGCTTGGCCCGGGTGAAGGCACAGCCACCGATGCGGGCGCGTTCAGCCGTACGGGAGAGGGATTCCCGGGTGCCGGGAGGGAGCGAGAGCTGCCAGGTCAGGAGGCGAACGGCGTCGGACGACAGCCGGGGATGCCGGATGAGGTCGTGCGAGAACTGGGTGAAGGCGCGCGGGGGCGCGATAAAGTGCCGGTAGATCACGGTGGAGTTGCCTTCCACTGATGGTTCAGGCCCTTGCCGACGGATTAGGCCCCGTCGGTGGGGGCTGCTTTGTGTGGTGACGCTGAGATGGACGGTAGCTCACTGAACGTGGCTGCGTCGAAGCGTTGAGTGAAGAAAGCTTTCACTGGCCGGCGTTCACTCACACGAAGCAACTTGCCCGCTCATGACCCCTGTTGACGCACGCGCGTCCTAGCCTCCGGTTACGGAGAGTGGCTGGACGACGCTGAGGGAGCGAGGCGGGCATGGACGCGGGAGCGGATGCGGGCGGGGCGGAACCGGACTCCAGCGGGCAGTTCCTGCGCTGCTTCGGTCGTCAGATGAAGCTGCTGCGTGAAGTCGCGGGGCTGACGCAGGCGCAGTTGGGGGAGCGGGTCGGGTACGGCGAGGCACAGATCGCGGCCGTGGAGCAGGGTCGGCGCATCCCGAAACCCGAGCTGGTCGACGCGGTGGACCGGGCGGTGGGGGCGCACGGGGTGCTGGTGGCGATGAAGGAGGAGGTGGCGCGAGCGCGGTACCCGTCGTTCTTTCGGCGGTACGTGCAGCTGGAGTCCGAGGCAGTTGAGTTGCACGCCTATGTGAGCCACGTGATCAAGGGGCTCTTGCAGACGGAGGACTGTGCACGGGCGGTCTTCCAGATGTGGCGCCCATTGCTGGACGAAGAGGCCATCGAACAGGGTGTATCCGCACGCATGGAGCGACAGCAGCTCTTTGCGCGTCGCCCGGCGCCACTGCTTAGCTTCGTCTTCGACGAGCACGTGCTGCGCAGGCCCCTGGGCGGACGGGACGTATGGCGCGGTCAGTTGGAGCAACTGCTGATCTACGGCTACCAGCGCAACGTCCGGATGCAGGTGATGCCGACGGACCGGGAAGAGCACGCGGGGTTGGCCGGTCCCTTCACGTTGATCCACTCGAAGGATCAGCGCAGGATGGCCTACATGGAGGTGCAGGACGTGAGCGCCCTGTACTCGGAACCGAAGAAGGTCAGCCCGTTCGAAGCGACGTACGGCGTGCTGCGAGCTGAGGCGCTGACGCCCCGAGAGTCGTTGGCCTTCATCGAGAAACTGTTGGGAGAGCTATGAAGACAGGCAGCCCCGCGCCTGCCGCAGGCGAACTGCGCTGGTTCAAGAGCAGCTACAGCGCGGGAAACGGAGGCGACTGCGTGGAGGTCGCGAACACCGGTACGGCGATGCTGGTCCGCGACTCAAAGCAGCCGGAAGCGGCGCTACTCGCCGTTCCTACCGCTCAATGGACGGCGTTCGTACGGATGGCCACGCGCGGCTGATACGACGACGAGGGGCGGCCGGTGCGCCCCGGCCACCCCTCGTCGGTGTCACGCGCTCTTCTTGCTTCCCCGAGTCTTCCTCTCAGGACGCCAGTTGGTCAGATCGGACTCGGAGAGGCCCCGCTCTGTCCGGCCGTTGTCCAGGGCGGCCTGGAACTCCTCGGCGGGGTTGCCGTCCCACTCCTCGTCGTGACCGCCATACCACTGGTGCACCCAGGGCATCACTTCCCGCAGCCCGGCGAGCAGCGGCACGAACCGCGGATCTTCCTTCTCCCAGCCACCGCTCTCGACGCGGCTGCGGATGAGTCCGACGAGGGCGTCGGCTTGGTCGCGGTGATTCCAGCCGGCCCAGCCGAGGAGGAGGGAGGTGTCGGAGTCGGTGGAGGCGCCGGGGTAGGAGATGAACCGCTCCTTGGGCACGTCGAGCTTGCCGCGGTTCGACCAGTAGGAGTTCTTGAGGAAGTCCGCGCTGGTGTACTTCGGCGGCACCTTGATATCGAGCCGCTGGCCGGTCCGGTCCTCTTCTCGCTGCTGCTCCCAGACCTGCTCCCACTGGGCCCGCTTGCGCAGCCCGCTGTCCTTGTAACGGAGGGCGGCGACGTACGGCACGTGCTCGGCTTCGATGACGGCGGCGAGCACGGTGGCGAGGGAGGCTAACGAGAACACGGGGCTGCATCTCACCCGCTACGACTTCACTCACGGGCAGCCCACGCAATGGGTGAAGGGAGTCCGGGTGATCCTCAAGGCCGACCCGTCGGCACCGTCCGGCTACCGCGTCCTCACCTCGTTCCCCCAGCCGTAACTCGCATCCTTGGAGCAGTTGATGAGTCAGGCACTTCCGCCAGGGCAACGATTCTACGAACTCAGCGACCTGCTGGCGGCATACGCCCACGTGGATTTCACGTTCTCCGACACCGCAGAAGCTCCGGGACCCGCCCTGTCCGCCTACCTCAGGATGGCCGCACGTGACCCCGGGCGCGCCGCGACGGCGGTTCGGCAGATCGACGACCTGCTCGCCGTCGGTGTGTTCTCCGAGGAGATCGCGGACGAGGTGGAACACCTCCCGCACATCCGTCCGCCGATGGGTACGAGCGTTGAGGACTGTCTTCGCGTGGTGAAGGACCACCTTCACCGCTTCCTGCGCGACCCCTCACGCACCCCGCAGGCGAACCCGCAGAGCTCCTGGGAGTGGAACCAGCGCTTCCCGTCCTTGGGTCAGCTGCTCGGCGCCTACTTCCACCGGGACTTCTCCTACATCTACGAGTCCCGCGAAGAGGCCCTCGACGAGTACGTCGGCGAAGCCGATCCGCAGGACCGCGAACAGGCGGCCCAAGAGATCGGTGAGCTTCTGGAAATGGTGTCGTCGGAACGGGAACTCCGCACCGCGACGACGGCCTTGGGGCTCGACCTCCTGCCGCCGCGAGGCATGTCCCTGCGAAAGTGGCTCGAGTCGATTCGCCGAAGGATCACCGCAGCGTAGTCGCCCTCGTCGCCCAGTCTCGTCCCGTATCCGGCCACCGGGGACCGAGCGCTGCCTCGGGCGCGTGCGTCCCCCTGACCTTCCTGCCGAGGAGCCTTTCACCGACGTTCATCGGGCGTCAGTCGTTCCACGACTCGGGAGGCGGGCCGAAAGCCCGCCGACCGGCCCTCACCGCCAGGGTGGCGAGGGTGGCGTTGGCGCCGCCACCGATCACGGCGCCGATTCCGAACGGCGCCACTCGACCGAGGACGATGATCCCCTGCTTGGTCCCGTACTTGGTGATGAAGTGCGGGCCCAGCACCTTGTTGATCTGACGCAGCGTCTCGACAGGCACCTTGGCGACGATCTGCCGCCCCCAGTGCTTGCCCGTGGTCCCGGCGACTTTGGTGATGGTGGAGTTGCCGCTTCCGCCGAGCATGATCCCCATCACGATCGTGCGGCGGCGCTCGACCTCGGCGAGGGGGACTCCGTGGACTTCGGCAACCGAGAGTGCGAAGAGGACGCTCAGTTCGAGAGAGGAGAGGGTCTCACCCGCGGACAGCGCCAGGGCGACTCCGGTGCCGACACCCGGCGCGGCCGCAGCGCCCCCGACCGCGGCCCCCGACCCGGTCAGGGCGCTGACGTACATCCGCTCCAGGCTGCGGATCACCTCTGCGGGCGTCGCCTCCGGGTTCCGCTGGCGGGCCCGGGTGATGTTCCTGCGCACCAGCGGACTCTGGAGGTCGATCGCCTTGTCCAGGAGATCAAGGACTCGCTGGCCACGTGGCGCTTCGTCCGGGACCGGCCCATCGAGGGCATCTGTTGCCATGTCCTGATCTCCTTAAGATCTCCACATCGCGACCGAGACTATCCAGACCGAACTTGAGCCCGCAGGCTCTTCAGGAACAACCCGTCCAGCACCTCCCACTCCGTCACCCGGTCGACCACCTCCACGGTCCGGCCGTCCAGCGTCGGTGTGGCCCGCGGGTCCTCCGCCGGAACCAGCAGCCACAGCCCGTGGGGCGTGTCGGCGGGCCGACGCGCCGACTGCTGGAGCGCGGCCATCAGCTCTCTGCCGCCGGCCTCCCAGTAACGGGCGATCAGGCCCGCGTCATGAGCCAGCAGGACCGTCCGCGGCCCGGAGTTCTCCGCCAGGTCGAGCAGCCGCCCGCGCAGACGCTCCGACGCCAACCGGGTGTACGAGGAGAGCGCAGCGCCCAGTGTGCCGGTGGCCGTGTACTTGGCGTCCGCCTTCAGCAGGGCCTGCCAGCGCACCGACTGCTCCTCGGCCAGCTCCTTGAGCGCGCCCAGGAAGAGGCCGTTCAACGACACGGCGGTCGCCCCGTACCGCTCCGCCAGGCACGCGGCGGTGCCCGGCAGTTCCGCTCCCTTCAGCGTCAGTGCGAGGAACCCCCCTCGGCGGCGGGCCTCGTTGAGGCGTGCCGCCAGCGCCTCACGCGGGTCCCGGCCCTCGGCGATGCTGCCCTGAGCGGCGGCGTACAGGGAACTGGTGCTGGTCAGAACCGACGAGGACAGCACCGGCCGACTGCCCGCGCCGTCCCGCGGCTGCGGTACGAACCGGCGCCGGTCCTGGTCGTAGAGGAGGGGGAACCCCGCCTCGGCCAAGGCCTCACCCAGCTCCACGTACGTCGTCTCCGACAGCACGGCCAGACCGGGGAACCGGGCCCGGACACGGGACAGGAGATCCTCGGTGCCG
This sequence comes from Streptomyces sp. JK94, assembly GCF_053613315.1. NCBI lineage: Bacteria > Bacillati > Actinomycetota > Actinomycetes > Kitasatosporales > Streptomycetaceae > Streptomyces > Streptomyces sp. JK94. The sequence goes on along the minus strand of NZ_JBSICH010000006.1, from coordinate 378,824 downwards.
ATCCCGGTCTCGGGCCGCACACCCGCCGGAGCCTGCGAGACCCGCAGGGCACGCGCCAGGGTGAGCGACAGCGGGAACAGCTCCAGCCGCGGTGAGACGGCGACGCCGCCCGCCATCGACGCGGCCAGTTCCACCAGCCGGGTGTCGGCCAGCGGGGACATCCCCTCCGGGGCGGGCACGCCCCGCAGCTCCCGCAGCACCGTGGCACGTCCGGGCAGGGGGTCGCGACCCGCCAGGTCGACGGCGCACTCACCCAGGGCAGCGGCGTAGTCGGCGAGTTCCGCGGGGGTGGGGTCGTCCGCGCCCGGCTGGTCCTCCAGCGCGATCACCACGCGGCCCGCCCGCCGCTGCACGGCCAGTCGCGCGGGCGCTTCCCCCTGGGTACCCGACTGTTCCTCCTCGCGTCCGCGGATCTCCGTCTCGACCGCGGCCCGCACCACCGCCAGCGCCCGTGCCTGTGTCTCGTCCGCGTCGCCGGAGCCCGTACCGTGCCGGGCACGCAGCTCTGACGCCAGCTCCTCGGCCGTCGACACCCGGTCCCGATCGGCCAGGACCGCGACCAGTTCATCGCGGACTCTGCCGAGCCAAGGAAGCTCCGCCCACTGCTCGACCGCCACCTGGAGGTTCTGGGAGACGGTCGGCTGGCTGATGCCGAGCGAGTGGGCGATCGAGCTCTGTGCGGGCCACGGCTCAAGCGACTCCCCGGCCTCCAGCACGGCCGGCAACTGCAAGGTCGCCCGGACGACGTCGGGGCGGGGCCGGGTACGGCGCTTTCCCGGAGGCGGAGTCAGCCGCGCGGCCAGTGTGTCGACGGACTCCAGCAGCTCTTCCGGAGCGTCTGAGGCAACGGCCGACGGCTTGGCGGCCGACGCGCGCCGACGGTGGACCTGCGTCCACTGCCGGTGCCGGCGGTTCAGCTCCTTGCGGATCGCGTTGCCCGCGCCGCGCGCCCGCGAGATGTGGTGCGGCGGAATGTTCAACAACTGCTCCACCGTGTGCGCCTTCAGGCTCTCGGCGACCGACACCGCACGGGGGGACAGCCCTGCGGCGGCGAGCGGGGTGTCGAGCGAGGCCGCTTCGGCCGCCTGCTCACGCGCGTCCTCCAGGTCGTCCGCACTCATGCCGACCGTTGCGGGAGTGGTGGCCGGGCGAGCCGCGTCCGCTGTCCGGAAAACCTGCCGCCACGCCTCCTGCAACTGCCGCAGGCTGTCGTAGCGCTGCTCGGCGTCACGGTGCAGCGCGCGCTCGAAGAACCGCTTCAGGCCCTCACTGAGCGCGGCGGGGAAAAGCTCGGCGGACACGTGCAGCGCCGCGTCCGGAGCCATGCGCGGGTCCCCCTGGCCGTCTCCCCAGACCGGCCTCTCACCTGCGGCCATCTCGTGGAGCGTGACGGCAGCGGCGTACCACTCGGCGTGGTCGTCGTAACGCGAACGGCCGGCACTGCCCAGGAACGGGTCCAGGTAACCGCGCGTCCCCGCGTGCAGGTCCTGGTCGGGGGCGTCGGCCAGCGAGAAGTCGAACAGCATCAGCTGCCACGAACCGTCGCTCCGCTTGAACAGGCCGAGATTGTCGGGCTTGATGTCCCGGTGCCGCACCCCGCGGGCGGCGAGCGCGTCCAAGGCGTCGAACAAATCGTTGCCGAACCGCTCCAACTGGTCGTATCCCAGGGGCCCTTGGTCGCGCAATCGTGACCCCAGGCTCACCGGTTCACGGTCGTCCACCCCCCGGTACCCGCCCGCGTACTCCAGCTCCAGAACCGTGTGGCCCGCGAGCTCCTGCGGTTCGGCGAGCAGTTTCACGATGCGCCCGCCACCCACCTCCTTCAGGGCCTTGGCCTCCGCGAGCAGCCGAGCGTCCTTCTCCTGGTCCAGAGCGACCTTGAAGACCCGCAGGGAGCTCTCCGCCGGGGAGCCTTCCGTCCCCTCGTCGGCCGTACCGCGCACCAGCAGGGCGCGGGCCGTCGCACCCGTACCGAGCACACGCACCACCGACCAGGCACCGTTCAGACGCTGTCCGGGCTGGACCGTGAGGGGGTCCGCCTCCGGCCCACCGGACACCTGCGGAGCAGCCGCGTCCACCTCGGCGGCGGCAAGGAGTTCGAGGAACTCGTCGACGGAGGCCAGACGGTCCTGCACGTCCGCCGCGGTGGCCCGGAACACGAGCGTGTCCAGGGCGGCGGAGACGGAGTCGGACACGGCGTAGGGACGCAGTCCCTTGTCACTCTGCAGCCGTTCCAGCAAGGCGCTGCGGCGATCGGCCGGCGGACGCCCCGTGAGCAGGAGGTACGTGAGAGCGCCGAGCCCGAAGACGTCGAGGTCCACGGGATCGGCGAACTCCTGCTCCGTCTCCGGAGCCAGATACGTCTGCGCCGTGTCCGCGATCAGACCGCCGTCCAGAGGCGTGTCACCCAGCGAGCGGTGCAGGGTGGTCTCGAAATCGCGGGCCGCGGTCTGCCAGTCGGCGATGCGCAGAAGGGGAACGGTGCCGTCCTCCCGCGCCGATACGTACACCGAGCGCGCCGACAACGCCCGGTGGTACAGGGACCGGTGGTGGGCATAACGCACTGCTTCCGCGAGCTGCCGAACCAGATCGAGACGGATCACGGGGGAGAGGAGGCCGCCGTACGCGTCGAGGTAGGCGTCGAGCCGCAGATCCGACTCCCGGTGCCGGAAGAGGATCGCCGGCCCGCCCTGGTGCTCGCGGATCTGCACCGCCTGCACGATGCCGCGGTGGTTGATTCCCTGGAGCACCTGGTACTCGCGGCGGGCGGCGCGGTCCACCTTCGCCCGCTGCTCCTCCGACGCCGCGGCGCCGGCCAGGTATATACGGACACGGCCGCTCTCCTGGACGAGCCCGTCGTCCCGTACCGCCAGCCGGTCCTCCCAGTCGGGGCCCGCGTCGAGGGAACGGGGAGCGAGTTTCCAGTCGTCGCCGAAGCGCAGGTGCGCCGTGGAGTGGCTGATGCCGATCCGCTGCATCAACTGTTCCAGCCGCTGGCTGACCAGCGGGGTGACCCGCCAGTTCTCCCGCTCCGGAGGGCGGCTCAGCAGATCGTCCCAGATCTTCGGCAGGCCGCTCGCCCCGTCGTTGCGTCCGTAGACGGAACTGCGCTGGAACTCGTCCAGCTCGCTCGCGAGCCCCGGGTCGTGGAGGAAGACGGCAGGCTTGACGAACGGCACCTGCCGCGGATCCATACCGAGCGCCCGCGCCGCGCGTTCGAGCTGGCTCTTGAGCTCCTTGGCCTTGAGATCGGTCAGGTGGAGCGGATTGCGGATGGTGCGTACCCGGTCGCCGTGGAACTGCCAGGTGTCCCCGTGATTCACCACCCGGCCGGGATGCCCCTTCAGTTCCAGCAGGTACAGGCCGCCCGGTACGGCGATCAACACATCGCACTCGTTGATACGGCCGGACGGACCCGTGAACTGGAACGTGGCCCAGGCCCGGAAGGGCTCGGTCCTCGGCATCAGAGCCCGAAGATGATCGAGCCCCTCCTGCTCCCAGCGGAAACCGGATGTGCGCGGCTGGAACCAGCGTTCCCGGGTGACGGGAGCTGTTGGCCTGGGAGCGGCTGGCACCAAGCACCTCCGGGACGGCTGCGGCGAACGAGGGAGGGTCCGCGACATCTGCCCGAGCCCTCTCCATGACAGGGGAAGAATCCTAGTCCGCGCATACGACAGCCGGTCCGGAGCCGGTTGCCCGACCGCGGACGAAGGGGGCGTCGCTCGTCCCCTCCTACTGCGGCCCGTACTTCCGTCCCGTCCGGGACGAGAGTCCGCTCAGGATTCCCCGGGGCACCAGCTTCGCCGCGCCCATCAGGGTCTTGTAGCGGGGGTCGGGGATCGACAGGGTCTTCCCGCGCGCCAGGTCGCTCAGCGCCGCCGCGACGACCTTGTCCGCGTCCAGCCACATCCAGCCCGGGATGTTGTCCGTGCCCATCCCGGCCCGCTGGTGGAACTCCGTGCGCACGAAGCCGGGGCACAGGGCCATCAGGCGTACGCCGCTGCCGGCCAGGTCCTTCGCCACCCCCTGGGTGAACTGCACGACCCACGCCTTGGAAGCGCCATAGGTGCCGCGCGGCAGGAAGGCCGCGACCGAGGCCACGTTGACCACGCCACCGCGCCCGCGCTCCCGCATCGCCTCCGCCGCGGCCGAGGTCAGCTTGAGCACCGCCTCGCAGTGCACCCTGAGCATCGTCAGCTCGTCGGCCATGGAGACCTCGAGGAAGCGGCCCTTGTTGCCGAAGCCGGCGTTGTTGATCAGCAGGTCGACGGGCTTCCTGCGCTCGCCGAGCCGGGCTGCCACCGCGTCGATGCCGGCGCCCGTCGCCAGGTCGGCCGTCAGCACCTCCGCCTCGATGCCGTGCCGGTCGTGCAGTTCGGTCGCCTGTTCGCGCAGCCGCTTGGTGTCGCGGGCCACCAGCACCAGGTCGTGTCCGTCGGCCGCCAGCCGTCGCGCGAACGCGGCGCCGATGCCCGCCGTCGCACCCGTAATCAATGCCGTAGTCATGGCGCAAGGTTATGGGCCCGGACCGGGCAGGTCCGTTTCACTCACCCGGTCCGCCGCTCGTGAAGGTCCGGTGAGCGAAATGGCGGCGCGGCCGGACCAGGCTCCGTACGACTCCCCGTACGTCCGGGCCTCCGCCGGCGACTCCGGGTGGAGCGCCTCGCCCGCCGCGAGCAGCCGGGGCAGCGGCTCCCACTCGGTCGTCGCCGCCCGGAACTGCAACGCCACCGTCACCTCGTGGCCGGGCCGGTGCACGATCTCGACCGGGTCGCCGACGCGTGTCCCACCGGGCTCGACGACCCGCAGGTACGCGCCCGGCGCGCCCTTCCGCATGAAGCGCTTCACCCACCGCTCCTCACCGAGGCGGAACCGTAGAGCACTCCCCGTCAAAGCGTCGACGCACTATTCGGCGTCCGGTCAAAGCGTCGCTTATCCTCGAGGGTGTGATCGAGGCTCGTCATCTCCGCGTGCTGCGCGCCGTGGCATCGACCGGTTCCTTCTCCGCCGCGGGACGCGAGCTGGGCTGCACCCAGCCCGCCGTCAGCCAGCAGATGAAGGCGCTGGAGACCTCCGTCGGCACGCCCCTGCTCGTGCGCACCGGACGCGAGATGCGGCTGACCCAGGCCGGTGAGGCGCTCGTGCGGCACGCCGCCGGGATCCTCGCCGGGCTGACCGCGGCCGAGGAGGAGGTCGCCGCCATCGCCGGGCTGCGCGCCGGGCGGGTGCGCCTGGTCTCCTTCCCCAGCGGCAGCTCCACCCTCGTACCGACCGCCCTGGCCGCGCTGCGCGCCGCGCACCCCGGCACCCGGGTCTCCCTGGAGGAGGCCGAGCCGCCCAGGTCCGTCGCGCTGCTGCGCGAGGGCGACTGCGACGTGGCGCTCGCCTTCCGCTACGAGGGCGCCGCGGGTGCGCAGGAGTGGGACGACCTCGTCGTACGGCCGTTGCTGACCGACCGCCTGGTGGCGCTGGTGCCCGAAGGACACCGGCTCGCGCGCACGGAAGCCGACGGGGCCGTGGCCATCGGGGAACTCGCCCGGGAGGCCTGGATCGCGGGCTGCCCGCGCTGCCGCGGCCAGCTGGTCGAGGTGTGCGAGGGCGCCGGCTTCACGCCCCGCATCGACTTCGCCACCGACGACTACCCGGCGGTCGTCGGCCTGGTGGGGGCGGGGCTCGGCGTGGCCGTCCTTCCCCAGCTCGCCGTCGAGTCCGTACGGCCCCGGGGGGTGCGCACCGTGGCGCTGGAGCCCGCGGTGCGGCGGGAGATCGTCGCGCTCACCCTGCCCGACCTGGCCCAGGTGCCGGCGGTGACGGCGACGCTGGACGAGCTGGCTCGGGCGGGGTCGCGCCAGTCGGCGACGCGCTGAGCGGCAGTCCGGGACCACCGTACGCGGCGACCTCGGGTAGAGAAACGTTCCTTCAGTGCTGCGTGACCGCCTCCCCGCCGACCGACGCCGTCGCCGCCACCAGGCGGTTGCGGGCACGGCCCATGAGTTCCTCGCGCTCGTCCTCGGTCAGGCCGCCCCATACGCCGTACGGTTCGCGCACCGCGAGTGCGTGCGCCGCGCACTCGGCGCGGACCGGGCACCTCATGCAGACCTCCTTGGCCGAGTTCTCGCGAGCACTCCGCGCCGCACCGCGTTCGCCCTCCGGATGGAAGAAGAGCGAACTGTCCACCCCGCGGCACGCAGCCAGGAGCTGCCAGTCCCACAGATCCGCGTTCGGTCCGGGAAGGCGGGAGAAATCTGCCATTGCGTGACCCCTTGTAGCCGATGTGGGTAGATGCGGGGATACCAGCGTCCACGACCGTACAACTACGATCTAAGGAGATGAAAATATGACTCATTGCGAATCTAGCCGCAGACACCAGTGAAGTGGAAGAAAAGCGGCTGAATGGGGCATGGGTTGTGATGAAACGGGGCGGGTCCGACGCGCATGTCTGCTGCGTGGCGACCCCCTCACGTAGAGTGCCGAAGACGACACACAGCCCCGTAACTCTTTCGAGTGACCGTCGTTGAGAGTGCGGAGGCGGTTGAAGGAACAAGTGCTCGGGCGGGCGTCCGGGACGGTCGACCGCACAGGTGACGATTTCGTACCAGCCTGGAGGCTCAACGTGACGCGCATCAGCTGCGGAGGACGGCCATGACTTCCGTCCTCGTCTGCGACGACTCCCCGCTTGCCCGAGAGGCGCTCCGCCGCGCGGTCGCGACCGTGCCCGGCGTCGAGCGCGTGACGACGGCCGCCAACGGCGAGGAAGTCCTCCGCCGCTGGGGTGCCGACCGCTCGGACCTGATCCTGATGGACGTGCGCATGCCCGGCCTGGGCGGCGTCGAGACCGTCCGGCGGCTGCTGTCCGCCGACCCCGGGGCGCGCATCATCATGCTCACCGTCGCCGAGGACCTGGACGGCGTGGCTCTCGCGGTCGCCGCCGGCGCCCGCGGCTACCTGCACAAGGACGCCTCGCGCGCCGAGCTGCGGGCCACCGTGACGCAGGCCCTCGCCGACCCGACCTGGCGGCTCGCCCCGCGCCGGCTGCGTTCGGCCGAGATGGGCGCCGCGCCCACGCTCACCGCGCGTGAGATCCAGGTCCTGGAGGGCATGAGCCACGGCCGCTCCAACGCGGAGATCGGCCGCGAGCTGTTCCTCTCCGAGGACACCGTCAAGACCCACGCCCGGCGGCTCTTCAAGAAGCTCGGCGCCTCGGACCGGGCACACGCGGTGGCGCTCGGCTTCCGGTGGGGCCTGGTCCGCTAGGGGCACCCCGTGCGGTGCAGACGGAAAAAGCCCGTCGGGGATGCCGCGATTCCCGCTTATCGCGAGGTGAGCGGGGGTGACAAGGCGACCCGCCGGATGTCCGGTGCTTGTTTCGCCGCCGATGACGCATCCTTGAGGTGTGGAGTTCCTCGGGGACGAGTCGGTCGAGCGGAAGGGGAGGGCGCAGGGGATGAGTTCCGGCGCACCTGCTCATAACGCTTCGGTGCACAACAACGGGCGCGACGCCACGGATCGGACGGCCGCAAGGCACCATGGACCGATGCGTGACGACGAGGCGGCCCCTGACCAGGGGACGGTCGGTGGGCTCGTCCACCGCGCCGTCGACGGGGACGAGCAGGCCACGCACGACCTGCTCGCCCATGTCCACCCCTTGGCGCTGCGCTACTGCCGCACGCGTCTGTCCCGGCTGCCGGGTGACGCCCGGCACTTCGTCGAGGATCTCGCCCAGGAAGTCTGCGTGGCGGTGCTGCTCGCACTGCCCCGCTACAAGGACACCGGGCGCCCCTTCGAGGCGTTCGTCTTCGCCATCGCCGCCCACAAGGTCGCCGACCTCCAGCGTGCGGCGATGCGCCACCCCGGCTCCACGGTCGTCCCGTCCGACGAGATGCCCGAGCGGCCGGACGACTCACTGGGCCCGGAGGAGCGCGCGCTGCTCAACAGCGACGCCGCCTGGGCCAAGAAACTGCTGGCCAACCTGCCCGAGAACCAGCGCGAGCTGCTCCTGCTGCGGATCGCGGTGGGGCTCACGGCGGAGGAGACCGGGCAGATGTTGGGAATGTCACCCGGGGCCGTGCGCGTCGCCCAGCACCGGGCCCTGAGCCGTCTGCGGGCCCTGGCGGAGCAGTAACGCCGGGCGTGAACGGACGGCGGCCGGTGTCCGTACGAAGCTACGAACGCCACGGCCGTCCGGGATCGTGGAATGAGCCACCCGCATTCCCCGTTAGCATGGACATCCGCACCGATCAAGGCCATTTGGGGAAGGTGTCATGACTGCCAACGTCGACGGAGTGCCCGGAAAATTCGCGACACTCGGGCTGACCTACGACGACGTGCTGCTGCTGCCGGGCCCGTCGGACATGGCACCCGACGAGATCGACACCGCCTCGTACGTCTCCAAGAACGTGCGGGTCAACATCCCGCTGCTGTCCGCCGCCATGGACAAGGTCACCGAGTCGCGCATGGCGATCGCGATGGCCCGCCAGGGCGGCGTCGGCGTCCTGCACCGCAACCTGTCCATCGAGGACCAGGCCAACCAGGTCGACCTGGTCAAGCGCTCCGAGTCCGGCATGGTGGCCGACCCCATCACCATCCACCCGGACGCCACCCTCGGCGAGGCCGACGCCCTGTGCGCCAAGTTCCGCATCAGCGGCGTCCCGGTCACCGACGGCGGCAAGAAGCTGCTCGGCATCGTCACCAACCGCGACATGGCCTTCGAGACCGACCGCTCCCGGCAGGTGCGCGAGGTCATGACGCCGATGCCGCTGGTCACCGGCAAGGTCGGCATCTCCGGCGCGGACGCCATGGAGCTGCTGCGCCGCCACAAGATCGAGAAGCTGCCGCTGGTCGACGACCACGGCGTACTCAAGGGCCTGATCACGGTCAAGGACTTCGTGAAGGCCGAGAAGTACCCCAACGCCGCCAAGGACGGCGAGGGCCGTCTGCTGGTCGGCGCCGCGGTGGGCGTCACCGGTGACGCCTTCGAGCGCGCCCAGGCGCTGATCGAGGCGGGCGTCGACTTCATCGTCGTCGACACCGCGCACGGCCACTCCCGTCTGGTCGGCGACATGGTCGGCAAGATCAAGTCGAACTCCGCCGGCATCGACGTCATCGGCGGCAACATCGCCACCCGCGACGGCGCCCAGGCCCTCATCGACGCCGGCGTGGACGGCATCAAGGTCGGTGTCGGCCCCGGCTCCATCTGCACCACCCGCGTCGTCGCCGGCATCGGCGTCCCGCAGGTCACGGCGATCTACGAGGCGTCGCTCGCCGCCAAGGAGGCCGGCGTCCCGGTCATCGGCGACGGTGGCCTCCAGTACTCCGGCGACATCGCCAAGGCCCTGGTCGCGGGCGCCGACACGGTGATGCTGGGCTCGCTCCTCGCGGGCTGCGAGGAGTCGCCCGGCGAGCTGATGTTCATCAACGGCAAGCAGTTCAAGTCGTACCGCGGCATGGGCTCGCTGGGCGCCATGCAGACCCGCGGCGACCGCAAGTCGTTCTCCAAGGACCGCTACTTCCAGGAGGGCGTCGCCTCCGACGAGCAGCTGGTCCCCGAGGGCATCGAGGGCCAGGTGCCCTACCGCGGCCCGCTCTCCTCGGTCGTCCACCAGCTCGTCGGCGGCCTGCGCCAGTCGATGTTCTACGTCGGCGGCCGGACCGTGCCGCAGCTCCAGGACAACGGCCGGTTCGTGCGGATCACCTCCGCCGGCCTCAAGGAGAGCCACCCGCACGACATCCAGATGACGGTCGAGGCACCGAACTACAGCCGCAGCAAGTAAGCAGCAGCTCCCCGAGGGCGGCCCCGGACCACCGGGGCCGCCCTCTGCGGTGCCCCGCCGTGCCCGTCGGGGATACTGGAAGGCGCTGCAAACGCATCAGGGAAAGGCCACAGACGTGACTGAGATCGAGATCGGGCGCGGCAAGCGCGGCCGCCGGGCGTACGCCTTCGACGACATCGCCGTCGTCCCCAGCCGCCGTACGCGGGACCCGAAGGAGGTCTCGATCGCCTGGCAGATCGACGCCTACCGCTTCGAGCTGCCGTTCCTGGCCGCTCCCATGGACTCGGTCGTCTCCCCGGCCACCGCCATCCGCATCGGCGAGCTGGGCGGCCTCGGCGTACTGAACCTGGAAGGGCTCTGGACGCGGCACGAGGACCCGCAGCCGCTGCTCGACGAGATCGCCGGGCTGGACGCGGACAACGCGACCCGCCGCCTCCAGGAGATCTACGCGGCTCCCATCAGGGAGGAGCTGATCGGGCAGCGCATCAAGGAGGTGCGCGACTCGGGCGTGGTCACCGCCGCCGCGCTCTCCCCGCAGCGCACCGCCGAGTTCTCCAAGGCGGTCGTGGACGCGGGCGTCGACATCTTCGTCATCCGCGGCACCACGGTGTCGGCGGAGCACGTCTCCGGCTCGCACGAGCCGCTGAACCTGAAGCAGTTCATCTACGAGCTGGACGTCCCGGTGATCGTCGGCGGCTGCGCCACGTACACCGCCGCCCTGCACCTGATGCGCACCGGCGCGGCGGGCGTCCTCGTCGGCTTCGGCGGCGGCGCGGCCCACACCACGCGCAACGTGCTGGGCATCCAGGTGCCCATGGCGACGGCGGTGGCGGACGTGGCGGCGGCCCGCCGGGACTACATGGACGAGTCCGGCGGCCGGTACGTGCACGTGATCGCCGACGGCGGTGTCGGCTGGTCCGGCGACCTGCCCAAGGCCATCGCCTGCGGCGCCGACTCGGTGATGATGGGCTCGCCGCTGGCCCGCGCGACCGACGCGCCAGGCAAGGGCAACCACTGGGGCATGGAGGCCGTCAACGAGGAGCTGCCGCGCGGCAAGAAGGTGGACCTGGGCACGGTCGGCACCATCGAGGAGATCCTCACCGGCCCGTCCCGCAACCCCGACGGCTCGATGAACTTCTTCGGGGCGCTGCGCCGGGCGATGGCGACGACCGGGTACAGCGAGCTGAAGGAGTTCCAGCGCGTCGAGGTGACGGTGGGCGACTCGCAGCACCGCCGGTAGGTCCCACGGCACGCGGAGGAGGCCGGCCACCCGGACGGGTGGCCGGCCTCCTCCGCGTGTGCGGGGCCGTCTCGCGGCCCCCGTCACAACCGGTGCGCCGCCCCCGTGGGCGTGGCGCCCCGCGTGTCCAGCAGCAGCTGGGCCTTCACCGACAGGCCCTGCAGGTCGTACGTGCGGTGCTGCTGGAGGAGGATCGTCAGGTCGGCGCCGGCGGCGGCCTCGTAGAGGGAGTCGGCGCGGGGGACGGGCCGGTCCAGGACGTTCCAGGACGGGATGTGGGGGTCGTGGTAGCTGACCGTGGCGCCCATCGACATCAGGCGGGTCGCGATCTCCTCGGCCGGAGTCGCCTGCTGGTCGGCGAGGTCCGCCTTGTAGGTGATGCCGAGGAGCAGGACGCGGGCGCCCCGCGCGGACTTGCCGTGCTCGTTGAGGAGGGCGGCGGCGCGCTGGACGACGTAGCGGGGCATCTGGGCGTTGACCTGCTGGGCCAGTTCCACCATGCGCAGGCTGTGGGGCGCCTGGCCGGTCAGGTCCTGGGGAACGGAGTGGCCGCCGACGCCGGGACCGGGGCGGAAGGTCTGGAAGCCGAACGGCTTGGTCTCGGCGCAGCGCAGGACGTCCCACAGGTCGACGCCCAGGTCGTCGCAGAGGACGGCCATCTCGTTGACGAGGGCGATGTTGACGTGCCGGAAGTTGGTCTCCAGCAGCTGCACCGTCTCCGCCTCGCGGGGGCCGCGCGCCCGTACGACCTTGTCGGTGAGGCGGCCGTAGAAGGTGGCGGCCGACTCGGTGCAGGCGGGGGTGAGGCCGCCGATCACCTTCGGGGTGTTGGCCGGGGTGAAGTCGCGGTTGCCGGGGTCGGCGCGGCTGGGGGAGTAGGCGAGGTGGAAGTCGCGCCCGGCGCGCAGTCCGGAGCCCTGTTCCAGGATCGGGCGCAGGAACTCCTCCGTCGTCCCCGGCTGCACGGGCGACTCCAGGATCACCGTGGTGTGCGGGCGCATGTGGGCGGCCAGCGTGCGGGCCGCGGCCTCCACCTGGGTGAGGTCCAGGCCGCCGTCCGGAGCCCGCGGGGTGGGAGCGCAGATGACCGCCGTGCGGACGCGGCCCAGCTCGGCCGGTCCGGCCGGGGTCCGGAAGCCCGTGGCGAGCATCCGGCGCACCTCGGCGGGGGTGAGCGGGTCCGCCTCGGGGCCGGTGCGGTAGCCGAGGGTGGGGATGCCGGCGGCGACGGCGGCCTGAGCCAGCGGCAGGCCGTACGGGCCGAGTCCGATGACGGCGAGATCTGCGGGCATGGCGTGGGCCGTCCTTCCCATTAGCCGTAGCGGGACAGGTGCGCAAGCCCGGTGGACAGGACGGGCGAGCACAACGTCAGACTAGGAGTAAATATGACCGTTATGCGGGATTGGTCCGCCGAGTCCCGGTGAGTGTCGAGTGCCGGCAGCGGGCTGCGGGGGAGTTGTCCACAGGCTGGGGGCCGCGCGGCGGCCGATGTCGGGCGAGCCGGTCAGAATCTGGGCATGGTGGGTACCAGGAACCGGGCCTCGCCCCGACGGGTGCGGCCGACGCGACCGACAGCGGGAGGCAGCAGTGAGGACAGCGACACTGGGGCCGGCGCAGCGCGCCGAGTCGCTCGCGGCCATGGCCGAGCGTGAGCTGGACGTACTGGTGGTGGGCGCGGGCGTGGTCGGTGCGGGCACCGCGCTCGACGCGGTGACGCGCGGCCTGTCCACCGGCCTGGTCGAGGCGCGGGACTGGGCGTCGGGCACCTCCAGCAGGTCCAGCAAGCTGATCCACGGCGGCCTGCGCTATCTGGAGATGCTCGACTTCGTGCTCATCCGGGAGGCGCTGAAGGAGCGCGGCCTGCTGCTCGAACGGCTCGCGCCGCACCTGGTGAAGCCGGTGCCGTTCCTGTACCCCTTGCAGCACAAGGGCTGGGAGCGGCTCTACGCCGGCTCGGGCGTCGCGCTCTACGACGCCATGTCCATGGCCCGGGGCCACGGCCGGGGCCTGCCGATGCACCGGCACCTGAGCCGCCGGCACGCCCTGCGGGTGGCGCCCGCCCTGAAGAAGGACGCGCTGGTCGGCGCGCTGCAGTACTACGACGCCCAGATGGACGACGCCCGGTTCGTGACCACGCTGGTCCGCACGGCGGCGGCGTACGGCGCCCAGGTCGCCAACCGCGCGCGGGTCACCTCCTTCCTCCGCGAGGGCGAGCGCGTGGTCGGCGCCCGGGTGCAGGACGTCGAGGCGGGCGGCGAGTACGACATCCGCGCCAAGCAGGTGGTGAACGCGACCGGGGTGTGGACCGACGACACCCAGGCGATGGTGGGCGAGCGCGGCCAGTTCCACGTCCGCGCCTCCAAGGGCATCCACCTGGTCGTGCCCAAGGACCGCATCCACTCCACCAGCGGGCTGATCCTGCGCACCGAGAAGTCCGTGCTGTTCGTCATCCCCTGGGGCCGGCACTGGATCATCGGCACCACGGACACCGACTGGGACCTGGACAAGGCCCACCCGGCCGCCTCCAGCGCCGACATCGACTACCTGCTGGAGCACGTCAACTCGGTGCTGTCCGTCCCGCTCACCCGCGACGACGTCGAGGGCGTGTACGCCGGTCTGCGCCCGCTGCTGGCCGGCGAGTCGGACGCCACCAGCAAGCTGTCGCGCGAGCACACCGTCGCGCACCCGGTGCCCGGGCTGGTCGTCGTGGCGGGCGGCAAGTACACGACCTACCGCGTGATGGCCAAGGACGCCGTGGACGCGGCGGTGCACGGGCTCGACCTGCGGGTCGCCGACTGCGTCACCGAGGACACGCCGCTGATCGGCGCCGAGGGCTACCGGGCGCTGTGGAACGCGCGGGCGCGCGTCGCCGCGCGCACCGGCCTGCACGTCGTCCGCGTGGAGCACCTGCTGAACCGGTACGGCGCCATGGCGGAGGAGGTACTGGAGCTGATCGCCGCCGACCCCTCCCTCGGCGAGCCCCTGCACGCCGCCGACGACTACCTGCGCGCCGAGGTCGTCTACGCCGCCTCGCACGAGGGCGCGCGCCACCTGGACGACGTGCTGACCCGGCGCACCCGCATCTCCATCGAGACCTTCGACCGGGGCACGCGCAGCGCCCGCGAGGCCGCCGAGCTGATGGCGCCGGTGCTCGGCTGGGACGGGGACCAGGTCGAACGGGAGGTCCGGCACTACGAGAAGCGGGTCGAGGCCGAGCGGGAGTCGCAGCGCCAGCCGGACGACCTGACGGCCGACGCGGCCCGGCTCGGAGCACCGGACGTCGTGCCGCGGTAGGGCGGGCGAACGCGCCGGTGGCAGGGGCCGGTGGGACACGGGTGACGTGCGGCCGGTCCGTCACGGCGCCCGCCCGCGCGCCGGGCCGGGCCGAGGGGCACCCTGGGCGTCGAGCACTTGTCGGGTGAGGGACAATGAAGGCTCTGTCAGGGCGGGTTGCATGAGGGGACGCATGTCGGAGGCGGAGCGGGCGGGAGCATCCCGTACGGACAAGAGCGCACGTCTCCTCGCCGGGCGGTACCGGCTGGGAGACGTGCTCGGCCGCGGCGGCATGGGGACGGTGTGGCGGGCCGAGGACGAGACCCTCGGACGCACGGTCGCCGTCAAGGAGCTGCGGTTCCCGGGGAACATCGACGAGGAGGAGAAGCGGCGCCTGATCACGCGCACGCTGCGCGAGGCCAAGGCGATCGCGCGGATCCGCAACAACAGCGCCGTGACCGTCTACGACGTGGTCGAGGAGGACGACCGGCCGTGGATCGTGATGGAACTCGTCGAGGGCAAGTCGCTCGCCGAGGCCATTCGCGAGGACGGGCTGCTGGAGCCGAAGCGTGCGGCGGAGGTCGGTCTCGCGGTCCTCGACGTCCTGCGCTCCGCGCACCGCGAGGGCATCCTGCACCGTGACGTGAAGCCGTCGAACGTACTGATCTCCGAGGACGGCAGGGTCGTCCTCACCGACTTCGGCATCGCCCAGGTGGAGGGCGACCCGTCCATCACCTCCACCGGCATGCTCGTCGGCGCCCCCTCCTACATCTCCCCCGAACGCGCCCGCGGCCACAAGCCGGGACCGGCCGCCGACCTGTGGTCGCTCGGCGGCCTGCTGTACGCCGCCGTGGAGGGCTTCCCGCCCTACGACAGGGGCTCTGCGATCGCGACGCTCACCGCGGTGATGACGGAGAACCTGGAGGAGCCGAAGAACGCCGGGCCCCTGCGCGACGTCATCCACGGCCTGCTCACCAAGGACCCCGCCCAGCGGCTCGACGACGCGGGCGCCCGCGCGATGCTCCACAAGGTCATCCACGCACCGGACAGGACGGCCGGCGCCGAGCAGGCCGACGCCACCAAGGTCGTGCCGCTGCCGGCGCAGCCGGACGAGCGGACCCGGCGGGGCGGTTCGGGCGGCGCCGGGGGCAAGCGGGGCGAGGAGGCCGGGGAACGGCTGCGCGGGGCACTGCGTTCCGTGCGCAAGGCCGCCGTCGGAGCCGGTGCGGCCGGTGCGGCCGGCTCCCGCACCGGGCCGGACGGCACCGACCGGACCGCGTCGGGCGCGACCGGTCCCGCGGGAGCCTCCGCCGCACCCGGGACCGCCGGACCGGCCACCGCGTCGGCGCAGGCGCCGGCACGGGGCGCCGGTGCCGCAGCGGCCTCGGGTCCGGGCGCCTCGAACCCGCCCGCGGGCAACCGGAGTTCCGGCTGGCCCGTCGTACCGCCGCCGGACCTGCCGCCCCGGCCCGCGCCCCGGGCGTCGATCACCGACGTGGTGCCGCGCCGCACGCTGGTGATCATCGCGGTGATCGTGGCGCTCGCCGTGCTCGGCACCGTGCTGGCCCTCACGCTCGGCGGTGGTGACGAGAACGGGGCCGAGGGCGGAAGCGGGGACGGGACCGTCGCCTCCTCCTCCCCGAGTGGTGACACCAAGCGGGACGAGGAGAGCGGGGCCGGCGCCGACGGCTCCGCCTCGGGCCCGGCGACCGACGGCGCCTCGGACGCCGCCCCGGAGACCGGCGCGAGCGCCTCGGGCGACGCGGGCACCGGGTCGGGCGACTCCGGGAAGTCAGGCGCCGACGAGGGCGCGGCCACCACCTACCAGGGTGGCCAGGGGTACTCCATCGGCCTGCCCGAGGGCTGGACGTTCGGGTACACGGGCTCCGCGGGGGACCGTTTCACCGGGCCGGAGGGGCAGAAGCTGCTCGTCGCCTGGACGTCCACGCCCAAGGACGACCCGGTCGCCGACTGGAAGAATCAGGAGCGGTCCATGGTCCGCTCGCAGTACAAGAAGATCCGCATAGAGAAGGTGGACTACCGCGACTGGAACGCGGCCGACTGGGAGTTCACCTACAGCGACGGCGGTACCTCCTACCGGACCGTGGACCGGGGATTCGTCGTCAACGACCACCAGGGCTACGCCCTCATGTACACCGCCGAGGCCGGGAACTGGGACAGTGACCTGCGCCGGGACACCTGGCAGACCCTGACGAAGACCTTCGAACCCAAGTCCTGAGCAGGCGGCGCACGGGTTTGAGCGGCCCGATATCTGGCATCCCCTCTTTGCGGGTTGCCTCCGGCACGTATCGTGAGTGCTTGCGAGCCGTGCGCAGCCGGAACGGCCCGCCGGGCGAACGGAATTGACCGACGGGCTGCCGGGGGTGTTCGACGTGGACGACTATGCGGGACGGGTACTCGCCGACCGCTACCGCCTGCCCCTGCCGCCCTCCGACGAGTACGAACTCACCGAGACGCGGGCCTTCGACACCTACAGCGGCCAGGAGGTCCTGGTCCGCCAGGTGCCGCTGCCCGAGGTCGTCGAGGCGGAGGTGCTCGACGCGGACGGTCTGCCCGACGGTTTCACGGCCCGGGACGGCGGTTCCCGGCGCCCCGGCGGGCGTGCGCCGGCCGCGCACGGCGGCCCCCGGCGCCCCGCCGACCCGGTGGTTCGCCGTGCCGTCGAGGCCGCGCAGGCCGCCGCCGCCGTCCCCGACCACCCCCGTCTGGACCAGGTCTTCGACGTGTTCGCGGAGGGCGGTTCGCTGTGGGTCGTCAGTGAGCTGGTGGCCGCGAGGCCGCTGGCCGCGCTGCTCGCCGAGGAACCGCTGACGCCGTACCGGGCCGCCGAGGTGGCCTCCGACGTCCTCCTGGCGCTGCGGGTGCTGCACACCTACGGCTGGGTGCACCGCAACATCACCGCGCGCACGGTGCTCGTCTGCGACGACGGACGCGTGATGCTGACCGGCCTGGCGGTCGGGGCGGCGGAGGAGGCCCTGTGCGGGTACGACCCGGTGCCGGCCCCCGAGAGCGAGGACGGCGCCGGTTCCCCGGTCGCCCCTGACGGGACCTTCGGCCGGGGCGCCGGCGCGGAGACCGGTGCCCTCGGACCCGGCGGTGCCGGGGCGGGCTTCGCCGGCTCGGGGGGTGGGGCGGTTCCTGGTCTTGCCGGCCATGGGGGTGGGATGCCTGGGCTTCCCGGCTCCGGTGGTGGAGTGCCTGGTCCTTCCGGCCACGGTGGTGGGGTGCCCGGTCTTGCCGGCCACGGTGGTGCCGGGGTCCTGGGCGTCGGTCCCGGGAGTACCCGGCCGCGGAGCACCGGCCCCGGAGGGGTGCGGACCGGGATGCCCGGCCCCGGTGGGGACGATCCCGAGGCCGCCCGGCGTGCCGCCATCGAGGCGCGGAGCGTCGGTGGGCTGCCCGCGTCCGGCGCCGGAGCACCGGGCGGGGCCGCCGCCGGGCTCCCTCCCGCCCCGCTCGACACCAGCGGCGACGCCCGCGCGGCCCGTGCCGGGGCGATCGCTGCGTACCGGGCGGGAGCCCGAGCCGCCGCCCGCGTCCAGGAGGCGCAGGACGGCCGCACCGCCCTGCCCGGCGCCCGCCCCGCCCCCGACGACGTCCCGGGCCCGCCCGGGCGGATCGCCGACCCCTACGGCGTGGGCACGGCTTCCTGGCACGGTGCCGCCCCCCGCACCGTCGGCGGCCCGGCCGTCCCCGAGCCCTCCCTCCCGGACACCGGACGCGCCCTGCCCGCCGGTCCGCACCAGGAGGCCGGCGCCGCGCCGTCCGGGCACTGGGACGGCCCGGCCGCCCGGACCCCCGCGGCACGCGGCCCCGCCACCGCGCTCGCCGCCGAACGGGCGCGGCAGACGCGGATGGCCGTGGTCGGGCCGGTGACCGAGCGCTGGGCGCCGGAACAGGCCGGGCCGGTGCACGAGAACTGGCAGCTGGCCGCGCCCATCGGCCCCGCCACCGACCTGTGGGCGCTGGGCGCGCTGCTCTTCCGCGCCGTACAGGGGCACGCGCCCTACCCGGAGGACTCGACCGCCGAGCTGGTGCAGATCGTGTGCGCGGAGCCGCCGGCGTTCGCCGAGGAGTGCGGGCCGCTGCGGCCGGTCGTGGAGTCGCTGCTGCGTCAGGACCCCACCGAACGCATCGACTTCGAGGAGCTGAGCGGCTGGCTGCGCTCCCTCGTACGCTCGGCCCCGGAGCCGGAGGCCGGGATGCACGTCATCTCGGCCCCGCCCGCCGAGACCGGCCGGCTGCCCATCGTGCGCCGCCGGGGCGAACTGGTGCGCAGGCGGCGCGCCGGACTCCCCGCCCACCACGGACGGCACAAGCGGGACCGGCGGGAGGCGGCCCGTTCCCCGCGCAGCCTCGGCCGGACACTGCTCCTGCTGATCCTGCTCGCCCTGGCCGGAGCGGTCGCCTACGCCCTGTTCCTCATGCCGAAGAACGACACGAACGGCACCGGCGGCACCGACCGGACGGGAGCCGTCGGCGGGGCGAGCCAGGCACCGCCCGGGCGCTCCCCCGACGTCAGCAGCGAGCCCCGGCCGGAGCAGACCTCGCCGGAGACCGGACCGAGCGCCTCGGGGACGGGGGCCGGTTCCGCCGAGACGCAGACCACCGACCCGGACGTCGCCGACGGGTTCACCCTGCGCCAGGACCCGGAAGGCTTCCGCGTCGCGGTCGCCGAGGGCTGGGACCGCACGCCGCGCAACGGCAGCGGCCAGGTCGTCTACGGCAAGGGCGACTTCGAGCTCATCGTCGTGCCGGGCCGGGACCGCGCGAACGACCACGGCGACGACCCCATGGCGTACCAGCGCGACAGCGAGCCCGAGCTGGCGTCCTACCGCGCCTCCAGCTGGGCGACCTCCAGCGGGCTGAAGACCATAGAGGTCGGCGGACGGGCCATGGCGGAGGGGCAGTTCACCTGGACCGGCGCGGGCGGCGGCGAGCTGTACGTGCGCAACGTCGCGATCCTGATGGACGGGCGCTACCACGTGGTGCAGGTGCGCGGCCCGGAGGCGGAACGGGACGAGGTGACCCGGCTGTTCGAACAGGCGTCGGCGACCTACCAGTACACGCGCTGACCGCGGTGCGTCCCGATGGTTGCCTGCCGTAACGGAAAGCGACAACCGTCACAGAGCGGTTTCCGTACCGCCCCACCCGTTCCCCGAACGGGGACCGGTCCCTAGTCTGGCCCTGACAAGACCATTGCGGGGCAACGTGAATCAGATGCAGGGCCGGCTCGTGGCGGGCCGTTACCGGCTCGGCGACGCCATCGGCAGCGGTGGCATGGGCCGGGTGTGGCGCGCACACGACGAGGTGCTGCACCGTACCGTCGCCATCAAGGAGTTGACCGCCGCGCTCTACGTCTCGGAGAGCGACCGGGCCATCCTCCTGGCCCGCACCCGGGGCGAGGCGCGCGCGGCGGCGCGGATCAACCACTCGGCCGTCGTCACCGTGCACGACGTACTCGAACACGACGGCCGGCCGTGGATCGTGATGGAGCTGGTCGAGGGCCGCTCCCTGGCCGACGCGGTCAAGGACGAGGAGCGGGTCGATCCGCGGGAGGCGGCCCGCGTCGGCCTGTGGGTGCTGCGGGCCCTGCGCGCCGCACACACCGCCGGCGTCCTGCACCGCGACGTCAAGCCCGGCAACGTCCTGCTCGCCGACGACGGCCGCGTGCTGCTCACCGACTTCGGCATCGCGCAGATCGAGGGCGACAGCACGATCACGCGGACCGGAGAGGTGGTCGGTTCCGTCGACTACCTCGCGCCCGAGCGCGTCCGCGGCCAAGACCCCGGCCCCGCCGCCGACCTGTGGGCCCTCGGCGCGACGCTGTACACGGCGGTGGAGGGCAGGTCGCCGTTCCGCCGCACCTCGCCGCTCACCACCATGCAGGCGGTCGTCGAGGAGGAGCCCTCCGAGCCCCGGCACGCCGGTCCGCTCGGGCCCGTCATCAGCGCCCTGCTCCGCAAGGAGCCGGACGCGCGGCCCGACGCGACCGAGGCCGAGCACCTGCTCGCCCAGGCGGCGGAGGGACGGCGGCCGGACGCGGCCCAGGCCTACGTGCCGACCCGGTACACCGGCCCGGGGCGGCAGGGCGACACGCTCCACCAGGGACCGGCGGGGGCGGCGGGGGCGGTCGGCCCGGCGCCGTATGCGCCGACGGCCGGCCCGACGGCGTTCGGACACGCGGCCGACGGCCCCACGGCGAGCGGTCACGCGGCACCGGGGCACGCGCCCACGGGACCCACCAGGACCGGGTACCCGCCGGCCGGAACGCCGGGAGCCGCCGCGCCCCGCGGCCCCCGGCGCGGCAGGCTGCGCACGCTCGCCCTGGTCGTCGCCGTCGCCGCCCTCGTCGGCGCGGGCACCGCCGTGGTGCTGCACCAGCGGGACACCGGCGGCTCGGAGGCCGGCCCGGGCCCCACCCGCTCGGCATCCCCCTCGCCCTCCGCCACCGCCTCCCAGGACGCCGGAGGGCCCGCCCCGGCCGACTGGGTGCGGCGCGACGACCCGCTGGGTTTCAGCCTCTACCTGCCCGAGGGCTGGGAGCGCCAGGCCTTCGACGACGAGGGCGAACTCCGGCAGGTCGACTACAGCCCCGACGGCGGCGAGCACGTCCTCCGCGTCTCCGTCGACACCGCCCCCGACTACGACGACCCGTACGCGCACCAGATCGACCTGGAGGAACAGCTCCAGCGGCTGGTCGACTACCGGCGCGTCACCCTGGAGCGCACCACCTACCGCGACCGCGACAGCGGCCGGTGGGAGTACACCTGGACGGCGCTGGCGAAGGACACCGCCTTCCCCGGCCCGCGCCGCGCCGCCGCCCACGCCTATATGTCCCGGGACGGCGTCGAGTACGCCCTCAACATGTCCGGGCCCGCGGGCGACTGGGAGACCACCCGGCAGCAGTTCACGTCGGTGCTGCGGAGCTGGCAGGAGCGGTCCGGCTGAGACCGGCACCGGGCGGGACCCGGGAGCCGCCGCGACGGCGCTCGCGCACCCGTCGGTTGTCGGCCACCCGCGGGACGACGGCAGGGAGCCGCCGCACCCGTTGGGGCATGATGGGACGCATGGTGACCGAGGGGGCGGGCGGGCGTGTCATCGCGGGCCGTTACCGGCTCCACGAGCGGCTCGGCCGCGGCGGCATGGGCATCGTGTGGCGGGCCACCGACCAACTGCTCGTCCGCGAGGTGGCCGTGAAGGTGCTTCCGCTCGACGAGGCCCTCTCCGAGGCCGGGGCCAGGCGGCGCCGGGAGCGGACCCTGCGTGAGGCCCGCGCGGTCGCCCAGCTGAGACATCCGCACGTCATCGTCGTGCACGACGTCGTCGAGGACGACGAACGCGCCTACATGGTCATGGAACTGGTCGACGGGGGCTCGCTCGCCGACCGCGTCCTGCGCCACGGCCCGGTCGACGCCACCGAGGCGGCCCGCATCGGCGTCGCCCTGCTCGACGCCCTGGGCACCGCGCACGCCGCCGGCATCCTGCACCGGGACGTGAAACCGTCCAACGTGCTGATCGCCGAGGACGGCCGGGTCGTCCTCACCGACTTCGGCGTCGCCGAGGTCGCGGGCGCCACCACGCTCACCGAGAGCGGCTCCTTCGTCGGTTCCCCCGAGTACACCGCGCCGGAGCGGATGTCCGGCGCCGGGACCGGCCCGGAGTCCGACCTGTGGTCGCTGGGCGTGCTGCTCTGCGCGGTCCTCAGCGGCGCCTCGCCGTTCCACCGGGACTCGCTGGGCGGCGTGCTGCACGCGGTGGTCACCGAGGAGATCCGGCCGCCCGCACAGGCCGGGCCGATCCTGCCCGTCGTCCAGGGACTGCTGGAGCGCGACCCGGAACGGCGGCTGGACGCGGCCGAGGCGGAGCGGATGCTGCGCGCCTTCCTGGACACGGGCCGTACGCCCGCCATGCCCCGGGCCGGCGGGCCCCGGCAGGCGACGCGCGGCGCGCTCATGGCGGTCCTCCTGGTCACCGTGGCGGCGGGTGCGGGCGTCGCCGCGGCGGCGCTGCTCGCGGAGGGCGAGGGCGGCGGGGGCGGCGGGGGCGGTACGCCGACGCGATCGGCCTCCGTGCCACCGGCTACGGGGCCGCGGCCACCGTCCGCGTCCCTCTCCGCCTCCTTTCCCGCGTCCCTCTCGGCCTCCCTGCCCGCGCCCGGCTCGGCGTCCCTGCCTGCGCCCGGTTCCGCGTCCCGGCCTGCGCCCGGCTCGGCCTCCCTCGCCGCGCCTCCCTCCCCGTCGCCGCGCCTGTTCCGCTCCGGGCACCCGTCCCCGTTCCATTCGGCGTCGCCGCCCGACGCCGGGGCCGCCGCATCGCACCTAAACAGGAGATAAGCGGCAACCCGCGTCACGGGTCTGTGACCGCGGCCCGCGGGTGGTGGCTACGGACACGCCCGGCGCGATAAGGATGGAGCCATGAGCAGCAACGGGGGACCGCGCAGGCGAGCGGACGAGCCGACGAGTTTCGGACTGCAACCACCGCGTCCGCCCGCCGCGGTGCCGCACCCCGGCAATCCGTACGCGGCGCCCACCCGGGTCGTGGCGCCGCAGTCGCCGTCCCGGCCCGCGGGGGCGGAGCCCGGGTACCCGGACGAGCACCCCGGGCCCCCGGGGGCGGGCGCGCAGGTCCCGGGCGTCGGGCGGCTCATCGCCGGCCGCTACCGGCTGGTCGCCAGACTCGGACACGGCGGCATGGGCACGGTGTGGCGGGCGAAGGACGAGACCGTGGACCGCGAGGTCGCCGTCAAGGAGCCCCGCGTACCCGACCATCTTCCGGAACGTGAACGGGACAACGCCTTCGAGCGGATGCGCCGCGAGGCGCGCGCGGCGGCCCGGCTCGACCACCCCGCCGTGGTCAACGTGCACGACGTGGCGGTGGTGGACGACCAGCCGTGGATCGTGATGGAGCTGGTGCGGGGCCGTTCACTGGGCGACGCCCTCCAGGAGGGCACGCTGGGCGCGCGCGAGGCGGCCAGGGTCGGCCTGGAGGTGCTCGGCGCGCTGGAGGCCGCCCACGCGGCCGGCATCCTGCACCGGGACGTGAAGCCGGACAACGTGCTGCTCGGCCGGCACGACCGGGTCGTCCTCACCGACTTCGGCATCGCCCAGATCGAGGGCGAGACCAACCTGACCGACACCGGCGGCTTCGTCGGCTCGCCCGAGTACATCGCCCCGGAGCGGGTGCTCGGCCAGCGCCCCGGCCCGGCGAGCGACCTGTGGTCGCTGGGCGTGGTGCTGTACGCGGCGACGGAGGGCGTCTCGCCGTTCCGCCGCAGCAACACCCCCGCCACGCTCCAGTCCGTGCTCAACGCCGCTCCCGCGCCGCCCGCCTCCGCGCGGGGGCCGCTGGCCGAGGTCATCACCGGCCTGCTGGACAAGGACCCGGCGCGCCGCCCGGACGCCTCCCGGGTCCGCGCCCTGCTGGACGCCGCCGCGAACCCGCCCGCGCCGGCGCCCACCCGGGTCGTGCGGGGCGAGGGACCGGGCGGGCCGGGCGGAGCGTCCGCGTCCCGGTGGGGCGTCCGGCTGGGCCGCAACGCCTGGATCACCCTCGGCGCGGCGGTCGTCGCGGCGGCGGTCGCGTCGTACCTGGTGATCGCGGAGCCCTTCGCGGGGCCGCTGCCGGAGGGCTGGGAGCGGCAGGAACTCGGCACGAGGCACGGCATGAGCGTCGGCGTGCCGGAGGCGTTCGTGAAGCTGAAGCACCCCGACGACTGGGACGGCACCACCGAGTCGTTCGCCGATCCCAGCGGTGCGGTCACCGTCCACGTGGACCGCGACATCAAGGCCGAGGACAAGGACGGCGTGCTCCCGGACTCCGCCATGGCCAACGCGTGGGCGGACTGGGAGGTGGTCAGGGACGGCGACTACTCCCGGAACATCGCCGGCGATCCCGCCCCCGAGGGCGAACCGGTCGCGACCCGGTACCGGGACGGCAAGGCCGCCGAGAACACCGTCGCCTACACGACGACGGACACGCGCAACCCCCTTGAGCGGGAGACCCACTTCCTCTACTACCGCGCCGGGAACGGCGACATGTACCGGGTCTCGATCGACTACCCCCGCACGGGATACTTCGCCGACGAGGGACGGGAGATCGCCCGGACCGTCGTCGCCAACTGGGAGGTCGACCAGCTCTGATGGAATCCCAGGGCCGCCTGGTGGGCGAGCGGTACCGGCTGCACGGGCGCGTCGGTTCCGGCGTCTCGGGAACCGTCTGGCGGGCGTTCGACGAACGCGCGGAGCACGAAGTCGCCGTCAAACGTCCGCGGTTGCCCGGAGACCTCGCGGACGAGACGTACCGCCGGGCCGCCCACCGCCTCTACCGCGAGGCACGGGCCGCCGCCCGTGTCGACCACCCCGCCGCCGTCCGCATCCACGACGTGGTCGTGGAGGAGGCGGGGCTCGACGGACTGCCGTGGATCGTCATGGAGTGGGTCCCGGGCGAGTCCCTGCACGAGGTGCTCCGGCGCGGCCCGGTGGCGGCGCCCGAAGCGGCCCGGGTGGGCCTCGCGGTCCTCGGCGCCCTGCGGGCCGCGCACGCCGTCGGCATCGTGCACCGCGCGGTGAGGCCCACCAAGGTCCTCCTCGGCCCGCACGGCCGCGTCGTGCTCACCGACTTCGGCACCGCCCGCGCGCCCGGCGGGGATTCCCTCCGGGGCGCCGGACCCGCGGCGGACCTGCGGTCACTGGGCGTCCTGCTGCACACCGCCGTCGGGGACCGGACGCCGGCCGGGCCGCTCGGCCCGCTGATCGAACGGCTGAAGGCCGAGGACGCCACGCGGCGCCCGGACGCGCAGGAGGCCGAGCGGCACCTGCGGACGGTGGCCGGCGCCTCGGTCCCCGCGCCGGACCGGCGGGACGCGATCGGGCCCGGTCTTTCCTTACCCCCACGATAACTCCCTGATCAGCACGTTTGTTGCCAGCGATCACTGGCGCCGTGTGAGCGCCCGGTGAATCCCTATTACCGACGGGTACACAAAGCGCGCGCGGCGGCATACTCTGCGGCTCATGACGGATGCGCAGGCCCCGGCCATCACCGGCACGAATCCTCTCGCCCCCGCCCCGGCGGGCGCCCGCACCGCCGCGGACGTGGTCACACCCGAGCTGGTCGCCCAGCTCACCAAGGGCGTGGCCGGCTCCGGCCGCACCGCCAACCACACGCCGTTCACCGGCGAGAAGCTGGCCGACCTGCCCGAGTCGACGCCCGAGGACGTGGCCCGCGCCTTCGAGCAGGCCCGCGCCGCCCAGGCGGTCTGGGCGCGCACCCCCGTACGGCAGCGCGCCGCCGTCCTGCTGCGCTTCCACGACCTGGTGCTGGAACGCCAGGCGGAGGTGCTCGACCTCATCCAGCTGGAGACCGGCAAGGCCCGCCTGCACGCCCACGAGGAGGTCCAGGCGGTCGCGGTCGCCGCCCGGCACTACGGCCACAAGGCCCCCGCCTACCTGCGGCCCAAGCGGCACACCGGCGCCGTACCCACCCTGACCAAGGTCACCGAACTGCGCCACCCGCGAGGTGTCGTCGGCCAGATCGTGCCCTGGAACTACCCCTTCGAACTCTCCGTGGGCGACGCCCTGCCCGCCCTCGTCGCCGGCAACGCGGTCGTGATGAAGCCCGACACCGAGTCCTGCCTCACCGCGCTGTGGGCTCGTGACCTGCTCGTCGAGGCCGGGCTGCCCGCCGACGTCCTCCAGGCCGTCATCGGCGTCGGTCCCGTCATCGGCCCCGAGGTCGTCAAGCACGGCGACTACGTCTCCTTCACCGGCTCGACCCGCACCGGCCGCGAGGTCGCCACGGTCGCCGCGGACCGCCTGGTCGGCGTCTCGCTGGAACTCGGCGGCAAGAACGCCATGCTGGTCCTGGAGGACGCCGACGTCGAGAAGGCGGCGGCGGGCGCCGTACGCGCGTGCTTCTCCTCCGCCGGCCAGCTGTGCGTCTCCATCGAGCGGCTGTACGTCCACGAGTCGGTCGCCGACGCCTTCCTGGACCGCTTCGCCGCCCGCACCCGCGCGATGCGGCTGGGCAGCGCCCTGGCCTACGGCGCGGACATGGGTTCGCTGGTCAGCGGGCACCAGCTGGAGACCGTCAAACGGCACGTGGAGGACGCCGTCGCGAAGGGCGCGCGCGTCGTCGCGGGCGGGGCGGCCCGACCCGACATAGGCCCGTACTTCTACGAGCCGACCATCCTCGACGGCGTCACGGACGCGATGACCCTGTGCTGCGAGGAGACCTTCGGCCCGGTCGTCTCCGTGTACCGCTTCTCGCACGTGGACGAGGCCGTCGACCGCGCCAACGCCACGCCGTACGGGCTGAACTCCTCGGTGTGGACGACCGACGCCCGCCTCGGCCGCCAGGTCGCCGCCCGTCTGCGCACCGGCACCGTCAACATCAACGAGGGCTACGCCTCCGCGTACGGCAGCGTCCAGTCGCCCATGGGCGGCATGAAGGAGTCGGGGCTCGGCCGCCGGCACGGCTCCGAGGGCATCCTCAAGTACACCGAGTCGCAGACCGTCGCCCACCAGCGGTTGCTGCCGATGGCGCCCTCGCTGGGCATGGACGACGCGAAGTACGCGGCGTTCTTGAACCGGAGCCTGCGCCTGATGAAGGCGTTCCGCTTCCGCTAGGCCACCTCCCAGTCCACCCCGTTCTCAACGAGGAGAGCACGTGTCGCAGGAGAAGTCCGTCCAGACCCGGGACGAGCACGGGTACGACTACGACGTCGTCGTCGTGGGTTCGGGGTTCGGCGGCTCCGTGTCCGCCCTCCGCCTCACCGAGAAGGGCTACCGCGTCGGCGTCCTGGAAGCCGGCCGCCGCTTCACCCGCGAGTCGCTGCCGAAGAACTCCTGGGACCTGAAGAACTACCTCTGGGCCCCCAGGCTCGGCATGTTCGGCATCCAGCGCATCCACCTGCTCGGGAATGTCATGGTCCTGGCAGGCGCCGGGGTGGGCGGCGGCTCCCTCAACTACGCCAACACCCTCTACGTGCCGCCGAAGCCCTTCTTCGAGGACCCCCAGTGGCGTGGCATCACCGACTGGCACGAGGAGCTCACGCCGTACTACGACCAGGCCCGGCGCATGCTCGGGGTCCGGCTGAACCCGACGACGACCCCGTCCGACGTGCACCTGAGGGCGGCGGCCGAGCGGATGGGCGTGGGGGACACCTTCCACATGGCGCCGGTCGGCGTCTTCTTCGGCGACGGCGAGGACGCCGACGGCACGGCCAGGGCGGAACCGGGCGAGAGGACGCCCGACCCCTACTTCGGCGGCGCGGGCCCGGAACGGCAGGCCTGCACCGAGTGCGGCTCGTGCATGACCGGCTGCCGCCTCGGCGCCAAGAACACCCTCAACGAGAACTACCTGTACCTCGCCGAGCGGGCCGGAGCGGTCGTGCACCCGATGACGACGGTCCTCTCGGTCACCGAGGACTCGCGCGGCGGGTTCGCGCTCGCCACGCTCCCCACCGACCGCCGGAAGAAGGGGACGGGCCGCACCTTCACGGCCCGCCGGGTCGTCATAGCCGCCGGCACCTACGGCACCCAGACCCTGCTGCACCGCATGAAGGCGGGCGGCCAGTTGCCCCACCTGTCCGACCGGCTCGGCGAGCTGACCCGGACCAACTCCGAGGCCCTGGTCGGCGCCCAGACCGACGACCGGCGCTACCGCAAGGCCACCGGCGAGCCCCGGGCCGACTTCACGCGCGGCGTCGCCATCACGTCCTCGATCCACCCGGACGCCAGCACCCACATCGAGCCGGTGCGGTACGGCAAGGGCTCCAACTCGATGGGCAGCCTGTCCATCCTCCAGGTCCCCTACGCCGGACCCACCGCGTCCGGCGCGTCCCGGGTCCTGGGTTTCCTGGGTCACGCGGCCAAGCACCCCCTGCTGGTCCTGCGCTCCCTGTCCAACCGCAAGTGGTCGGAGCGGACCATCATCGCCCTGGTCATGCAGTCCCTGGACAACTCCCTGACCACGCGCCTGAAACCGACGGGGGTCGGCAAGGGCCTGCTCACCGCCGGCCAGGGCCACGGCTCGCCCAACCCGAAGCAGATCAAGGCGGCCACGGAAGGCGCCTCGGCGCTCGCCGCCGAGATCAACGGCTTCGCCGGTTCCAACGTCGGCGAATTGATGGGCACCCCCCTCACCGCCCACTTCCTGGGCGGCTGCCCGATCGGCGCCTCCCGCGAGACCGGCGTCATCGACCCGTACCACCGGCTCTACGGCCACCCCGGCATCTCGGTCGTCGACGGCGCCGCGGTCTCCGCGAACCTGGGCGTCAACCCGTCCCTGACCATCACGGCACAGGCCGAGCGGGCGATGTCGTACTGGCCGAACAAGGGCGAGAGCGACCCGCGTCCGGCACAGGGCGCGGGGTACGAGCGCCTGAAGCCCGTCGAGCCGGCCTCCCCGGCGGTCCCGGCGGACGCCTTCGGCGCGCTGCGGCTTCCGTTCCTGGGCATACCGGCGGTCCCGGCGAAGAAGTAGTGGGGGCGGGAGCGGGAGAAGCAGGAGGAGAAGTGAAAGCGGGAGCGGGGGCGGGAGCGGGAGGAGAAGCAGGGGCGGGGCGGGGGCGGGGCGGGAGATCGGCGGGGCGGACGTACGAAAGGACCTGCGCCCCCCTCCGCGCGCAGGTCCTTCCCGTCTTGTGAGCCCTACCGGTGCTTACGCCTCGGTACCGGCCTTGCGGCGGCGCACCGCGAACACCGCCCCGCCACCGACGGCGAGGGCGAGTCCACCGGCGAGGCCGATCATCGGCAGCGCGGAGCTGGAACCGGTCTCGGCGAGGCTGCCGGTGACCGCGGGCGTGTCGGCGGCCGGCTTCTCGGCGGCGACCGGCGCCTTGCCGCCTTCCTGCGGCTCGGTGCCCTCCGTGGCCGTACCGGCGGCCACGATCCGGAACTTGTAGGCGACGTCACCGAAGCCGGTGCACTCGCCGTCCGCGTCCCCGTAGATCGTCGCGCCGAGCGTGAAGCCGGCGCCGACCGGGGCGTCGGCCCGCACGTTGATCCGCAGCGGGATGTCGACCTCGTAGTCGGGCGCCAGCTCCTCGGTGTAACCGATGTAGCCGACCGCGTAGCCGAACTCGTTGAGGTCCTCCCAGAGCTCGTCCTCCGGGTTCCACGCCTGGAGGCCGACCTTCTTGCTCTCGAACAGCTCCTCGCCGTTCACGTCGGCGGAGGCGCCGGCCAGGTACTCCAGGTTCTGGAGCGTGGAGCCCGAGTTGTTGGCCACGTTCAGCGAGAACTCGTGCCAGCCGCTGCCCGCCGCGATGCTGCCGGGCAGGCCGGTGATGTCGACGCCGACCTTGGTGTCCTCGCACACGGACGGCTCGGGGTCGGGAGTCTCCGTCTCCTCGGGCGCGGAGGTGCTCGGCGACGGCGAGGCGGGCGGCGTCGAGGTGCCGGGCGCCGTGGACTCGGGGGCCGAGGCGCTCGGAGAGCTGCTCGGGGAGTCGCTCGGAGAATCGGTCGGCGAGTCGCTCGGCGAGTCGCCAGGCGTGGGGGCGGTCTCGTCGGTGGACTGGCTCGGGGACGGGTCGCCGGTCGCGGGTGTGCTCTCGGAACTGCTCGGCGGCGGGGACGACGGCGTGTCACCGGTCGCGTAGGCGGCCGGCGCCGCGAGCAGCGCCGCCGGCGCTATCACTGCGGTGGCGGCCACGGCTGCCATGGCGCGGCGAAGCTTCATGAAGACCTCGGGTGGTCCGGCGTGCCGCACGTGCGGCACGGAGGGTCGGGAGGCCTCCGCGTGTGGGGCGCGCGGGAGTGGCCCTTGGTTCAAATGGTTCGGTTGGTTCGGTTGGTTCGGTTGGTTCGACCTGTTGGATCTGTGCAGGCTGTGAATGGTTGTCCTGACCTCACAGAACCTTTATGTGTCCTGCGTCACCCGAGCGGGCCGAGGGCATGGCGAAGGGCCCCGCGGGCTGGTGCCGCGGGGCCCTTCCTCGGTCAGCACCGGCGTCAGGGCTGCGCCGGTGCCCGGGGAGCGGCGCCGG
Source organism: Streptomyces sp. JK94 (assembly GCF_053613315.1). NCBI lineage: Bacteria > Bacillati > Actinomycetota > Actinomycetes > Kitasatosporales > Streptomycetaceae > Streptomyces > Streptomyces sp. JK94. Next base: position 348,529 of record NZ_JBSICH010000006.1, on the reverse strand, counting down.
GGGGCTGCGCCGCTTGCCTCGATTGGCCATGCGGTCGAGTGGGTCGCGCGGGGACTGGGCCGCTGTCCCGCCGGAGCGCGTTCCGCCGGCGGAGAGGGCCTCGGCAACCGTTCGGTCCTGGTTCGGACCCTTTCCGGCGGCCGGCTCCGGGCGTCCCCGGAGCCGGCCGTTCTCTGGGTGACCGGGCTGCTGTCCCCTGCCGTCCGGTCACTTTCCTGGAGCGAGGTCCCACGACGCACGGCACCATCCGTGCGTCTCATCGCTCCAGCGAGCCACGCGTGGTTCTTTCGGGCCCGCCCCTGGCTGACACGGACACCGGGACCAACGAAGCCGCCGCCGTCCCGGTCACGCGCCGTACGGGTGAGTTCGGATTCGTACCCGGAGGCGACACCCGGACGTGCGGGCCCCTCAGACGCGTCCGCGGCACAGCTCCAGCATCGTCATCGCCAGCGCCGTGCCCGGCCTGCCCAGCGCCTGCCGGTAGTGGTCGAGAACCTCCATCTCGCGGGAGAGGTTCACGCGCCGGCCGCCGGAGGTGATCCGCGCCTCCTGGATGACGGCGGACACGGCCATCCGTTCCTGGATCAGTCCGATGATCCGGTCGTCGAGCGCGTCGATGCGCTCCCGTGCGCCGGTGATCACGCCGGCGGCCTCGGTGGTGCGGGCGCCGGTGTTGTCTGCTGCGGTGACGGTCATGTCGGGAACTCCTCGCCGAAGGGAGGTGCCCCGGCCGACGCGGTCCGCGAACGCCAGACGCCCCGGACCTTGTCGGCCCGGGGCGCCTGGGAAGTCGCTTGTCAGATGCTCAAGCAGCACGACCATGGCAGCCGGTGGGCCGGTTGCCATAGGTAAAGAGGAAGGTCTGGTGCGTGAGCATGGGCCCAGTATGCCCCCGCGACGGACGGCGTCCAAGCCTGTTCGCATGGTGAGACGCGGGGTGCAGCGACTTGGGCACCGGGGGCGGGGTGGGCACACGGGTCCGCTGTGGTGGCTGGGCCCGCGTGGTGGCTGGGCTCGCGTGGTGGCTGGGCTCGCTGTGGTGGCTGGGACATGCGGGCCACCGGCCTCCGCGGTGGCCGGGTGGGGCGGGCTGTGCGTCCAGTGTGGTGGCTGGGTGGGGACCGGGTGTGTGTCCAGTGCGGTGGCTGGGGGTGGTGGCGGGCTGTGTGTCCAGTGCGGTGGGCGGGCGGGACGGGGTGCCTGCCCGTCTCGGTAGAATCGGGAGTACAAGACCCCCAGCCCGACCGCCGGAAGGCACCCCGTGTCATCAGCGACTCCCGCTGCCGCCGCCCCCGACACCGTCCTGGTCGTCGACTTCGGCGCGCAGTACGCCCAGCTCATCGCCCGTCGTGTCCGCGAGGCGCGGGTCTACAGCGAGATCGTGCCGAGCTCCATGCCGGTCGAGGAGATGCTCGCCAAGAACCCGGCGGCCATCATCCTCTCCGGCGGTCCCTCGTCGGTGTACGAGCCCGATGCCCCCACCCTCGACCGCTCCCTGTTCGAGGCGGGTGTCCCCGTCTTCGGCATGTGCTACGGCTTCCAGCTGATGGCGCAGACCCTCGGCGGCACCGTCGACAACTCCGGCGCCCGCGAGTACGGCCGTACCGACCTGTCGGTCTCCAAGCCGTCCTCCACCCTCTTCGAGGGCACCCCCGCCGAGCAGGCCGTGTGGATGTCGCACGGCGACGCCTGCTCCGCCGCCCCCGAGGGCTTCGCCGTCACCGGCTCCACGAGCGTCGTCCCGGTCGCCGCCTTCGAGAACGACGAGAAGAAGCTCTACGGCGTCCAGTACCACCCCGAGGTGATGCACTCCACGCACGGGCAGCAGGTGCTGGAGCACTTCCTGTACCGGGGCGCGGGTCTGCGCCCGGACTGGACCACCGGGAACGTCATCGAGGAGCAGGTCGCGGCCATCCGCGAGCAGGTCGGCGACAAGCGCGCCATCTGCGGCCTGTCCGGCGGCGTGGACTCCGCCGTCGCCGCCGCCCTCGTCCAGAAGGCCGTCGGCTCGCAGCTGACCTGTGTCTACGTCGACCACGGCCTGATGCGCCAGGGCGAGACCGAGCAGGTCGAGAAGGACTTCGTCGCCTCCACCGGGGTCAACCTGAAGGTCGTCGACGCCGAGGAGCGGTTCCTCAAGGCGCTCGCCGGGGTCTCCGACCCGGAGGAGAAGCGGAAGATCATCGGCCGCGAGTTCATCCGCGTCTTCGAGCAGGCCCAGGCCGAGATCATCGCCGACGAGGGCCCCGCCGTGGAGTTCCTCGTCCAGGGCACCCTCTACCCGGACGTCGTCGAGTCCGGCGGCGGCACCGGCGCGGCGAACATCAAGTCCCACCACAACGTGGGCGGGCTCCCCGAGGATCTCGAGTTCCAGCTCGTCGAGCCGCTGCGCAAGCTGTTCAAGGACGAGGTCCGGATGGTCGGCCAGGAGCTGGGTCTGCCGGACGAGATCGTCCAGCGCCAGCCCTTCCCGGGCCCGGGTCTCGGCATCCGCATCGTCGGCGAGGTCACGAGGGAGCGGCTCGACCTGCTCCGCGCGGCCGACGCCATCGCCCGCGAGGAGCTGACCGCGGCCGGCCTCGACCGGGACATCTGGCAGTGCCCCGTGGTGCTGCTCGCGGACGTCCGCTCCGTCGGCGTCCAGGGCGACGGCCGCACCTACGGCCACCCGATCGTGCTGCGGCCCGTCTCCTCCGAGGACGCGATGACGGCCGACTGGTCGCGGCTGCCGTACGACGTGCTCTCCAGGATCTCGACCCGGATCACCAACGAGGTCAAGGACGTCAACCGGGTCGTCCTCGACGTGACGTCGAAGCCGCCGGGCACGATCGAGTGGGAGTGACCCCCCGCCCTATGCGCGCCTGACCGTGCGCAGGGGCTGCCCGGGGTGCCAGACCTGGACGACCAGGAACGCGTCGTCCTCGACGCAGGTGCGCACGACCTCCGTCAGCTCGGTACGGAAGAGGTGGAACGGCTCCGGCGGTTCCACCTCTTCCACGTAACGGGCCCTCGTCCCGGCGTCCTCCACCTCGACGGCGCGTCCGCCGACGCGTACGTCCCCGCCGCCCATGCCGGTGCCGTCCCCCGGGTTCGCCTGCAACGCGAACCGCGGGTCGCGGCGCAGGTCGAGCGCCTTGACCGAGCCCGGCATCATGCCGAGCCACAGCTCACCGCCGAGGAAGCGCACCTCCAGACCGGTGGTGCGCGGCGAGCCGTCCTTGCGCAGGGTGGCGAGGGTGTGGTGGGTGTACGCGCCGAAGCGTGCCTCGACGGTGGCCGCCAGTGCGGGTTCGGCCGTGGCGAAGTCCGCCCAGTTCGCGGTGGTGCTCGTTGTCATACGGCGAGTGTGGACTCGAATCCCGACATCCTGTGTCGAGTATCGCGCCCGCATCTGTCCTCCCGGTCTCACCGCCGGTGACTCCCGGCCCGTAGGCGATGCCAGTGCCGCGCCCAGCACCGAAGGACGACCGAAGGACGACTGAAGGGCAGAGGACACATGCACGGGACGGCCGGGGCCACTCCGCCCCCGCCGGTGCCCACCGCGAAACCGGTGTCGCCGTCGACGCGAGGAGGGGCGGCGCATCGCCGAGGTGCTCGGCTCCGGCAAGGCACTCGTGCCGCGCGACCACGGGCTGCTGACGGCCGGCGACTCGGTGGACGCGGCGGCGGGAGCGGACACGGAGCTGATCCCGGCCGTGACGGGATTCCCGCAGCCGGGTCAACACGGCGGTCCGCATGTCACTCGCGCCGAGCCGGGCGGGCCGGGGGTGCCGGGCGCACGGGGGGCCGCGTGCGGCACAATTCGCTGTCGTCCCACGGGACTTGCGGGGGCCGTCGCGGGCGAGCGGCGGTGTCGCCGCGGACGTGGGTGCTGGGGTTTTCGCAGAGTTCTCGGGAAGGCGGGCGTCGGGCGTGGCGGTGCAGGAGGCGAGACACGGGAGCGGCCCGGTCAAGGGCGGGTACGAGGCGGCGCACGGCGGCGGCTGCACCTGCGGGGACTGCCCGCACGGAGCCCGTGAGGGGCATCGCCGGGCGGTCGCCGCGTTCCTGCTGCGGCGGGACGAGTTCGCGGCCGGGCGAGGGCTGCCGGCCGCCGTGGCCCACTCGGCGTCCGCCTCCCGGCAGTGGGTCTCGGAGGAGTTGACCCAGTCCGCGGAGGTCGTCGCCGAACGAGGGCGTGCCGAGGGCGAGGCGTGGCTCGCGGGCCTCGGGCGCCGCACGGCGGCCTTCGTGTGGGCTGCGGTCGTGCTGCTCCTCCTCGTCCAGGCGCTCACCGCGATCGGTGCCGGCTGGACGGCGGCGCGCACCGCCGGGCTCGCGGCGGCGCTGGTCCTGGCGGGCGCGCTGACGGCGGCGTCGTGGTTCCACCGGGCGCGGGGCGGGGCGCTGGCCCCGGTCATCGGGGAGGACAACCGCCTGTCCACGTCCCGGGCCGTGGCCGCCGCCTGGGTGCTGTTCGTCGCCTACGCGGTGCTCGTCCTGGCCGGACAGCTGGCCGCGGCCTCGGACGGTGATCGGCGGGACACGCTGCTCTCCGGGCTGGAACTCGCCCGCGGCGCCGGCGCGGTGACGGTGCTCGCGGTGGTGTGCGGGATCGCGGTCCTGGTCCGCCGGGTGGTCGGGCTGCGGGTGCTGGGGCAGCGGCTGCAGAAGGTGCGGGCGGACCGGCCGCGCGCGGCCGACCTGCTGACGGACGATGCGGGGCGCGGGGCCTTCGCCGACATCCAGTACGTGGTGATCAGTGCCGTCGCCCTCGTCTTCGCGGCCGTACGGCTGGCCCGGCGCCCGGAACACCTGCCCGATCTGCCGTGGGGGCTCGCGGTCGTGGTGCTGGTGTCGGCGGCGACCTACGTGGCCGGCAAGTACGCGGAGGGCGGTCGCCCCGTGATCCTCTCCGTGGTGCGGGCACGGGAGGCCGGTGACCTGGATGCGCCCATCCGCACCGGCGACGACATCGAGATCCGCGGCGCCGGCTTCGTGCCACCGGGCGCCCAGCGCGCGGACCGGCTGTCCCGCATGGTGGTCCGCATCGGCGCGGTCAACGTCCACGTTCCCCTCGTCCCCGTCACCGGCGGCTTCAGCAACCCCACGGACGACCTGCTGACCGTCCCGGTCCCCGCGGACGTGGAGCCGGGCCGGGTCGACGTCCAGGTGGTCACCAGCGCGGGCGTGGAGACCAACCGGTACGCGATCGACGTGACGGACTGAACGCACCGGCCGCACCCGTCGCACCGGGTGCCCCGCCGCACCGGCCGTACCGGGTGCCCCGCCGCACCGGCCGTACCGGGTGCCCCGCCGCACCGGCTGCTCGATCGTCTCGGATGCCCGGATGCCCGGATGCCCGGATGCCCGGATGCCCGGCCGAGCGGCGACTTGTCGGGACGAGGCGGGACGGGGCGGGCACCGACGCGGCAGCCTGTCGAAACCGACAGGAAGAATCCGGCCGCACAAGGATTGAGCTGGGCTCCCGCGTCGTACGTATGGACTGTGACGGGGCTCGGCGCGCGGGCGAGAGGCGGCTGGCAGGGATGACTCACGGCAGGCGGACGGACGCGTACGGCGCACATCCGGGTGGTGGCGGGGACTGGCGCGACCACGCCACCCGGTATGCCCTGCTGCCCCTGAGGATCTTTCTCGGCATCACCTTCATCTACGCGGGCCTCGACAAGCTCACCGACAGCGCCTTCATGCAGGACGCGGGGGCCGGCTCCGTCGGCGACATGATGCGTGCCGTCCGCGACTCCTCGGCCATCCCCTCCCTGGTCGACCTGGCCCTGGAGAGCCCCGTCGGTTTCGGCTACGCCATCGCCCTGGGGGAACTGGCCGTCGGCATCGGCGCCCTGCTCGGCCTGCTGACCCGTCTGGCGGCGCTCGGCGGCGCGCTGATCTCGCTCAGCCTGTGGCTGACCGTCAGCTGGGCCTCCGCCCCGTACTACTACGGCAACGACCTCCCGTACATGTTCTGCTGGGTGCCTCTCGTGCTGGCCGGCGCACCCCTCTGGTCACTGGACGCCCTGATCAGGAACCGGCGCCGCAGCAGGGCCTACTAAGCCAGGAACACCGGCACAGCGGCACGGCCGCCAGTGGCGATCCACGGGGGCCGGAGTCCCGGGGCACGCGCGGTGAACCTCGGGGCGCGAGTCACGGGCGGCCGTTTACGGGGCAGGAGTCACCCGCCACGGGGACCGCCCCCCGAGCCGCGAGCTCCGTCGGCCGGGAAGTCCGCCCGGGGCTCGTCGGCGTCAGCGTGGAGCGCTCCGCGGCGCCGGTGCAGGGACCGGGCCATGACCCCGACCGCTCCGGCGATGCAGAGGCCGCCCACGACGAGGGGGATCATCGCGAACCACGGGGTCTCCCAGAGGCCGCCCGCATCGCCGGCGTAGACGACGCCGGCCAGGGCCAGGAAGACACCGGCGACCAGTCGTCCGGGCTGGAACCTATGAAGCAGCACGGGAAACCTCCGCCTGTCCGACGCCGACCCGGAGGTCCAGGTCGAGCGTGCCGGTGTCCTTGCCGCCCGTGGCGGGAGGGAGGGTGACCTCCTTGTGCTTGCCCGGTGCCACGTCCACGTCCTTCTTGTCGTCGCCGGGCAGCTGGATGTCGCCCACGCCCACCTCGACGCTCAGCCGCACGGTCACGTCCTGGGGCACGACGACCCGTATTCGGCCCAGGTCCACGTCGGCCCGGGTGGTGACCGTCTGCCCCTCGGCCAGATCCAGCCGGGACAGGTCGAGGGTGCCGCTGCCGGTACCGATGTCGTACTGCTCGCGGACGCCGGCCGTCGTGGTGGGCTCCCAGCTGGGCCGGGTCCAGTCGGTGCCGACGTCCTCGGGGACGGTGGCCGCCCCGGCCAGCAGGACGGCCGTGACGATCGCCAGGAAGATCGAACCGGCGCCGGTGCGCCCCAGGAAGGAGCTGACCGCGATACCGATACCGAAGACGGCGAGCGCGCAGGCCAGGCCCGTCTGAAGACTGGCGCCGAGCGGGTGGTCGTCCCAGGTCAGCCGGGTGCCGAGGAACCCCGCGGCCATGGCGAGGAGGAAGATCCAACCGCCGATTCCATGAGAGACGCGCGGCTGGGGGGACCGCGCACCCCGGTCGCTCGCGGTCGCGCGGCCGCAGTCCGGGACTCCGCGGCCCCCGACCGGGACTCCTCGGCCGATGTTGACGGCCGCCGCGACGTCCCGGTCCTCGGAGTCCGGCGGGCCCCACAGGTACCCCGTCCCACCGACACGGGTGCCGTCCTTGACTATGGGTTCGCGCCACCAGGAGGGCCACGTGAACATGATCGGGGGCGCCTGGGCCTCCGGTGGGGCGTCGGCCACGGCCTGGGCGGAGAGCGGGTCGGGGTCGGGCGCCTTGCGATGCCGCGACCAGTACCCGGCGCCCGCGAGGACCAGAGAGAGGACGACGGCGAAGGTCAGCACCCCGCCGTTGTTCAGCATGGTCAGGAAGACCCCGCAGCCGACCAGGGCGAACAGCACGGCGGCCAGTGCCTGGCCGTCGACCCGGCCGGTCAGCAGCTTGTGCACCTCGTTCTCGTCCTCGTCGTCGTAGGGGACGAAGAGCCAGGCGAAGCCGTAGAAGATGAGGCCGATGCCGCCGGTGGCGGAGAGCACCGCGAGCGTGATGCGGAAGATCACCGGGTCCAAGTCGCACTGACGCCCGAGACCGGCGCACACCCCGGCGAACGTCTTGTGCCGCCGGTCGCGCCGGAACCTGTGCGGCGGCTCGGGGACACCGGAGCCGCCGGCGCCGCCGGGTGCGCCCGCGGCACCGGCGTCGGTGGCCGCATCCGCGGCATCCGCGGCGGTCGCGGCGGCCTGCGGCCCGGCGCCCAGCGGGGGGCGCGGGCCGGGGCCGGGTCCCGGACCCGTCGCGGCGTGCTCGTGATCTGTCATGAGTCCATGGTGACGGGCGCGACGCCGTGACGGCAGCCGGTTCGACCCTGGTCGGACCCTGATATCGGCCCTGACTCCGTGCCGGGGGAGCGTTCGAGACAGCCCCGGACCGAAGATCAGGGGAGTCTCGGGGACCGACCCTGATGCCCGTGCTCCCGCGGCCGTGTGAACATCGGTGGCATGCCGGAAGCCGCAGCAGCACCACTCGCCGAACCGCGGCCGCCGCGCAAGCTCTACCGCAGCGGCGACGGACGCTGGCTCGGTGGCGTGGCGCGGGGGCTCGCCGGGCACCTCGGACTGCCCGTCATCTGGGTGCGGTTCGCCTTCGTGGGCCTGTTCATGGCCGACGGCCTCGGCGCGCTGCTGTACGCGGCCTTCTGGTTCTTCGTGCCCCTGGGCATCGGCGGCGTCGACGCCCAGAGGCCGCCGTCACTCGTCACGGCCGGGACCTCGCCGGACGGGCGCCGAAGACTGGTCGCCCGCAAGCCGGACCGGGGCCAGATCGTCGCCCTGCTCCTCATGGTCGTCGTGGCCCTGGTCTTCGTGGGCAACGTCGACCTCGGCGGCGGAGCCAAGGCCTACCTCTGGCCGACCGTACTCGTCGGCGCGGGCGTCGCCCTGGTGTGGCGCCAGGCGGACAACGCGCGCCGGGCCCGCTGGGCCGAGGTGGGCCGTCACCGGCGCACCGTGACCCTGCTGCGCTCCGTGGCCGGGGTCCTGCTGGTGACGGCCGGTGTCACGGGCATCTTCGTCCTGCAGGGGTCGGCCGCGCACCTCGGCTCCGTTCTCCAGGCGGCCCTCGCCGTCCTCGTCGGCATCACGCTCCTCGCCGGCCCCTACCTGGTGCGGATGACGCAGGACCTCTCCGAGGAGCGGTTGATGCGCATCCGGGCGCAGGAGCGCGCCGAGGTCGCCGCCCACGTCCACGACTCGGTGCTGCACACCCTGACCCTGATCCAGCGCAACGCGGACAGCCCGGGCGAGGTGCGTCGGCTGGCCCGGGCCCAGGAGCGCGACCTGCGCGCCTGGCTCTACAAACCGGAGGGCAACGGCAAGGACGAGGACGATGAGCCCACCACCCTCGCCGAGGCCGTCCGGCGCAACGCCGCGGAGGTGGAGGACAAGCACGGCGTCCCCATCGAGGTCGTGGTCGTCGGCGACTGCCCGCTCGACGAGAGGATCTCCGCACAGGTGCAGGCCGCACGCGAGGCGATGGTGAACGCCGCCAAGTACGGTGGCGAGGGCGGCGCCGTACAGGTCTTCGCCGAAGTCGAGGGCAGGACGGTCTTCGTGTCCGTCCGGGACCGGGGCCCCGGCTTCGACCTCGACTCGATACCCGCCGACCGGATGGGCGTCAGAGAATCGATCATCGGCCGTATGGAGCGCAACGGGGGTACGGCGCGGCTGCGCGCGGTGCCGGACGGCGGCACGGAGGTCGAGCTGGAGATGGAGAGGGCGGAGAAGACGTCATGAGCGACCCGACCGAGGGGAACGGAACGGCGGGAGCGGGCGGGGCGGACGAGTCCGCACAGCCGGCGAACGGCGGCACGGGGGAGCGCCACGTGCGCGTGGTGCTCGTCGACGACCACCGCATGTTCCGCACCGGCGTCCAGGCCGAGATCGGCCAGACCGCGCAGACGGGGGTCGAGGTCGTCGGCGAGGCAGCCGACGTCGACCAGGCCGTCACCGTCATCACCGCGACGCGGCCGGAAGTGGTGCTCCTCGACGTGCACCTGCCGGGCGGCGGCGGGGTCGAAGTGCTGCGCCGCTGCGCTCCGCTGATGAGCGACGCCGAGCAGCCCGTCCGCTTCCTCGCGCTGTCCGTCTCGGACGCGGCGGAGGACGTGATCGGCGTGATCCGGGGCGGCGCGAGGGGGTACGTGACCAAGACGATCACCGGTACGGACCTGGTCGACTCCGTCTTCCGCGTCCAGGAGGGCGACGCCGTCTTCTCCCCGAGGCTGGCCGGGTTCGTCCTCGACGCGTTCGCCTCGACCGACGCCCCGCCGGTGGACGAGGACATGGACCGCCTCACCCAGCGCGAGCGGGAGGTGCTGCGCCTGATCGCCCGCGGTTACGCGTACAAGGAGATCGCCAAGCAGCTGTACATCTCGGTGAAGACGGTCGAGTCCCACGTGTCGGCGGTGCTCCGCAAGCTCCAGCTGTCCAACCGCCACGAGCTGACCCGGTGGGCGACGGCGCGACGGCTGGTCTGACCACCGGCCCGGCGCGTCACACCACCCGCGTCGCCCCCGCGAACGGCATCTGGTCGACGGGGGCGAGGCGGACCGGCGCCGAGGGGTTCGGGGCGTGGATCATCCGGCCGTTGCCGACGTAGATACCGACGTGACTGATGCCGGAGTAGAAGAAGACCAGGTCGCCGGGGAGCAGTTCGGAGCGTGCGACGCGGCGGCCCGCGTCGATCTGGGCGTAGCTCGTGCGGGGCAGGGAGACACCGGCGGCGCGGTAGGCGGCCTGGACGAGACCCGAGCAGTCGAAGGCGTCGGGGCCGGTGGCGCCCCAGACGTAAGGGCTGCCGAGCTTCTGGTGGGCGTAGGCGACGGCCGCGGCGGCACGGGAACCGGGCGCCCGGGCCGCCGCGGAGAGGCCGGTCCGGGGGTCTGCCGGGGAGCGGGAGACGCGCTCGTCCGCGCCGTGGCCGAGGCGGGCGCGTTCCGCGGCCGTCAGCCCGGACAGCAGGCGGCGGGCCGCCTCCAGCTTGCCGGTGACGGTCGCGCGGTGACGCTTCAGCTCGGCCCTCCGCGACGTCAGCGAGGTCACCTCGACGCGTGCGGCGGCGCGCAACTGCTCCACGTCCCGCAGCTCCTCGCGCACCAGGGCCACGGTGGCCGACTGCCGGCTGCCCGCCCGTGCGACGAAGGCGGCGCCGTCGAGATACCGGTCGGGGTCGGCGGAGAGCGCGAGTTGCAGACCCGGGTCGAGGCCGCCGCTGCGGTACTGGGCCGCGGCTACCGAACCCAGCGCCTCACGCGCCGAGTTCAGCCGGTCCTCCTTGCGGGCGACCTCGTCCCGCAGATCCTCCAGGCGCCGCTCGGCGGCGTCGGCCCTCTCCTGCACGCCGTTGTACTTCTCGGTGGCGACCTCCGCCTGCCGGTACAGCTCGTCCACCCTGGCCTTGACCTGCGCCGGTGCCGGCTGCGGATCGGCGTGCCCGGTCCCGCCGCCCAGGCCCGTCGCGGTGGCCGCGCCCGCCAGGGCGATCGTGGCGGCCGTGCGGGCCGCCCCGCCGCCCGCCGGGCGCTGCTGCCGTGGCCTGCGGTGCGCTGCCACTGGAGCCCACGTCCTTCCGCACTCGTCATCCGCTCGTGCCGGCCGGTTCCGGTCACTCGGGGAGGACGGTAGGCGGGCGCGCGCAGCGACGGCGCCGAGTTGCGCGGAACTGTCGGTACCGGACCAGTCGATGGCCTTACGTGACCGCGGAACCCCCGCATGGCCGTCTGCTTCACGCAGAGTGATGACCGATACGCCGTTCCAGGGGCGGGGGAGGCGCCTGAGGTGTTATGCGGCGCGCCTGTGCGGCGAGGACGGCCCCGCCCCGTCCCGCATCCGCCGGTCCGGTGTCGGCGGGTGTCCGGGCCCGTAGCTAGGCTCCGGCCTCATGGACGTACTCATCCACCTCTTCGTCGGTCTCCACATCATCGGTATCGCGGCGCTCCTCGGAGGCTTCCTGACCCAGATGAAGGCGATGGGCCGGGGCACGGCCCGCTTCATCCCGGCGATGCTGCACGGGGCGCTGACGATGCTGGTGACCGGAGTGGCCCTGGTCGGTCTCCACCAGGCCCAGGACCACTCCGTCGACAACATCAAGATCGGCGTGAAGCTCGCCGTGCTGATCGTGATCCTCGGCCTGGTCTACGTGAAGCGCGACGACCAGAAGGTGGAGAAACCGCTGTTCGGCCTGGTGGGCCTGCTGACCGTCGTGAACGTCTTCATCGCGGTGCTGTGGACCTGAGTTCCCCGCCGTCCGCGCCCGCCGGCCGCAGCCCCGCCCGGGCCTGGACGACCGCCCCGGCCCCGACCGCCAGCCACGCGGCCACCGCGATCCACAGCAGCACCCGACCGGGGGCGTCCAGCCACGGGACGTCGACGGCGGCGGCGACGGACAGGGTCGCCGCCGCCGTCATGCCGAGGGGAAAGGCGGTCGACCAGCGGCGCACGTCGTAGCGGACCCGGGGCCAGGCGATCTCGGCGGCGAGGAGCACGGCGTACCAGGCCAGGTCCAGGGCCAGCAGGAAGACGGTCAGGTCGTGCAGGACGGCGCTGTCGTCCTCGTTCCACATGTACATGCCGGTCCCGGCCGCCGCGAGCAGCTGGGCACCGGCGAGCGCGGAGATGGCGAGCGCGCCGCCCGCCAGCCAGTGGTCCCCGTTCCCCCGGGCCACCTGCCGCAGGTCGAAGCGGAACAGCGCGATCAGGTACAGCACGATCCCCAGCCAGAACGGCACCAGGGACGCGTACGCCAGCCAGGGCGCCGAGGTGGCGGCGGCGAGCGTGGCGCCGAGCACGGCGAGCCCCTCCGTGGCCACGCAGCCCAGGAACACCGCCCCCGGCATCCGGCGCCCCCGGCGCCGTACGACCACCAGCAGCAGAACCGGCCACAGCAGTACCGCCAGCACCAGCAGGGCCGCCGCCGGGACGGGCCAACCGAGCAGGGAGAGGCGGGTGCCGAGCACGGTCGTCGCGGCGACGGCGGTGAGCGCGCCCGGCGTCCCCGCCCGCGTCACCCACCGCGTGCGCTCGACCAGCAGCAGGTGGCCGAAGTTCGCCGCCAGGGTCAGCCAGGCCGCGCAGGCCAGGACCAGGGTGACGCGGGACAGGAGCTGGTGGCCCGTCAGGTGCAGGCCGATCGACAGGATGCCGGTCGCCATCACCGCGGCCCCGGCCGCCGGCGGACGCTGCGCCCACCAGGCGCGCAGAGGGTGGGGGGTGGTGCCCGATGACATGCGCCCGATGCTAGAGAGCCGTGCGGCTCAGGCCGGGCGCACCACGCTGTGGACCGACGACTCGCCGTCGTAGAAGATCGACTCCTCACGGACGTACGCGCCCGGCTTCGGGGCGTGGATCATCATGCCGTTGCCGATGTAGAGGCCGACGTGGCCGAGGTTGTCGTAGAAGAAGACCAGGTCGCCGGGTTGCGCCTGGGAGACCGGGACGGTCGTGCCGGCGTTCACCTGGTCGTAGGTGGTACGCGGCAGCGTCACGTCCGCGGCCTTCCAGGCGGCCTGGGTGAGGCCCGAGCAGTCGTAGGAGCCGGGGCCCGCGGCGCCCCACACGTACGGCTTGCCGATCTGGGCGCGGGCGAAGGCGAGTGCCTTCTCGGCCTTGGTGCCGTACGAGGCGTCAGGCGGGGTGGCATCCGACGTACCGGTGCCGCCGGAGGACCCCGACGAGCCGGAGGAGCCGGAGGCGGAGGAGCCCGACGAACCGGAGGCGGTGCCGCTTTCCCGCTGGGCGGCCCGTTCCTGCCGTTCCCGCTCCTCGGCCTGCTCTCTCGCGAGCTCCGCGGCCTTGCGGGCGGCCTCCTCCTGCTTCTTCCTCTCGATCGCGGCGAGCCGGGCCTTCTCCTCGGCGGTCAGCTCCGACAGCAGCTCGCGCGCGGTGGAGAGCTTCCGCTGGACGGTGGCCTTGGCCGTCTGCAGGTCGTTCTGCGACTCGGTGAGCGTCGCGAGGCTCTCGGTGGCCTCGCGGCGCTTCTGCATCGTCTCGGACTGCTGGGTGACGTAGTCGTCGACCGCGTCCTTCTGGCGGTCGGTGAGCCTGCCCAGCAGGTGGTCGCGGTCGACGTAGTCCTGCGGCGAGTCCGCGAGCAGGAAGGTCGCGGTCTCCGGGATCGCGGAGCCCGTGCGGTACTGGGCGGCGGCGAAGGACCCCAGCTCCTCGCGCGCCTCGTTGAGCCGCTGGGTGCGCTTCGCGACGTCGTCGAGGAGGGTGTCCACGCGCTTGCGCTGCTTGGACGTCTTCTCCTTGGCCGCGTTGTACTTCTCGGTCGCCGACCCCGCCTGGCGGTACAGGTCGTCGACCTTCTTCTCGACCTCTTCGAGGCTCGGCCTGCCGTCGTCCGACGGGGCGGCGGTGGCCGTCTGGGACAGCAGGGCCACCGAGGTGATGGCCGCCGTGGCGAGGGCCGGGGTCCGTATGCCTGCGACGCGCGTACCCGTGGGACGCGACTTGCGGTGCGACGCCAAGGAGGCGACTCCTTCCAACCGTCCGCCTACCGGGTTAGCTGTCGGGTTCGGGCGGTGGTTCGGAAGGGTTGCCCTACGGCGGGTCCGCCCCGTCGGGGGCGTTCGGCCGATTCACCCCAAGGTGCTCGGTTGGGTCCCCGGCTCCGGGCGCCGTGCGGGCACGCCGGACTCGGCGGAGGCCGCGCGGCCCGGCGACGTTCGCCGGAGGGGGCCGTGCGGCCTGCCCGCACCGTAGCCAACTCGTGAGGCCGCTGTGAAGGTTGGTGGGTGATATGCCCGATACATTTTCGTGACCTCCGGTGCGGGCGTCACTCTTGGTGCGAGGACCCGCAGCAGGGCGTGCCCGAAGCCGGGATACCGGCCGTTTTCCGGGGTGGCGCCGGGTTGTCGGTGGGGCGCCCTAGACTCGGAGAGCGATGAGCAGCCTCTTTGACGACAGCTTCCTGGCGAGCCTCCAGACCCCCCGCGGTCACGAGGAGGAGCCCCCGCCCCCGCCCGAGGACGATCACGCACCGGAAGCGGTGCCGCACGATCTGTTCGCCGGGAAGTTCGACACGCCTCCGGACCGCGACACCCACTACCGGGACGGCGCCCCGCGCCCCGCCCTGGACCCGGCCGCGCTCCTGGAGGGACTGAACGAGAACCAGCGCGCCGCCGTCGTCCACTCCGGCACCCCACTGCTCATCGTGGCCGGCGCCGGGTCCGGCAAGACCCGCGTCCTCACCCACCGCATCGCCCACCTGCTGGCCGAGCGGAGCGTCCACCCCGGCCAGATCCTCGCGATCACCTTCACCAACAAGGCCGCCGGCGAGATGAAGGAGCGCGTCGAGCAGCTCGTCGGCCCGCGCGCGAACGCGATGTGGGTGATGACCTTCCACAGCGCCTGCGTCCGCATCCTGCGCCGGGAGTCGAAGAGGCTCGGTTTCACGTCGTCGTTCTCGATCTACGACGCCGCCGACTCCAAGCGCCTGATGGCCCTGGTCTGCCGGGACCTCGATCTCGACCCGAAGAAGTTCCCGCCGAAGTCCTTCAGCGCCAAGATCTCGAACCTGAAGAACGAGCTGATCGACGAGGAGGACTTCGCCGCCCAGGCGAACGACGGCTTCGAGAAGACGCTCGCCCAGGCGTACGCGCTCTACCAGTCGCGGCTGCGCGAGGCCAACGCCCTCGACTTCGACGACCTGATCATGACGACGGTCAACCTGCTCCGCGCCTTCCCGGACGTCGCCGAGCACTACCGCCGCCGCTTCCGGCACGTCCTGGTCGACGAGTACCAGGACACCAACCACGCCCAGTACTCCCTGGTCCGCGAGCTGGTCGGCACCACCGAGCACCCCGTCGACGTACCGCCCGAGGCCGAGGTCCCGCCCGCCGAGCTGTGCGTGGTGGGCGACGCCGACCAGTCGATCTACGCCTTCCGCGGCGCCACCATCCGCAACATCCTCCAGTTCGAGGAGGACTACCCGGACGCCACGACGATCCTCCTGGAGCAGAACTACCGCTCCACCCAGACCATCCTCAGCGCCGCCAACGCGGTCATCGAGCGCAACGAGTCCCGCCGTCCCAAGAACCTGTGGACCAACCAGGGCGAGGGTGCGCGGATCACCGGCTACGTCGCCGACACCGAGCACGACGAGGCCCAGTTCGTCGCCGACGAGATAGACCGCCTCACGGACGCGGGCGAGGCGAAGGCCGGCGACGTCGCCGTCTTCTACCGCACCAACGCCCAGTCCCGCGTCTTCGAGGAGGTCTTCATCCGCGTCGGCCTGCCCTACAAGGTCGTCGGCGGCGTCCGCTTCTACGAGCGCAAGGAGGTCCGGGACGTCCTGGCCTACCTGCGGGTGCTGGCCAACCCCGAGGACTCGGTGCCGCTGCGGCGGATCCTCAACGTCCCCAAGCGGGGCATCGGCGACCGCGCCGAGGCCATGATCGACGCCCTCTCCCAGCGGGAGAGGATCAGCTTCCCGCAGGCACTCAAACGCGTCGACGAGGCGTACGGCATGGCCGCGCGCTCCGCGAACGCCGTCAAGCGGTTCAACGCCCTCATGGAGGACCTCCGTACGATCGTCGAGTCCGGCGCCGGACCGGCGACCGTCCTGGAGGCGATCCTCGAACGCACCGGGTACCTCGCCGAGTTGCAGGCCTCCACCGACCCGCAGGACGAGACCCGGATCGAGAACCTCCAGGAACTCGCCGCCGTCGCCCTGGAGTTCGAGCAGGAGCGGGCCGAGGGCGAGGAGACCGGGACCCTGGCCGACTTCCTGGAGAAGGTGGCGCTGGTCGCGGACTCCGACCAGATCCCGGACGAGGAGGACGGCGGCGGCGTCGTCACCCTGATGACCCTGCACACCGCCAAGGGCCTGGAGTTCCCGGTGGTCTTCCTCACCGGCATGGAGGACGGCGTCTTCCCGCACATGCGCGCCCTCGGCCAGGCCAAGGAGCTGGAGGAGGAGCGGCGCCTGGCGTACGTCGGCATCACGCGCGCCCGGGAGCGGCTGTACCTGACCCGGTCGACACTGCGCAGCGCCTGGGGGCAGCCGTCGTACAACCCGCCCTCGCGCTTCCTGGAGGAGATCCCGACCCCTCACCTGGAGTGGAAGCGGACCGGGGCGAACGGGCCCGCGTCCGCCGCGCCCGTGTCGGGGGTGGCGGCCTCGCTGTCCTCGTCCCGGTCCCGCTCGTCGGCGTCCGGTGCCTCCGGCTTCGCCACGCGACGGACCGCCGAGAAGCCGACGGTCTCGCTGGCCGTGGGCGACCGGGTCACGCACGACCAGTTCGGGCTCGGCACGGTGGTCGCGGTCAAGGGCACGGGGGGCAACGCCGAGGCGACGATCGACTTCGGGGAGCCCAAGCCGAAGCGGCTGCTCCTGCGGTACGCGCCGGTGGAGAAGCTCTGACGGACCGTCGAGGGCGCGCAACGGCATGAGCCCCGTCGGCCGACGGGGCTCATGCGGGCTGCTGAGACGTTACTCCGTCACTGCGGATCGAGGCCGTGGCTGCGCAGCCACGAGAGCGGGTCGATCGCCGAGCCGCCCGAGGGGCGCACCTCGAAGTGCAGATGCGGTCCGGTCGAGTTGCCCGAGTCGCCGGAGGACGCGATCGCTTCGCCTGCTTTGACCGTCGAACCGGAGGGTACCTGGTAACCGGAGAGGTGGCAGTACCAGGTCTCCGTGCCGTCCTTCGCGGTGAGGATCATCATGTTCCCGTACGCGGCGTTGTACTGCGTGCGGACCGTGCCGTCGGTCGCGGCCACCACCGTCGTGCCGTAGGCGACGGGGAAGTCGATGCCGCTGTGCACGGACATCCAGTTGATGCCGGCCTGGCCGTAGTACGCGCTCAGTCCGTGCTGCGCGACCGGGAGCGCGAACTTGGGGCGCAGCCGCTCCTTGCGCGCGGCCTCCTCCGCCGCCCGCCTCTTCTCCAGGGCCTGCTCGGCCTTGAGGTCGATGCGTTCCTGCGTCCTGCTGGCCCGGTCGGCGAAGTCGTCGGCTCCGGCGGCGAGGCTGGTGAGCTGGGTGTCCAGCTTGTTGTTGGCGGTGGACGGCTTCACCGGCGCGGCCCCCGCGTCCGCCGCGGAGGCCGTGGTCTCCGTGCCGTCGTCGCCGGTCAGGCCACCGACGGAGGCGGCGGCGATACCGGCGACGCTCATCACGCAGGCCGACGGGACGGCGATGGTCATCATCGCCGAGCGCTTGACGGGCTGGCGTCGGCGGGAACGGGTCCCCCCGCGGGAGGCGGTGCGTGCACCCGGGGCGAGGACGGCGGGGGCGACCTCTTCCTGGCCCTCCAGGAGGGAGGCCACGAGGGGGAGTTCGCCGGTGGCGGCCGGCTCTTCGTCGTGCGAGCCGGATGCGTCGGCGGGCGGGGCGTCCGGTGTGCCGCTCTCCGGAGAGTCCGGGGCGGCGCCGTCCACGTTCCACTGCGTGGCGTCGTAGGCGCCGGAGTCCAGGGTGCCGTCGTCGAACGTGCCGGTCGCGAACTGACCGGTCTCGAAGGTCTGTGTGCCCCAGTCCCACTGCTGCGTCCGGTCGGCCGGGTTCCCGGACTGGTCCGGCCGGGACCAGGCGCCGGTGTCCCACTGGCCGGTGGCCTCGGTGCTCGACGCCTGCGACGGTACGGCCCCCAACCGGGTCGGGTCGGCCGTCCACTCGGCCGTGTCATAGGCGCCGGCGGTGTCGTGGGCTCCGGTGTCGTAGGTGCCGGTGTCGTAGACGGTCTGCTGGGCCGCGTACGCGTCGTGGTCCAGGGCCGGTCCGCTGCCGGTGGACCACGCCGTGGCGTCGTAGGCACCCGTGGTGTCGTGCGCGCCCAGGACGCCGTGGGTACCGGCGTCCTGGCCCGGAAGGCTGCCGAAGAGAGGGTCCGAGTCGAAGGTCGTGGCGGTACCGGAGGGAAAACCGGTGGTGTCGTAGCCGCCGTACGTGGTGAGGTCGCCGTACTGGGCCTCCCCTGTGCCGTACGACGCGTACTGCGCCGGAGCGGCTTCGGAAGCCGATACCGGGGTGGTCGTGGTCCCCGGCGGGTGACGGTCGTTCACCAACTTCTCTTTCGCCTCGACAACAGGGGCTGCCAGAGCAGTGCGGCGACTGTACCCGGCGGTATACGGGCACGACAATCTTCCCCAGGTTTCACGTCCGAAGGAAACGGGCAATCGCCCGTGTTTTGGGGGACGGCGGGCAACAGTTTGGCTTTGTGTTCGACGTTTGTTCGAAGCTGAACGGGTTGCGGCGGGCGATGTCCGGACCTTCAGCTCTCCGGATGCCCGCCGAGAGGCGTCAGGCGACCGTCAGGCCGTCGGAGTGCCTGCCGGCTCCGGAGCCGGATTCCGGGACGGCGGTGTCGAGCGCCTGCCGGACTCCGGTGGCCACGGCGGGGTGCACGGGCAGGGCGAGGTGGCCGATGCCGCTCACCCGCACGTTCTGGACGGTCAGGTCGGGGTGGTCGAGGCACGCCGTCTCCAACGGGTCCATCACGCGGTCCAGATCGCTCCAGAAGCTGACGAACCGCGTACGGCAGCCCGGCGCGGGCCGGGTCAGTTCCTCGAGCACCGTCGATCCGGGGCGCATCTGGCGCACGATCGGGTGCGCGTTCGCCAGGGGGACCACCCGGGTTCCGGCGTGCGGCGTGCCGAGTGTCACGAGCGTCCGGACGCGGAGGTCTCCGCCGAGCCGCTGCACGTAGTACCTCGCGATCAGCCCGCCGAGGCTGTGTCCGACGATGTCGACCCGTTCGCTGCCCGTCCGCTCGCAGATCTCCTCGATGTGCCGCCCGAGCAACTCGGCCGCGGTGCGGATGTCGCAGGTCAGAGGGGAGTAGTTCAGCGACTCGATCTGGTGCCTGCCGTGCTGGGCCAGGCTGCGGCGCAGGAGCAGGAAGACCGACCGGTTGTCGATGAAGCCGTGCAGCAGGACCACGGGAGAGCTGGTGGGGGTTGGGAGGCGCCGAGCGGGTGGGACGGGGTCCGGGTCCTGGGAGTCCGTCGCCGGCAGGGCGCAGACGGGGCGGCGCTCCTGGATGAGTCCCGAGGGATAGAGCAGCAGATGCCCGGCGAGGATCGCGGCCTCCAGGGCGCTCGCCTTGAGGAGGGTCAGGGAGAGCCCGGTCAGCCGGTTCGGCAGGGCCGCCAGCCCCGACAGTCCCGGCAGCCCCGTCACCCCTGGAAGGGCGGGAAGGCTGGGCAGAAGACGCTGGCAGAGCGGGAGTAGGGGCAGTGCTGCCGTGGTGACCTTCATGGGCCGACCTCCTGTCGGCACGCGCAGGGACGCCTCTGTCCCCCGTGTGCCCTTGTGGAGAGTCGTGACACCAGTGTTTCGTGATGTTTACGAGGTTTGCCCGATCGGGTGTGCCGCTGCGCCACGTCAGGGCCCTGTGAGGCCGGTGGGTCCTGTGAGCCCTCTGGTGTCGGTGATGCGGCGACGAGGCCCGCTGCTGCTCCTGGCCGGCCCTCGCTGCGGCTCTCCGTACGCGTGTTGCCGCCGCGCCCCGGAGTGGTGCGCGGCGAACGTGTCCACCGTGTGATTTCCCCCTCTGTATCCACCGCGAAACAGCCGGTTGCGGGATGCTGGAGATAACGTTCGTTCACTTCCCCGGACGATGTGGTGCGGGGCGTCCGTGCCGTGGAGGCGTGCGACGTGTGCGCCTGGGTGCGATGTGCGCCTTGCGCGTGCCGGCCCCCGCGCTCGTGTGTACGGCGTCGGCGAAGTGTGCGGTACTTGTCGGTACGGATGGATGTAGTCGCTTCATGGAGGCAGTGATGGGTGTGGCAGCCGGTCCGATCCGCGTGGTGGTGGCCAAGCCGGGGCTCGACGGCCACGATCGCGGGGCCAAGGTGATCGCGCGGGCCCTGCGTGACGCCGGTATGGAGGTCATCTACACCGGGCTCCACCAGACACCCGAGCAGATCGTGGACACCGCGATCCAGGAGGACGCCGACGCGATCGGACTGTCCATCCTCTCCGGTGCGCACAACACGCTCTTCGCCGCCGTGATCGAGCTGCTCGGGGAGCGGGACGCGGCGGACATCCTGGTCTTCGGCGGCGGGATCATCCCCGAGGCCGACATCGCGCCGCTGAAGGAGAAGGGCGTCGCGGAGATCTTCACCCCCGGCGCGACGACGGCGTCGATCGTGGACTGGGTACGGGCGAACGTGCGGGAGCCGGCGGAGGCGTAGGCGCCCGCGCGGCCGACGAGGCGGGTGCGGCGACGGTCGGTGAGGCGGGTCCGGCGACGGTCGGCAGAGGCTGTCTGTCCGCGGTCGTCGGGGCCTGTCCGCCTGCGGTTGTCGGAGCCTGTCCGACCGCAGGTGGCGGAGGCTGTCCGACCGCTTTCCGGGTGGGCGTGCTTGATGCCGACGCCGATGCAGGTGGGGCGGTGGGCAGTGGGCGGGCGCGGTGCGGACCGGGCAGGCGGTGCGTGCGGGGTCCTCGGTGGGGACGCCGGCCCGCGTGGTCCGTTCCTCTGCCTGTCTGCCCGCCCCACCGGCGTTGGCGGCGCGCGCCTCATGCCTCCGGTGCCGCCCCCAGTTCCTCGGCCATCGCCGCCCGCAACCGCAACGTCGTGACGAGCCGTTGGAACGCCTCCGCCCAGTACCCCCCGGCTCCCGGCGACGCGCCCTCCGCTTCGTCCGGTATCGCCAGCAGTCCGTCGAGGCGGCCCGCCTCCGAGGGGTCGAGGCAGCGCTCGGCCAGCCCCATGACGCCGCTGAAGCTCCACGGGTAACTCCCGGCGTCCCGAGCGATGTTGAGCGCGTCGACCACGGCACGTCCCAGCGACGGCGCCCACGGCACCCCGCACATGCCGAGCAGCTGGAACGCTTCCGAGAGTCCGTGCGTCGCGATGAATCCGGCGACCCACTCGGCCCGTTCCCCGGCCCCCAGCGTGCCGAGCAGTTTGGCCCGCTCGGCCAGGGACACCGCGCCCGGGCCCCCGGCTTCGGGTGCCGTGGGTGCTCCGAGCAGGGCCCTCGCCCACACCCCGTTCCGCTGACGTACCGCGGCCCGGCACCACGCCGCGTGCAGGTCGCTCCGCCAGTCGTCCGTCACCGGCAGGGCGACGATCTCCTCGGGGGTGCGGCCGCCGAACCGGGACGACCAGGCGCCGAGCGGGGCCGCCTCCACCAACTGGCCCAGCCACCACGCCCTTTCTCCCCGGCCCGAGGGCGGTGTGGCCACGACGCCGTCCCGCTCCATGCCCGGGTCGCACTCGTGGGGCGCCTCGACGCCGATCGCCGCCGGGTCCCGGGCTCGGTCGAGGAACACGCACGTCACGGCCCGTGCCGCCATCCGTGCGGCCAGCGCCGAGTCCGGCAGGGCCGACAGCAGCTCCGCCGCCGTCGCCCGAACGTTGCGGCTGCGGTCGGCCAGTGCCCGCTCGAGGAACGGCTCGTCCGCCGGCTCCAGTCCCGACCGCAGCGAGTCGAGGAACATCAGCCGGTCCTCGGCCCGCTCCGTGGCCCAGGTGGAGGCCAGCAGCCCGCGGGCGCCGGCGGGGTCGCGGGCGCGCAGGGACGTCAGGAGGGCGACCCGCTCGGCGAACAGGCCCTCCTCCCAGAGCCGCCGCACCTGATCCGCGGCGTCGGGGCCGGGCAGTGCGGTGTCCCCGCCCGGTGCCGCGCGCAGGGCGAACCGCCAGTCCGGGTTCAGCCGGGCCAGCCACAGGGCGCGGGGCCCCGCGAACGTCAGCGCCGCCGGACGCAGGTCCGTACGTCCCCGCGCCGCGTCCAGCAGGGCCGGCAGCGTCTGGGGTGGTGCCGCGAAGCCACGGGCGTTGGCCGTCGCCAGCCACTGGGGGAGCAGCTCCATCAGGTCGGGCGCGGTGCCTCGACGGCCGCCCGCCGGGCCGGGGCGGTCTGCGAGCAGCGTCATCAGCCGACGGGCGGCCGCGGCCGGCAAGGGTGGGCGGCAGTCCTCGGGAGCCGGCTCCGGACGCCGGCCCGCACGTGCCGGGCGCAGTCCGGCGCGCCGGCGGACGGTCTCCGCCGCCGCCGCGTCGAGCAACGCCGTCGGCGCGTGCGAGCCGGGCGCACACCCCGGAGGGGTCCGTCGGTCCGTGCCGAGCAGTGCGGAGGTGACCAGGTCCGCCCAGAGTCCGGACGCGCGGGAGGCCGCCGGCCCCGGAGTGGGGGAGGGGGAAGCGGTGGTCTCGGGTTCGGCGGCTGCCGTGGTGCGAGGGGCGGCCGAGGAGGCGCGGGCGGGGGCCGGTACGAGGGCGTCGGCGGGAGTGGGTGTCCTGCTCATGCGGTTCCCTTCCGGGTGCGTTCCGTCTTCATGCGGCGGCACGGGTCAGCACAGCGAGACCGCCGCACCCGGCCCGGCCGGCCAGGCCGTCAGCGGTGTGAAGCCCCGGTGGCCGAACTCGCCGAAGACCCGCACGGGCGCACCGCCCGACAGGGCGACCAGGCGCCACAGACCCGGACGGCCCCCGGCCGGGGCCCACAGCGGCAGCGCCGTGTCCTCGTCGGCGTCCGCGAGCTGCCAGTGGTCGCCGTCCGGTACCGGGACGACCCGCTCCAGGGTCACCGGCACCGACTCGAGCCACGGGTCGTCGCGCAGCACCTCGCCGTAGCGCGCGGCGGCCCGGGAAGCCGTCACGCCCTTCGGGCGTATGTCCGCGGACGTGGGCGGCGCGAACTGCTCGCCCAGGGCGACTCGCTGCCGCCCGCCGCCCGGGTACGCCGACACCTCGGCCTCCAGGGTCGACCCGACCGGCAGCGCCATCTCCGGCGCCCGGCCCGCGGCGCCGTAGGAGAGGAGCAGCGCGGTGCGCTCCGTCCCCGCGCCGTACAGCCAGATGCGACGGGTCGTCAGCCGGGTGTCCACGGTGTCGTGCTGCGCGAGGACCAGCCAGCGGTCCCGCACCGGCGGGCCGTCCGCGGAGGCCGGCAGGCCGACCCGTGAACGGACCGTGGCCGCCAGGCCGTCCGGGAGCCGCTCCCGGCGCAGCCAGCCCTGGTCGAGCAGGTGGAGAAGAGCGCACTCCTCCAGCATCCGCACCGGCCAGCCGGGACCGGACGACGGTATGCCCCCCAACTCCCGCACACGCGCGGCCAGCCCCGGCGCCTGGGCGTCGACCATGCGGGCCGCCGTCTCCTCCCACAGCCCGTAACCCGCCTGCTCGGCGCCGGCCAGGCCGCCGCGCAGCAGGTCCGTCAGCCGCTGCTCCAGCTCCGTCGCCCCCGCGGTGATCCGCTCGGCCCGCTGCTCCGCCCGCCGCCGTGCGGCCTTCGCGTCACCCGGTCCGACCGCGGAACCGGCCGAGCCCGCCGCCCTCGTGCCCTCCGTACGCCCGCGCCGGCCGGCGATCCACCGCTCCGCCCAGTCCGGCGCCCCGCCCTCCGGCACCGCGTCGGCTCCGCCCGCCCAGAGCAGCAACAGCCCGATCGCGTGCTTGCACGGGGACTCGAGGCTCGGACAACCGCACTCGTACGCCGGCCCGGACGCAGCCGCGACGTCGACGACCGTCCGGTACGGTCCGCTGCCGCTGCCGCTGCCGCTGCCGCTGCCGCTGCCGCTGCCGCTGCCGCTGCCGCTGCCGCTGCCGCTGCCGCTGCCCTTGCACAGCCCCCACACCATCCCTTCCCCGCTGCTCCCCACCTCGGACCACGGCGCGGCCACGCCTAGCTCGCTCCCCGCTTCGCGTGATGCGGCGTCAGGCGCCAGTGCCAGCACCTGCTCCGCGGTCCGGCGCACCCCCTGCTGAGTCATGCCATCGAAGGTAGATCCCCCCACTGACAATCGACCGGACGAGGGCGTCGTCGCAGGTCAGAGCAATTGTCAGTGGCGTGGTGCACCGTGGATGCCAGATCGAACCGGCCGAGCTGGAGGGGGACCAAGCCATGCCTGTGTCCGCAGAACCGACGTCCGTCGACCCGGGCCGGACCGGGGCGGAGTCCGCCGCGGAAGCGTTGCGGCCGCACGCCGAGCACGCGTTCGCGGCCGAACTCGCCGCGCTGGCCGCGCAGGACGACCGTCCGCGCCCGGCCCGCTGGCAGCTGTCACCGTGGGCCGTCGCCACCTACCTGCTCGGCGGCACCCTCCCCGACGGCACGGTGATCACACCGAAGTACGTGGGCCCGCGCCGCATCGTCGAGGTCGCCGTCACCACACTCGCCACCGACCGGGCCCTGCTCCTGCTCGGCGTGCCCGGGACCGCGAAGACCTGGGTGTCCGAACACCTCGCCGCAGCGGTCAGCGGCGACTCGACCCTGCTGGTGCAGGGCACGGCCGGCACGCCCGAGGAAGCCATTCGCTACGGCTGGGACTACGCACAGCTGCTCGCCCACGGACCGAGCCGCAAGGCCCTCGTACCCGGCCCGGTGATGCGGGCCATGGCGGAGGGCATGACCGCCCGCGTGGAGGAACTCACCCGCATCCCGGCCGACGTACAGGACACGCTCGTCACGATCCTGTCGGAGAAGACCCTGCCCATACCGGAGCTGGGCCAGGAGGTGCAGGCGGTCCGCGGATTCAACCTCGTCGCGACCGCCAACGACCGCGACCGCGGGGTCAACGAACTCTCCAGCGCCCTGCGCCGCCGTTTCAACACCGTGGTGCTGCCGCTGCCGGAGACCGCCGAGGCCGAGGTCGAGATCGTCGCACGCCGCGTCGACCAGATCGGCCGTTCCCTCGACCTTCCCTCGGCGCCCGACGGCATCGACGAGATCCGCCGCGTGGTCACCGTCTTCCGGGAGCTGCGCGACGGGCTGACGGGCGACGGCCGTACGAAGGTGAAGTCGCCCAGCGGCACGCTGTCCACGGCCGAGGCGATCTCCGTCGTCACCAACGGCCTCGCCCTGGCCGCCCATTTCGGTGACGGGGTGCTGCGGCCCGGCGACGTGGCCGCGGGCCTCCTCGGTGCCGTCGTCCGCGACCCGGCCGCCGACCGAGTCGTCTGGCAGGAGTACCTGGAGACGGTCGTCCGCGAGCGCGACGGCTGGAAGGACTTCTACCGGGCTTGCCGGGAGGTGTCCGCGTGAACGGCACACGGACACGGACGCGACTCCGGACGGGTGCTCCGGTGTCCGGCGAGACGGGGGCCGGCGAGGACTCGGCCCGGACCCGGTGGCGAGGGGGGACGGAATGACGCGCACCGACAGGACCGGGGGCGGCGGGCCGGGCGGGCCCGGGAGCGGTGCGGCAGGGAGCGGTACGGCCGGTGGTGCCGGTGCCGCCGGTGGCGCAACGCTGCTTCTCGGGGTGCGCCATCACGGGCCCGGTTCGGCCCGGGCGGTCCGGACGGCGCTGGAGGAGGCCCGGCCGGGTGTCGTACTGATCGAGGGGCCGCCCGAGGCCGACGCCCTGATCCCGCTGGCGGCCGACGAGGACATGCGGCCGCCGGTCGCGCTGCTCGCCCACACCGTGGACGAGCCCGGCCGCTCGGCCTTCTGGCCGCTGGCCGAGTTCTCCCCGGAGTGGGTGGCCCTCCGCTGGGCCCTGGAGCACGACGTGCCCGCCCGTTTCATCGACCTCCCGGCCACGCACACGCTGGCGTGGCAGGAGCCGGACGGCACGGGGGAGGGGACGGACGGGCCGGATCACGGGGAGTCCGGCCCGGGCGAGAAGGCCGGACCCGCCGCCACCCTCACCGCCGTCCGGGCCGATCCGCTCGCCGTCCTCGCCGGGGCCGCCGGCTACGACGATCCCGAGCGCTGGTGGGAGGACGTCGTCGAGCACCGGGGCGCGGAGGACCGGGACGCGTTCGCGCCGTTCACGGCACTGGAGGAGGCGATGGGGGCGCTGCGGGAGGCGGAGGGGGGCGGCGGACGCGACCGGGATCTCGTGCGGGAGGCCTCCATGCGGCTTCAGGTACGGGCGGCGCAGCGCGAGTTCGCCCAGGGGGTCGCCGTGGTCTGCGGAGCCTGGCACGTGCCCGCGCTCCGGCGCAGGGTCACCGTCGCAGCCGACCGCGCGCTGCTGAAGGGGCTGCCCAGGACCAAGGTGGACATGACCTGGGTGCCCTGGACCCACCGCAGGCTGTCCCGGGCCAGCGGGTACGGGGCGGGGATCGAGTCGCCGGGCTGGTACGGGCATCTGTTCGCCGCGCCGGACCGGCCCGTCGAGCGGTGGCTGACCGGAGTGGCGGGGCTGCTGCGGGAGGAGGACCGCGTCGTCTCTTCGGCGCACGTGATCGAGACGGTGCGGCTGGCCGAGGCCCTTGCGGCGATGCGCGGCCGTCCGCTGCCCGGGCTGAGCGAGACGACGGACGCCGTGCGGGCGGTGATGTGCGAGGGCTCGGACGTCCCGC
Source organism: Streptomyces sp. JK94 (assembly GCF_053613315.1). Lineage (NCBI taxonomy): Bacteria > Bacillati > Actinomycetota > Actinomycetes > Kitasatosporales > Streptomycetaceae > Streptomyces > Streptomyces sp. JK94. Next base: position 321,681 of record NZ_JBSICH010000006.1, on the reverse strand, counting down.
TGGCGCTGGTGCACGACCGGCTGGTCGTGGGGGACGTGCTGGGGGAGGTGCCCGCCGGGGCGCCCGCGGTGCCCCTGCAGCGGGACCTCGCCCAAATCCAGCGGAGGCTGAGGCTCAAGCCGGAGGCGCTGGAGCGGGAGCTGGAACTCGACCTGCGCAAGGAGACCGACGCGGGGCGCAGCAGACTCCTGCACCGGCTGCGGCTGCTCGGCGTCGGCTGGGGCGAGCCGGCCGCCTCGCGGGGCAGCACCGGCACGTTCCGGGAGGCATGGCGGCTGCGGTGGGAGCCGGAGCTGTCGGTGCGGGTCGCCGAGGCCGGGGTGTGGGGCACGACCGTGCTCGCCGCCGCGACCGCCAGGGCGGAGGCGGACGCCGTCACCGCGCAGGGCCTCGCCGAGGTCACCGCGCTCGCCGAGCGCTGCCTGCTGGCCGAACTGCCGGACGCGCTGCCGCCGGTGATGCGGATACTCGCCGACCGGGCGGCGCTCGACATGGACGTCGGCCACCTCGCCCAGGCGCTGCCGGCCCTCGTCCGCTCACTGCGCTACGGCGACGTGCGCGGTACCGACACCGGCGCGCTGGCCGAGGTCGCCGCGGGTCTCGCCGAACGGGTCTTCGTCGGTCTGCCCCCCGCCTGCGCCGGGCTGGACGCCGACGCGGCGGAGGAGATGCGCCGGCACGTGGACGCCGTGCACGGGGCGGTGGGACTGCTCGGCGACGCCCCGGCGCCCGGCCATGGCGCCCTGCGGTCCCGCTGGCAGGCCGTGCTGCGGACCCTCTCCGCGCGGAACACCGTGCCCGGTGTCGTCCGGGGGCGGGCCGTACGGCTCCTGCTGGACGATGGCGCGCTCGCGCCGGAGGAGACGGCGCGGCTCATGGGGCAGGTGCTGTCCCCGGGGACGGCACCGGCGGACGCGGCGGCGTGGATCGAGGGCTTCGCGGGCGGCGGCTCGGGCGGCGGCATGCTCCTCCTCCACGACGAGGGGCTGCTCGCGCTGGTCGACGCCTGGCTGACCGGCGTGCCGGCGGAGGCGTTCACGGACGTCCTGCCGTTGCTGCGGCGCACCTTCTCGGCGTACGAGCCGGGAGTCCGCCGCAGCCTCGGTGAACTGGTCCGGCGCGGACCGGAGGGGCGGGGGAGCACGACCACGGCCGGCTCCGGCCCACCCGGTTTCGCGGCCGAGCCCGACACCGGGCGCGCCGACGCCGTACTGCCGGTGATCCGGTTGCTGCTGGGGCTGGACGAGGCGGAGGTGCCAGATGCGGTGGACGCGACGCGTGCGGGGGAGGCGGACGAGGCGGGTGCACCCGTGAGGGGCGCGCACGACAGGGACGCGCACGACAGAGGCACGCACGCGACGGGTGGGCGTGCGACCGGTGTGACGCACGCGGTGCACGTGGTTCGAGCAGCCGGCAGGGCAGACGCAGCGGACGTGATAGCCGGCACGCCGGGTGCCGGGCCCGGTGCTGGCACAGGCCCCGGTGTTGAAAAAACAGGCCCCGGCGTCGGACCCGGTGCCGGGACAGGCCTGGGTACCGGAACGAACCCCGGTGCCGGAGCGGTGGCGGGTGGCGGGTGGCCGGGCGCCGGCCACAACGACCCGGTGGGGGTGGACACATGACGACCGAGCCGGCGCCAGCCGACACGGCACAGGAACGACTTCGGCGGTGGCGGCTGGTGCTCGGCGGCGACCCGGCGGACGGCACCGGCTGCATGCTCTCCGGCCGGGACGCCGCGATGGACGGAACACTCGCCGCGCTCTACGGGAAGGGGGACAAGCCCCGGGCGGGGCGGGGCCGTTCGGCGGGGCTCGGGGCCTCCGCGCCCGCCGTGGCGCGCTGGCTGGGGGACGTCCGGACCTACTTCCCCTCCTCCGTCGTGCAGGTGATGCAGCGGGACGCGATCGACCGGCTCGGTCTCACCACGCTCCTGCTGGAGCCGGAGATGCTGGAGGCCGTGGAGGCCGACGTGCACCTCGTCGGCACGCTGCTCTCCCTGCACAAGGCGATGCCGGAGACCACGAGGGAGACGGCGCGGGCTGTCGTCCGCAAGGTGGTCGAGGACCTGGAGAAGCGGCTCGCCACCCGCACTCGGGCCACCCTCGCCGGAGCCCTCGACCGCAGCGCCCGCGTCAGCCGGCCCCGTCACCACGACATCGACTGGAACCGCACGGTCGCGGCCAATCTGAAGCACTACCTGCCCGAGTACCGGACGATCGTGCCGGAGCGGTTCATCGGTTACGGGCGGGCGTCCCGTTCCGCGAAGAAGGAGGTCGTCCTCTGCGTCGACCAGTCGGGATCGATGGCGGCGTCCGTCGTGTACGCCTCGGTCTTCGGCGCGGTACTGGCGTCCATGCGGGCGATCGACACGCGGCTCGTCGTCTTCGACACGTCGGTCGTCGACCTCACCGACCAGCTCGACGACCCGGTCGACGTGCTGTTCGGCACGCAGCTCGGCGGCGGTACGGACATCAACCGTGCGCTGGCCTACTGCCAGTCGCAGATCACTCGGCCCACGGAGACGGTGGTCGTGCTGATCAGCGACCTGTACGAGGGGGGCATACGCAACGAGATGCTGAAGCGGGTCGCGGCGATGAAGGCGGCGGGGGTGCAGTTCGTGACGCTGCTGGCGTTGTCCGACGAGGGGGCGCCCGCCTACGACCGCGAACACGCGGCGGCGCTCGCCGCGCTGGACGCGCCGGCCTTCGCCTGCACGCCCGGTCTCTTTCCGGAGGTGATGGCGGCGGCGATAGAGAAGCGGCCCCTGCCGATTCCGGATGCCGGGTGACGACGGACGACGTGACGACATGTGACGTGATGACGTGACGACATGTGACGTGATGACGTGGCGACATGTGACGTGGCGACATGTGACGTGGCGACGCGATGACGTGGTGATCAGAAGTGGCCTGATCCCTGACAGTAAAACGGACATGACGGCCCATCGGTGACCGCGGGCTTGCGTACCCTCCGGAGGTCCGTGCGAGGATCGCGCGTCGTATCGATGCGTTGTTCGACGCCCGTGCTGTTCGGTGGGTTGTCCGGCGCACGATCCGTTCCGTCACTCGGAGGAATCTTCCCCCTTGACCTGGTCAGCAGTTCTGCCCGGTGCCGCCCTGCGCGTGATGCGTGCGGCGGCCGGGCGGCGTGCGCTGCACGTGGTGCTGCTGGTGGGCGGGTTGTTCGTGCTCGGGGTGCTGTGCGGGGAACGGGCGCAGGCGGCCGAGACGGTGCCGTCGGTGGGGGAAACGGTCCGTGAGGCGGTCGACCTCCCCTTCGGCTCCTCCCGGGCGGAACGGCAGCCGGCTGCCCCGCAGCCTTCCCGGACCGACCAGGAGCACAGCTTGCGCCAGAGTCAGGCCGGGGCCGGGGCCGGGGCCGGGGCCGGGAGCGGGGCCGGGGGCCTGACCCCGGGCTTTGAGACTTCCCGAACCGGTCAGGAGTCACGGGTCGCGCAGACCACCGACGCAGTGGTTTCCGGGCTTCGCCCTGCGCCTGTGGGGGCTCGTCCGATCGCTTCGGGGATTGGCCCCGTCGTGGAAGACGTCGTCCGGTCCGTACAGGAGCGGATCCTGCGGCCGGCGGGAGACGCGGTGGAGACGGTGACCGACGGGCTCGGTGGGGTCGCGCGGGTGGAGGTGCCGCCGTCGGAGGTGGTGCCGCTTCCCGTCGCACCCTTGCTGCCGCCGTCGCCCCAGCTTCCGGCGCTGCCGGACCTGCCGGATCCGCCCAGCCTGCCGGACCCGCCCAGCCCGATGGACCCGCCCGGTCGGGTGATGCCGGGCAGCCCGGCCCCCGAGCCCCGTCCATCGGTTCCCGAGCCGGCCGTCTCCGACACCTCCGACACCTCCGAGGTCATCGGCGTCCGAGGTTCCTCCGACGGAGCCGCAGGCGCCGCGTCCGCCGCTCCGGGGCCGCAGCGCGTCGCTGTCGGGCCGTACTCCGCGCCGCGCGTCGACCCCCACCGCGCCGCACCCGCCCCCACCGGCCAGGACCCCCTCCAGGCCCCCGTCCGCCGGGTGCCCGCCGGCGACCCCGACGGCACACTGGGCACCGGATCAGGCGCCGACCACGGCACGCCGCGCCACGGTGACGCCCACGCGGTCACGTCGTACCCCCGGATCCCGTTCCGGCTCGTGCCCGGTGCCCTCGTGCGCACCGAGGGAGCCGAGACCCGGGACCGCTACCGGGACATTCCCGTCTCTCCCGCCTAGTACGGGACCTTTTCCCGCCGCAGATCCCGCGGGGCGGGATGGTGTGCCCGCCGTCCGGACGCTGTCGTCTCCTCCGTCACTTCTCCGGTCGGCCGGCGCCGGTCGCCGTGCAGAGCCGCCGGTCCCCGGCCCGCCCTCAGTGGCCGGCCGCGGTGGCGCCTCACCGGCCCGGCATCCGGACACGCCCCCAGCTCTTCGGAGGACCTCACGTACCCGTGCACCAGGTCATCCGCGGCTCCGTCGTCTTCGCCGACTCGTACGGGGCCTGACCACCGACCACCTGGACCTCAGGTGGACCACGGACTCCGCGGGGCGCACGGCCCCGGACGGTCCGGCCGAAAGCCGTCGGCCGCCGTCCGGTCCCAGCTCCGCGGATCAGGACGGCCGCTCCCCATTGGGGTGGGGATCAGCCGTCCGCTCCCCGAGGACCGCACCGCTGCGGCCCCTCGGGGCGTTTCACGGGCCTCACCGGGTCAACCCCAACCCGGTGAGGCCCCACCCCCGGCCCGCCCCGCACGCGCCAGCCCATTCCTCAACCCGTCCGCCAGTCCGTCCGTCGCCCCGCCCGTCGGTTTCTCCGCCGCCTGGGCTGCCGGTTCGTCTGCCGTCATGCCCGTCGGTCCGTGTGGCGCCGTGCCGGTCGGCTCGTCCGCCGTCCCGCCCGTGGATGCGGGGCCGGCGGTTCGCGGAGCCCTCTCCCACCGCCCCGCGTCGCCCTCACTCCCGGCACGCCGTGCCAGTGAGCGCGGCATCATGTGACAGGCATCACCGCTCAGGTGTGACCCACGATTTAGAGACCCTCCGCAACCGGCGATAACCTGCGAGACGGACATGCCGCGCGCTCGGACACCGTGTGCGCCTCCCTTGTGACTCACGGCGGACGTCACGTTGCCCTCGCGGCACGCCCACGCAGACAACGAACCGCGAGATCACTGATAGGGACGGAAGCGCGTGGACCTGTTCGAGTACCAGGCGAGGGACCTCTTCGCCAAGCACGATGTACCGGTGCTGGCCGGTGAAGTCATCGACACGCCTGAGGCGGCGCGCGAGATCACCGAGCGTCTGGGCGGCAAGTCCGTCGTCAAGGCGCAGGTGAAGGTCGGTGGTCGCGGCAAGGCCGGTGGCGTGAAGCTGGCCGCCTCGGCGGACGAGGCCGTCGCCCGCGCGACGGACATCCTCGGCATGGACATCAAGGGCCACACGGTCCACAAGGTGATGATCGCCGAGACCGCCCCCGAGATCGTCGAGGAGTACTACGTCTCCTTCCTCCTCGACCGCGCCAACCGCACCTTCCTCTCCATCGCCTCCGTCGAGGGCGGCGTGGAGATCGAGGAGGTGGCGGCCACCCGTCCGGAGGCCGTGGCCAAGACCCCGATCGACGCGATCGACGGCGTGACGCCGGAGAAGGCGCGCGAGATCGTCGAGGCGGCGAAGTTCCCGGCCGAGGTCGCCGACAAGGTCGCCGACATCCTGGTCCAGCTGTGGGACACCTTCATCAAGGAGGACGCCCTCCTGGTCGAGGTCAACCCGCTGGCCAAGGTCGTCTCCGGCGACGTCATCGCCCTCGACGGCAAGGTGTCGCTGGACGACAACGCCGAGTTCCGCCACCCCGACTTCGAGGCCCTCCACGACAAGGCCGCGGCCAACCCGCTCGAGGCCGCCGCCAAGGAGAAGAACCTCAACTACGTCAAGCTCGACGGCGAGGTCGGTATCATCGGCAACGGCGCGGGTCTCGTCATGAGCACCCTGGACGTCGTCGCGTACGCCGGTGAGAAGCACGGCAACGTGAAGCCCGCCAACTTCCTGGACATCGGTGGCGGCGCCTCCGCCCAGGTCATGGCGAACGGCCTGGAGATCATCCTCGGCGACCCGGACGTCCGCTCCGTGTTCGTCAACGTCTTCGGCGGCATCACCGCCTGCGACGAGGTCGCCAACGGCATCGTCCAGGCGCTGAAGCTCCTGGAGGACCGCGGTGAGAAGGTCGAGAAGCCGCTCGTCGTCCGCCTCGACGGCAACAACGCCGAGCTGGGCCGCAAGATCCTCACCGACGCCAACCACCCGCTGGTCCAGCGCGTCGACACCATGGACGGCGCCGCCGACAAGGCCGCCGAGCTGGCTCACGCCGCCGCCAAGTAAGCACTCAGGACGAGGACACCAACACACCATGGCTATCTGGCTCAACAAGGACAGCAAGGTCATCGTCCAGGGCATGACCGGCGCCACCGGCATGAAGCACACCAAGCTCATGCTCGGTGACGGCACCGAGGTCGTGGGCGGCGTGAACCCGCGCAAGGCGGGCACCTCCGTGGACTTCGACGGCACCGAGGTACCGGTCTTCGGCACCGTCAAGGAGGCCATCGAGAAGACCGGCGCCAACGTCTCCGTCATCTTCGTGCCGGAGAAGTTCACCAAGGACGCGGTCGTCGAGGCCATCGACGCCGAGATCCCGCTGGCCGTCGTGATCACCGAGGGCATCGCCGTGCACGACTCGGCGTCGTTCTGGTCGTACGCCGGCAAGAAGGGCAACAAGACCCGGATCATCGGTCCGAACTGCCCCGGCATCATCACCCCGGGCCAGTCCAACGTCGGTATCATCCCGGGCGACATCACGAAGCCGGGCCGCATCGGCCTGGTCTCGAAGTCCGGCACGCTGACGTACCAGATGATGTACGAGCTGCGTGACATCGGCTTCTCGACCGCCGTCGGCATCGGTGGCGACCCGATCATCGGCACCACGCACATCGACGCGCTCGCCGCGTTCGAGGCCGACCCCGAGACCGACCTGATCGTCATGATCGGCGAGATCGGCGGCGACGCGGAGGAGCGTGCGGCCGACTTCATCAAGGCCAACGTGACCAAGCCGGTCGTCGGCTACGTCGCGGGCTTCACCGCGCCCGAGGGCAAGACCATGGGCCACGCCGGTGCCATCGTCTCCGGTTCGTCCGGCACCGCCCAGGCGAAGAAGGAGGCCCTGGAGGCCGCCGGCGTCAAGGTCGGCAAGACGCCGACCGAGACGGCGAAGCTCGCCCGCGCCATCCTGGCCGGCTGACACAGCCTCGTCGGCCGAGCACCTGTCCGGCCGATCCCGTACGCCGAGTGGCCCGCCCCCGATCACGGGGGCGGGCCACTCGGCGTACGGCGTCACACGGCGTCGCGTCACACGGCATCGCGCCGCACGGGTCCGGGCCTGCCATACGAGCCCGGTGACGTCGTACCCGTCGGATCGCGTCGTGCGATTCCGGGGCGTCGTACGAGCCCGGCGGCGTCACTCGAGGCGGGGCGTCAGCCGCTCCGGCCCGTCCTGCAACTGGTCCCGCAGCTTCTGCCGCAGCTCCAGCTCCTCGTCCGACAACGCCCCCGGCACCACCCGGGGCGGCACTCCGCGCACCGTCTCGCCCGGGGAGACGGGCGGTTCGTAGTGTGTAGGCGCGGTGCGCAGGGTCAGGGCCGTGGTGCCGATGAGGGCGACCGTGAACGCGATCGCGGCCCGGGTCAGGAACCGGGCCCGGCGTTCACTGCCCCTGCGCACCACCGTCGGCCCGGCCGCCCGCAGCCGCTCGGCCGAGGCCAGCTCGGCCAGCCGCTGGTGCAGTACCTGCGGGTCGGCCAGTTCGGGCAGCCGGCCGGCGACGGCCTCGCGGGCCCGCAGCAGCCGGTGCGCCGCCGTCGGGGTGCTCGCCTCCGTCTCCGCGGCCGTCTCGGGCAGGTCGAGTCCCACACCGTCGTACAGCACGAGCGTGCGGCGGCGCGGCGGCGGCAGCCTGAGCAGGGCGTTGAGCAGGGTGCGGTCGCCGGGATCGGCGGGCGGGGGTTCCGGGTGCCGGTGGCGCAGCCGGAAACGCTGCCAGGGCGAGAGCGCGTACTCGTACGCCGTCGCCCGCACCCAGCCCACCGGGTCGCGGTCGCGAGCGACCTCCGGCCAGCTTTCCCAGGCCACCTGGAAGGCGCGCTCCACCGACTCGCGCGCCAGCTCACGACGACCGGTCAGCAGATAGGTCTGCCGTACCAGGGCGGGGGCACTGAACTCGTAGAGGGCGTCGAAGGCCTGAGCGGGGGTCAACGCCACCGTCTCGGGACCGGGCGCCGGCCGCGGCCCCGCGGACCCCGGGCCCGAGGTGTGACCCGACCCGGCTCCCGTCCTTGGCCCCGCTCCGGTCCTTGACCCCGCTCCCGTCCCCGGCCCGGCTCCGGTCCTCGGCCCCGGTTCCGGCCGCTGCCCGGGACCCGACCCCGGCCCGGGACCCGACCCTGCCCCGGGGCCCGCCCCCGACCCGGGTGGTGACTCCGACCCGGGTGGCGACTCCGGTGCTGGTCCCGCCTCCCCAGCAGGAGCGGGTCCCGGCTCACGTCTCGGCCCCGGTCGCCGTCCCGCCGTCCCTGGCTCTCGTCCCGTCTCGGCCTCTGGGACCGCCCCGGCCTCTGGGACCGTCTCGGCCTCTGGGACCGCCCCGGCCTCTGGGACCGCCCCGGCCTCTGGGACCGCCCCGGCCTCTGGGACCGCCCCGGCCTCTGGGACCGCCCCGCCCTCCGGGGCCGCCCCCGCCTCCTGGGTCCTCCCCGGTGCCCGCTCACCGAGCGGCTTCGCGGGAAGTACGAGGCTGTCGGCGGCCTCCGTGGCGGCGCCCGGTCCGGCGCCGACGGACACGACGACGGGCACCGGCTTCGCCCGGTGCGACGCCGCCTCCTCGGCCAGGGTGTTCAGCAGTTTCGCGTACGCCTCCCGTTTCCGGCCGCGCGGAGTCGAGCGGCCGCTCTCCCACGCACGGACCGTCTCGCGGGTGACGCCCACCCGCGACGCGAGCTGATGCTGCGTCAGCGCGGCGGCCTCACGCAGGCGTCGGCGTGCCTTGGGCGGAGGCAGCGGGGTCGCAGGGCTCCGTGTCACTGGACGCCCCTTCGTACGAAAAAGTACATAAACATATATTGAGCGACACAACGGTCCTTCGCCTGTTACGCCGGTAAAGCGCGTGTCGTTGGGAGCATGGCGGTCGTGACCCAGACGACCGCTCACCGAGCCCCGTTGTCCCTGCTGCGCACCCGGTGGCGCGACCGGTCGCCCGGGCTGGCCGCCGGCCTCCTGGGCGGCGTGTTCGCCGCGGCGCTGGGGCTGGTCTCCTGCGCCGCACTGGTGGCCCTGCTGTGGATCAGCTCGCCGTACCCCGACAGCGGACCCGGCGGTGCCCTGCACGTCGCCTCGGCGCTGTGGGTGCTGGCGCACGGGGTCGAGCTGGTCCGCCTCGACACGCTCTCCGGCGCTCCCGCGCCCGTGGGCGTCACCCCGTTGCTGCTGCTCCTGCTGCCGGTGTGGCTGGTGCACCGGGCGGCCCGGGACGCCACGGACCCCGGGGACGGCGTGGGGGTGGCCGTGGGAGCGGGCCCGCGGGCGGGGGCCGGGGTGCACCTGGGCGGGAGTCCGGACGCCGGGCCGCCGCCCGTCTCCGCGCGCATCGCCTGGGCGGGGGTCGTCCTCGGCTACCTCGCCGTCGCCGCGCCCGTCGTGCTGTACTCGGCGGACGGTGCGCTGCGGCCCTCCTGGTGGTGGGCGGTGGTGTGGCTGCCGCTGGTCATCATGGGTGCGGCGGGCGCGGGCGTGTGGACGGCGTTCGGTCGTCCGGGCGGTCCGGTGGGGCGGGCGCTGCGTGTGCTGCCCCGGAACCTGCGGGAACTGATGGTGGAGCCGGACGCGCGCCTGGGCGCCGCGACGCGCGCCGCGGGCGCCGGTGCGGCGGTGCTGGTCGGCGGCGGGGCGCTGCTGCTCGCGGTCTCGCTGGTGTGGCACGGAGCCGCGGTGCAGGAGGCGTTCCTGCGACTGACGGAGGGGTGGTCGGGCCGGTTCGCCGTGCTGCTGCTCTGCCTGACGCTGGTGCCGAACGCGGCGGTGTGGGCGTCGGTGTACGCCCTGGGCCCCGGGTTCGTGCTCGGCACCGGGCATGTCGTCGGTCCCCTCGCCTCCGCGCCCGCTCCGCTGCTGCCGCCGTTCCCGCTGCTGGCGGCGGTGCCGGACGCGGGTCCTGGCACCCCGTTGCACTGGGCGGCCGGAGCGGTGCCGCTGGTGGCGGGGGTGGTGGTGGGGTGGTTCACGGCACGGGCCGCGACGGCGGCGGTGCCGGAACGCGTGGAGGACGCCGGGTCGTGGTCGTGGCGGCGGACCGTTGCCGCCGCCGCACTGGCCGCCCTTCTGTGCGCGGTCCTCGTCGCGCTGCTGGCCGCGTTGGCGGGCGGGCCGCTCGGCGGAGCCGCCCTCGCCGGTTTCGGCCCGGTGTGGTGGCAGGCGGGTGGCGCGGCGTTCGTGTGGATCGCGGTGGTGGCGGTCCCGGTGGCAGCGGTGACGCGGGCGTGGCGGAAGCGGGGTGCCGCCACCAGGCAGACGCCGGAGGCGGAGGACGGGAACTCGGGCGACGGGGCCTCGGGCGGAGGGGCCTCGGACGACGGCGGTGGGCGTCGGTGGGGACTGGGGTCGCTGCCGTTCGCGCTGCCCCGCCGGGAACGCAGGGAGGCGGCGGAGGACGGCGACGAGGGCGGGGCGGGGGAGGCGCGGGAGGCGGACGAGGGTGCCGTGCCCTTCGGGCTCTACGACGGGGACGGCGCCGGCGGCGACAAGGCGCCGTACGACCTCCTGCCGGTCGATTCCCTCGCGGAGCCGCCCCGGGGGCCCTGAGGGGCGGGGGTGCGTCGATCGTCCGGGGGCTTCTCACCCCGCCGCCGGTGCCCTTCCCGCCCTCGGGTACCGCCGCCCGCAGCGCTCGCCTCACCCTGCCGGACTCACCCCCCCCGGACGCTCCCGGACCGGACCCGGACCGGACCCGGACCGGAACGGACCTGACCGGCGAGACCGGACCCGGACCAGACCGTGCCGAATCACCGTGCCGTGACCGTCAGCCCTGCGTGCCCAGCAGCTCCCGGAGCTGTTCCGGGAGGAGGGTGTCGCAGGACTGTTTCGCCTCGTTGGTCAGGGCGTCCTTCCGGCAGGTGTAGTAGTCGTTGTAGACCAGCTGGGCGCCGAAGGACACGGCGACCAGGAGGATGGCCAGGGAGGACGTGACCAGGCCGCTGATCGCGGCAGTGCGCTGCGGGCGGCCGGTCTGGTCCGCGGGCGGGGCCGGGGTGTCCGGATCGGAGGCGGCGCGGGGCTTGGCGCGCAGGGCGCTGATGCCCCAGTAGAGCGCGAGCGCGCCGAGCAGCAGGGCCACGTACGGCCAGTCGAAGATCGCGAAGAAGAGGGCCCACATGCCGCTGAGCAAGGCGTAGCGGGCACGCCGCTGGGTGGGGTCCGTGGCGTCCCAGCGCGGACCCGTGCCACCGCCCGAGCCCTCGGGGTCGGATTGGGGAGCGCCGGGCCGCTCGCCGAAGCCGCCGGGGGAGCGGCCCGGCTGCCGGTCGCTCCACTGACGACCCCACGGGGAGCGGCCGCCCTCACCCTGGGAACTGGAGGAGCCCTGCTGGTCGTCCTCGTTCGACGGGTGACGCGGCTGCCACGGGCGGTCCGGCATGCCCTCCGGGGGCGGTGCGAACGGATTGTCCTGCTCGCCGGCGCCTTCCCGTGCGCCGTCGTTCCCACGGTTCGACGGGGTGTCGGGCGGTGAGGAGGGGCGCTCCCGCAGCAACACGGTGCTGCGCTCCCCTGGCTGCGCCGACTGCTGGGGGAGCGTGAGCAGTCGCAGGCTGCGGTCCGGCATCAAGTGAGCGTCTTCCCCTTGGCGATCTTGGCGGTAAGGAACGGGCGAGCTGGTCGGCCCGACTGGTGAACGCTTGACGTGCGGGCCGCGTTCCCGGTCCGGTTCCCCGCAGACGCTACCTCCCGGCCGCGCCCCCGTCCCGAGGGGGCCGCCCGGTGTGCCGGTATCGTTGCTGACGGTCGGCCGCTTCGTAGACTTCCCCGTATCCCGGGGCGCGAAGCATTCGTACGACTGCACAAACCGACGACGTGTGCGACCGACGTCCGTGCGCGACCGGCGTCCGTGCGCGACCGGCGAACGTGCAAGACCCGGCGGTCGGGTCGGGCACGACCGCCGGCCGACGCGGCCGACGGCCGTACGAGACCGACAGCCGTACGAGACCGACCGCACCGACCCGCTCCCCCGAGAAAGGCCCCCACCGTGGCCGCCAAGCCCGTGGCCCAGCGAGCCAAGCGCCTCGTCGTGCTGGTCTCCGGATCCGGCACCAATCTGCAGGCGCTCCTCGACGAGATCGCCGCCACCGGCGTCGAGGCCTACGGCGCCGAGATCGTCGCGGTCGGCGCCGACCGCGACGGCATCGAGGGGCTCGCGCGCGCCGAGCGCGCCGGCCTGCCGGCCTTCGTACGCAGGGTCAAGGACTACGGGACCCGCGAGGAGTGGGACGCGGCGCTCGCCGAGGCCGTCGCCGCCCACGAGCCGGACCTCGTCGTCTCGGCCGGGTTCATGAAGATCGTGGGCAAGGAGTTCCTGGCCCGCTTCGGGGGGCGGTTCGTCAACACCCACCCCGCCCTCCTCCCCAGCTTCCCGGGAGCCCACGGCGTGCGGGACGCGCTCGCGTACGGCGCCAGGGTCACCGGCTGCACCGTCCACTTCGTCGACGACGGCGTCGACACCGGGCCGATCATCGCGCAGGGCGTGGTGGAGATCCGGGACGAGGACGACGAGAGCGCTCTGCACGAGCGCATCAAGGAAGTCGAGCGAAGGCTGCTCGTCGATGTCGTGGGGCGGCTCGCCCGCAACGGCTATCGCATCGAGGGACGAAAGGTAGTTATCCAGTGACCGCCGAGAGCAACAAGCGGGCCATCCGCCGCGCGCTGGTCAGCGTCTACGACAAGACCGGGCTGGAGGAGCTGGCACGGGGCCTGAACGAGGCGGGCGTCGAACTCGTCTCCACCGGGTCCACGGCCGGCCGCATCTCCGCCGCCGGCGTCCCCGTCACGAAGGTCGAGGAGCTCACCGGCTTCCCCGAGTGCCTGGACGGGCGGGTCAAGACCCTGCACCCCAAGGTGCACGCCGGCATCCTCGCCGACCTGCGCCTGGACAGCCACCGCGAGCAGCTCGGCGAGCTGGGCGTGGAGCCGTTCGACCTGGTCGTGGTCAACCTCTACCCGTTCCGCGAGACCGTCGCCTCGGGTGCCACCCCCGACGAGTGCGTGGAGCAGATCGACATCGGCGGCCCCTCCATGGTCCGCGCCGCCGCCAAGAACCACCCCTCGGTCGCGGTCGTCACCAGCCCCGCCCGGTACGCCGACGTGCTCTCCGCGGTCCAGGACGGCGGCTTCGACCTCGCCGCCCGCAAGCGGCTGGCCGCCGAGGCCTTCCAGCACACCGCCGCGTACGACGTGGCCGTCGCCTCCTGGTTCGCCTCCGCCTACGCGCCCGTGGACGAGTCGCGGTTCCCCGACTTCCTCGGCGCCACGTACGACCGCGCGCACATCCTGCGCTACGGCGAGAACCCGCACCAGCCCGCCGCGCTCTACACCTCCCCCGAGGGCGGCGGCCTCGCGCAGGCCGAGCAGCTGCACGGCAAGGAGATGTCGTACAACAACTACACGGACACGGACGCCGCCCGCCGTGCCGCGTACGACCACGACGAGCCCTGCGTCGCGATCATCAAGCACGCCAACCCGTGCGGCATCGCGGTCGGCGCGGACGTCGCCGAGGCGCACCGCAAGGCGCACGCCTGCGACCCGCTGTCCGCGTTCGGCGGCGTGATCGCGGTCAACCGCCCGGTGTCCAGGGAGATGGCCGAGCAGGTCGCGGAGATCTTCACTGAGGTCGTCGTCGCGCCGGACTACGAGGACGGCGCCCTCGAAGTCCTCGCCAGGAAGAAGAACATCCGCGTGCTGCGCGCCCCCGAGGCACCCGCCGCCCCGGTCGAGGTCAAGCCCATCGACGGCGGCGCCCTGCTCCAGGTCACCGACCGGCTCCAGGCCGAGGGCGACGACCCGGCCGGCTGGACGCTGGCCACCGGCGAGGCGCTCTCCGAGGCCGAGCTGGCCGAGCTGGCCTTCGCCTGGAGGGCCTGCCGCGCCGTCAAGTCCAACGCGATCCTCCTCGCCAAGGACGGCGCCTCCGTCGGCGTCGGCATGGGCCAGGTCAACCGGGTCGACTCCGCCAAGCTGGCGGTGGAGCGCGCGGGCGCCGAGCGTGCGCAGGGCGCGTACGCCGCCTCCGACGCGTTCTTCCCCTTCCCGGACGGCCTGGAGATCCTCACCGCGGCCGGCGTGAAGGCCGTGGTCCAGCCCGGCGGCTCGGTCCGCGACGAGCTGGTCGTCGAGGCGGCGAAGAAGGCCGGTGTGACGATGTACCTCACCGGGACGCGGCACTTCTTCCACTGACACGGCCCTTCGCCGCCGGATCGAGCGGGAGGACCCGCAGCCTCTCCGGGCCGCGCCGGCGACGTGCCGCCCGCTGGACGAGTTCCCGCGGGTGCGTCAGCCGGCGCGCGGCCCGGCCGGGAGGGGGCGAGGACGCCTCGCCCCCTCCCGGCTCCCCCTCTCAGCAGCGCGCGATCCACCTGTGGGACAGCGGGGCGTACGTGCCCGCCAGGTTCCCCTGGTTGCGCTGGGAGGTGCAGCCGGTGCGGTTCCGGGCGTTCTCCCGGGTGACGTCCTCGCCGACGGGGGTGAAGTCGCGGCCCCGGAAGTACGCCACGGCGCCCAGTCCCGTCGAGTCGTCGCTGCTGTTGTTGAAGACGGACTCCACCGGCCGGTCCCGGGTCCACATGCAGGTGTCCGCCCCGGACAGCCAGTCCGGGTCGTCCTCCTCCCAGCTGCACATCTCCCCCGCGCCGTTGGGCTGGCTGAAGAAGCAGACGGAGTCGGCCGGGCAGCGGTGGTACCCGTACGTCGGCTCCTCGTCCTGGCGCGCCGCGTACAGCGCCGAAGCCGTGGCCACCGCCAGCACCACCGCCACCAGGGCGCTCACCGGCACGGTGCGCCGACGACGGCGCGCCCGCGGCCTCGGCAGACGGGCCGAGGGGGACGTGCCCGCGACCCGCTCCACCCGCCGCAGGAGCGAGGCCGTGCCGGCGGTGCGGTCGGTCCGTTCCTCATGCGTACGGGCCAGGCAGTCGGAAACGATCTCCCGCCAGGCGTCGGGAAGCCCGGGGGACAGGCGCAGCTCCTCACGGCCGCGCGCGTAGCGCATCGCCGCGTCGGACCGTGCCTCCGGCGTGCTGCCGGGCAGGGGGAAGCCCCCGGTCAGGACCACGTGCGCGAGGACACCGAAGGCCCAGAAGTCGGCCGACGGGCGGACCCGCGTCCCGCGCTCGTCGACCTCGGGCCACAGGAGTTCGGGCGGGGTGTAGTCGGGGGTGGCGAAGACGGGGGCGTAGGCGTGCGTACCTTCCATCTCCGCGGCCATGTTGAAGTCGGCGAGCCGGGCCGAACCGTCCTTCATCAGCAGTACGTTGGCCGGTTTCAGGTCCCCGTGCACCCAGCCGGCGTGGTGCAGCTGGTGCAGGCCCTCGCAGACCTGGGCCAGCAGGGCGGGCCCGGCGTCCGGGCAGGGGCCCCGGGCCAGTACGGCGTCCAGGGAGCCCTCGGCCCGCTCCAGCACCAGGACGGTGGCACCGTCCAGCTCCGGGTGGTCCGGGTCGTCGACCGTCAGCGTGTCGTACATCCGGATCAGCCGGGGCGAGCGCAGCCGCCGCAGCAACTGCACCTCGCGTTCGGCCAGGTCGCGCAGGTGGTGCAACTGGCGCGGGGTGCGGGTGTCGGTGGCCAGGAACTTCAGCGCCGCCCGGTGCGGCAGCCCGTCACCGCCGAGGGCGCGGCCGGCCGTCGCGTCGGAGGTGCGGCCGGTCGCGCCGGACGGGTGGCGGGTCGTATCGGAAGGTCGTCGGGTCGCGTCGGAAGGGTGGCGGGCCGTGTCGGAAGGGTGGCGGGTCGCTCCGGACGGGTGGCGGGTCGCTTCGTAGACCGTGGCGAACGCGCCGGACGCGAGGGGCTCGCGCACCTCCCACGGCCCGATCCGGTAGCCCTTCGGCACCGGCACCGCGTACGGCCCCCCGGTCACCGCGCCGCTCCGCTCGGGGCCGGGGCGAGCACGACGAGGTCGTCCTCGCGGACCAGGTCGAAGCGGAGGGCGAGCGAGGCCAGGGACTCCTTCTTGCCGTGCGTGCGCCTGCCGGGCTCCGCCGCGTCCGGGCCGGGGCGCAGCCGCAGCTTGACGGCCAGGTAGTCGATGTTCCAGTAGACGGCGGAGCGGCTGACCTTCGGCCAGCTGGGACGCAGCCGTTCCACGATCTCCTCGACGGCGGGCAGCGGGGCGCGGGGCTCACCGCGCAGGCGCCGCTCGCACAGGGCGGCCAGCACCGCGAAGTACCGTTTGGTGCGGTCCAGAGCGAAGGCCGGGACGGTGCCGGCCCCCTCCAGCCCGTGGCGCTCGACGCTGCGGAAGGCGTGCCGCGGTGCCCAGACGTCGAAGGTGAGCAGGTCACCCGCGGCGGGCAGGGTCACACGCGCCAGTTCGAACGGTACGGGTGCCTCCACGCGGCCCGGCGCGACCTTGATGTGCTCGCCGGCGCCCTCCGGGTTCTCCACCACGTAGGTCTGGTCCTCACTGAGATTGCTCAGCAGCCAGAACGTCCGGTGCGCCGTGATCTCCCCGGCGATCCGCGGCACTCCCGCGTGGGCGATGGAGAGCCCGCCCCCGGATCCGGCCCTGCCGAACTCGATGCGCTCCCCGGCGCCGATCCTCAACTGCTCGTCCACACGGCCGCACGACGGCGGCACGACGATGACGCTGTACATGGAGTCGTCCCCCTCCCCCGATTGCTCGGGGTCCACCTTCCCCAGTCCAACAAGGGGCAGGGTACGGGAGGCGGATGAGGGCGGCCCAGGCATTCGGACGCCGGGCGGGTCGGACGAGTGCGGCACGGCGCGAGGCGGCCCCCGGCCCCCGTGGCGGGAACCGGGGGCCGCCGTTCGGCAGGTCCGGTGAGCGGTGCGGCGCGGATCAGCAGGGGCGCAGCGACCAGATCGGGTCCCAGGTCGCCGTGCCCGCCTGGTAGGCCGTCGAGGTCCAGCGGACGCTGCCGTCCCGGTTGAAGAACTTGGCGACCGTGCCCGGCGTCTGGTTGTTGGTGAACGGGCCGTCACCGGTCCAGTTGGTGAGGTTCCACGTCTGGCACTTGTAGAAGTCGAACTTGGTGCCCTTGACGACCATGCACAGGTGGCCGTAACCGCAGGCCAGGTCCTGGGCACCCATGGTCCGGGGCGCCTTGGTGACGGTCAGGCCCTCGTACTTCACCGCGTCCGCGGTGACCTGGAGGGGCTCGGGCCTGTCCGCCAGCACCCGGTCGGCCGCCTGCTGGAGCGCGGTCACCCGGGTGCCGTCCGGGCCGGTGGCCGGGTCGGCGGCCGTGGCGGCGGCCGTGGAGCCGGCGACCAGGGCCGAGGCCGCGAGGAGCAGCGCGGCGGGCTTGATGATGTTCACTGTTGTTCCCCCATGAACGTCGGTGTCGTACCGCCGAAGCGGTGTGCTCACACCGTGCCCGGGACGCCCGCCGGGCGGTACCTCGCACCTCTCAGGGTCACTCCGCGGCCCGGGGCGTGTACTCCTTGAGCTGGTGGGCGACGCGGTCGGCGTAGTCGCGGTACTTCGGGGGAATCCCGCCCGCGTCGTTCACCTTGTCGTACGACGTCCGGTAGGCCACGGCGATCAGTACCCGGCGGTCGCCCGGCAGGCGGGCGTCGAGCCGCGGCGCGATCCAGCACAGGTACCGGCCCATCGCCGGGATGGACTCGGCGGGCGGGAACGGGGGTTCCGGGACGCTCTCGCCGGGGGTGCCGTCCGCGTTCATCCACCAGCGCAGCACCTTCGGGGTCCAGCGGGCGATGCCGTACTCGTTCCGGGCGGGGTCGGAGAGGGCCGGGTCGAAGTCGCTCTCCACCTTGAGCATGGCGGCGATCAGGGGCGAACTGACCTCCTCGCGGCGGCAGTCGTGCGCCGTCTCGACGATCAGCAGCCGGTAGGCGGGCGGCACGTCCCGGTCGGTGCGCAGCTCGTCGGCGCCGTAGGAGGCGGCGGAGACGTTGGCCGCCGTGCCGCCGGCGCCCCGGACGGCCGGGCCGGAGCCCCCGCCGCCGTCGCGGACGGCGAACCCGTACCCGAGTGCGGCGGCGGCCACCGCGGCGGCAGCGGCGGCGAGGGCCACCCGCCGGCGGCGCGTGCGGTGCGGCGGGACGGGCCGGCCGGTACCGCCCGCGGCCGCCGCCACGCGGCGCAGCAGCGCGTCCGTGCCGATGCGTTCGGCGTGCGTGCGGGTCAGGCACGCCCGTACGATCTCCCGCCACTCCTCGGGCAGCGCGGGCGACAGCCGCAGCTCCTCGGTGCCGCGCGCGTAGGCGGCGCCCGCGTCGCGGCGGGCCGTCGGGGTGGCGCCGGGCAGGGGGAAGGAGCCGGAGAGCACGAGGTGGGCGAGGACGCCGAACGCCCAGACGTCGGCGGAGGGGCGGATGCGGCGGCCGCGTTCGCCGATCTCGGACCAGAGGAGTTCGGGCGGGGTGTAGTCGGGGGTGGAGAAGGCGGGGGTGTAGGCGTGGGTGCCTTCCATTTCGGCGGCCATGTTGAAGTCGGCGAGCCGGACCGAACCGTCCCTCATCAGCAGCACGTTGGCCGGCTTCAGGTCTCCGTGCACCCACCCGGCGCGGTGCAGCTGGGCCAGGCCCTCACACACCTGCGCGACCAGCTCGGCGCCGCCGGCGGGCCGGGGTGCCGCGGACAGCAGGGCGGACAGGGACCCCTCCGCCCTCTCCAGTACGAGGACGGTGGCGCCGTCGAGGGCGGGACGGGCCGGATCGTCGACGACCAGGGTCTCGTACATCCGCACCAGCCGGGGCCGGCGCAGCCTGCGGTGCAACGCGACCTCCCGCTGGACGAGTTCCCGCAGGTGCGTCAGCTGGCGCGGGGTGCCCGTACCGGTGGGCAGGAACTTCAGGGCGGCCGTGGCCGGCAGCGTCGCGTCGGCGCCGGCGACGCGACGGGCCTCGTACACGCTGCCGAAGGCGCCCGTCGCGATCGGCGCCCGCACCTCCCAGCCGCCGACCCGGTAGCCCTTCGGGACGGGGACGGCGTACGGCTCGGTCACCGGGGCGCCCGGCGCGGCGGTGCCGCGAGGACCACGAGGTCGTCCTCCCGCACGAGGTCGAAGCGGAGCGCCATGGAGACCAGGGACTCCTTCTTGCCGTTGAGCCGCGCGCCCGCCTCCGCCGTCTCCGGGGCCGGCTTGAGCCGGAGCTTCACCGCCAGGTAGTCGATGTTCCACTGGACGGAGGTGCGCGACGCGGCCGGCCAGCCGGGCCGCAGCCGCTCGACGACCTGCTCCACGGTCGGCAGCGGCGCGTGCGGCGCGCCGCGCAGCCGCGGTTCGCACAGCGCGGCCAGGACCGCGAAGTACCGCTTGGTGCGGTCGACGGAGAAGGCCGGGGCGGTCGGCTCGCCGTCGGCGCCGTCCTCGGCGCGCCAGTAGTCGTGGCGCGGCGCCCACACCTCGACCGGCAGCAGGTCGCCCGCGGCGGGCAGCACGATCCGCGAAAACTCGAAGGGCACCGGGGCGTCCAGCCGGCCCGGCGCGACCTTGATGTGTTCGCCGGCGCCCTCCGGGTTCTCCACCACGTAGGTCTGGTGGGCCGAGAGGTTGCTCACGGTCCAGAAGGTGCCGTGGGCGGTGATCTCACCGGCTCTGCGGGACACCCCGTCGTGCCCGATCAGCAGGCCGCCCTCGGGCACGGACCGCCCGAAGACGAGCCGTTCGCCGGGTGCGAGCCGGAACTGGGTGCGGGTGGGTTCGTCCTCCGTGGTCGGTGGAGGTACCACGATGATGCTGTACAAGGTGCGTCTCCCCGTGCCTGACGGCTACCCACGTCAGACTATGGCGACGCACCGGGGCCGTGCCCCCCTTGTACGGGTGAGACACGGCCCAGGGACGTGATTGGCGAGAAAGCGTTCAGTGCCGCGTCAGTAGCGCGGGCGCTTGAACCAGGCGGCACCGTTGGAGTTGCCGACGAAGACCGCGATCAGGATGCCGAGCACCAGGTGGATGATGCCGAAAAGAGTGAACGGGTAGACGGCGATGACCGCGGTCAGGATGCCGAAGACCAGCGCGGTTATGCGCAGACCGCTGCCGCCGGACTTGAACTTCACGGCCAGGACGGCCGCCCAGACGCCCCACACCAGCGCGAGCACCGCGATGCCCCACAGCGCGCCGGTCGGGTAGTCGGCCAGTTCCTCGAACGCGGGGTCGTCCTGCGCCTGGTCGACGGCCACGGCCGAGAAGGCGAACAGGACCGTGCCGATCACCTGGAGGCCGACGATCACCCACAGCATGACCCGGGCGGCGCTGACGGTGCCCGGCATCGTGGTGGGAGCGCCGCCGCCGTAGGGCTGCTGCACGGGCGGTGCCGACGGGTAGCCGTAACCGGGCTGTTCCTGCTGCTGGGGGTAGCCGTAGCCGGGCTGGCCCTGGGGCGGCTGCTGGGGGTGGCCGTGGCCCTGCTGCTGGCCCTGCGGCGCACCGTAGGGATTGTTCGGGTCGCCGAAACTCATGGCGGGACTTCCTCCGTCGCTGTCATCTGCGGGGACGACGCGCGGCCCGACTCGGAGGAGGTCTGCGTAGCGGTTCGCCCCCCCCGGTACGGCCCCGCGGCACTGTGCTCCCCAATCGTTCTTGACCGGTCTCATACTTGTCCAGCCCGGCAGCAAGGTGTTGTGCAAGTGCAACAACGCCGATCATGGCCGGACGGGGCGGGACCCGTCCCGTCGTGCCCGGCGGGCGTCGCGTCGCTGCCGGACCGGCGCCCGGCTGCTGCCGGACCGGCACCCGGCCGTCGTCCGGATCGCGGCCGGATTGGAACCGGGGGCCGGTCATCCGCGAGGATGGGGGCATGACCGCCCAGATTCTCGATGGCAAGGCCACCGCAGCCGCGATCAAGTCCGAACTGACCGCCCGCGTGGCGGCGCTGAAGGAGAGGGGCGTCACGCCCGGCCTCGGCACGATCCTCGTCGGGGACGACCCCGGCAGCCAGAAGTACGTGGCCGGCAAGCACCGCGACTGCGCCCAGGTCGGCATCGCGTCCATCCAGCGCGAACTTCCGGCCACGGCGACGCAGGAGGAGATCGAGGCGGTCGTCCGCGAGCTGAACGAGGACCCGTCCTGCACCGGCTACATCGTCCAGCTCCCGCTGCCCAAGGGCATCGACGAGAACCGCATCCTGGAACTGATGGACCCGGACAAGGACGCGGACGGCCTGCACCCGATGAACCTCGGCCGCCTCGTCCTCAACGAGCCGGCCCCGCTGCCCTGCACCCCCAACGGCATCCTCACCCTGCTGCGCCGCTACGGCGTGGAGATCAAGGGCGCCGAGGTCGTGGTCGTCGGCCGCGGTGTCACCATCGGCCGTCCGATGCCGCTGCTGCTCACCCGGCGCAGCGAGAACGCCACCGTGACCCAGTGCCACACCGGCACCCGCGACCTGGCCGCCCACCTCAAGCGCGCGGACATCGTCGTCGCCGCCGCCGGCTCCCCCCACCTGGTCCGCCCCGAGGACGTCAAGCCGGGCGCCGCCGTCCTCGACGTCGGCGTCTCCCGCAACGCCGAGGGCAGGATCATGGGCGACGTCCACCCCGGCGTGGCCGAGGTCGCCGCCTGGATCTCCCCGAACCCGGGCGGTGTCGGCCCCATGACCCGGGCCCAGCTGCTCGTCAACGTGGTGGAGGCGGCGGAGCGCAGTGCCGGCTGACGAGACCCGCGCCGAGGGCCCGGGGCGGAGTGCGGTGCCGGCTGACGAGACCCGCGCCGAGGGCCCGGGGCGGAGTGCGGTGCCGGCTGACGAGACCCGCGCCGAGGGCCCGGGGCGGAGTGCGGTGCCGGCCGATGAGACCCGCGCCGAGCGTCCGGGGCGCGCGCAGGACGCGGAGCGCCCGGAGGAGTTCACCGTCCGGGACCCCGTCAGCGCGCCCGACGCCGAGGGCAGGCCACGGCGGACCACCCGCCGGTTCCCGCTCTTCACGCGCGACACCGCGCGCCCCGAGGGCGGCGGCCGGGCCGCGACCGGCGACGCGCCGGCGCCCGCCCGGCAGTGGCCGATCCTCTTCGTGGTCGGCCTGGTGGGGACCGGCCTGCTGCTGACCGCGCTGGACGTCTTCCGCTGGGGGACGCTGCTCATCGGCACCGCCCTGCTGGCCGGCGCCGCGCTGCGCTGGGCGCTGCCCGACGTCGGCATGCTCGCCGTGCGTTCCCGCTTCACGGACATCGCCACCTACGGCGTCCTCGGGCTCTCCATCGTCCTGCTGGCGATGATGGCCCAGCCGGACCCGTGGCTGGAGATTCCGTTCCTGAAGGACACCCTGCACTTCACGGTGAGCTGAGCCCCGACCGGGCCCCGTCCTGCCCCTCCCGCCCGCCTCCGGGCGATGAGGGGGAGGCGCGGACGGGCCCCGGGGGCGAGGTACGGCGGCCCGTCCTCACCCCCGTGAAAGGACGGGCCGCCGCCGGAACCAACCCTCCTGCACGTGGAACGCCCTGTTCAACGCCTGTAAGGCCGCTGTGGCACGGAAGTGACCGTTCCGCTACTCCGTCACGCGCGCCGTGAAAAACACGGTTCGGTGCGGGACACGGCGGCGCCGGTGGGACACTGGACCACGGTCCGGTGGGCGTACGACGGTGCACGCCCACGGCCCCTGTGCTCCTGTGCGCCCCCACCCCGGGAACTGAGATCCTGACCGGGCGCATCCCTGTGGGTAGCCAGAACGGGGACTCCGTGCGGGACGCCGCGCGCGAGGACCAAACGGGGAACGAACAGCACGTCACCGGGGGGAAGAGGGGGAAGCAATGCCTCGTTGGAAGGCCTTGCCGGATGAACTCGATCCGCAGATCAAGGAGTTCACCAGCCAGGTGCGCCGACTCGTGGACCGCAGTGAGCTGGGCATCGCGTCACTGGCCGACGCCACCGGCTACAGCAAGACGTCCTGGGAGCGTTACCTGAACGGCCGGCTGCTGGCGCCGAAGGGCGCCATCGTGGCCCTGGCCGAGGTGACGGGGACCAATCCCGTCCACCTGACGACCATGTGGGAGCTGGCCGAGCGCGCCTGGAGCCGCTCGGAGATGCGCCACGACATGACCATGGAGGCCATCCGGATATCCCAGGCGCGCGCCGCGCTCGGCGAGACGGGCACGCACGCGGCCGCGTCGGGCCACGGCGGCAGGAGCGGCAGGGCGGGCCGGACCCGCCACGGCGGCGGCGCGACGGCCACGCCCGGGATCGCCGGACCGGCCGGTGTCGCGCCCACACTGCCCCCGTCCGTCCCCGCACAGCCGACGGCCGCCGACAGCGCCGACTCCGCCGTCGGCACGGTCCGGGGCGGCGGCGCGCCGAGCGCTCCCTCCGTCCCGGCCTCCGGCGGCGCCTCCGACGGCAACTCGTGGGGCATGGCCGGATACCGCGGACCGGCGCCGACCGGCGACCGCACGGCATGGAACGGCACCGGGACGACCGCGGGCCCCGCGGCCCCGTCGGCTTACGCCGCTTCGGACCACCACGGTCCCCCGGGCGCGTACGGGGAGTCCCCGCGCAGCGGCTCCCGGGCGCGGGGCGGGTCCGCCGGGAGCGGCGGCAAGCGGATGGCGGCGTTCGTCGCGGGTGTCGTCGGCGTGCTCGTCGTGACCGCCGGCGCCTTCTTCCTCCTGGACGGCGGCGGGGACAGGACGGACGAGGGCGCCAAGCCCTCCCCGTCGCCCACCGTGAGCACCGACCCCGCGCTGCCGCCGGGTGTGGAGTGCAGCGGCGACGCCTGCACCGGCAAGGACCCGGAGGTCATGGGCTGCGGCGGCGACCTGGTCACCACCGCCGCCACCGCCACCGTCGGCACGGCCGCCGTCGAGGTCCGCTACAGCAAGACCTGCGGCACCGCGTGGGCCCGCGTCACCCAGGCCGCGCAGGGCGACGAGGTCCAGGTGAGCGCGGACGGCGGGAACGAGCAGACGGGCACGGTCGCCGCGGCCGGCGACACCGTCGCCTACACCCCGATGGTGGCGGTGACGTCCCCGGCCGACGCCGAGGCGTGCGTGACCCTGGCGTCGGGCCGGAAGGGCTGCACGGAGTGACCGGCGGTGGGCCGGCGGCGGTCGGCGACCGGCGGATCGATCGGCGGGCCTGACCGGCGGGATCGATCGGCGGGCGTGACCGGGAGGGGCCGTACCCCGCGGCGGCGGCCACCCGGTGCCACGACCGCACGGAGCGGGACGGACCCACGGTCAGGGGGCCGCGTCAACCGGTCGGGCGTACGGCGAGCGGGCGGCCCGGGCCCCCTCCGGCAAGCCTCTGACCAGGAAGGATCGCCCCGGAGAAGAAAGTTCGCCCGCGGCAGGCATGGCGCGCGCCCTCTCGGGAACGCGAGAAGTACCCCCACGGGAGTCCGGCAACGGCACCCCCGAACGGCGGTCGCCTTCCCCCTCTCCCGGACAGGCGACCGCCTCTCCATGTCCGCGTTCCGGCCCCCGCCCAGTGCCCCGGCGACCCGCCGGTATTCCTGTGGGCCTGGCCACACCGACCCGGACGTCCCGGACACCGCGGGCGCGATAGCCTGACCGCTGCATCGATCTCTTGATACCAAGAGATCGATCAAACGCCCGGGGCAGGGACGCCCCACCGCCAGCTGTCATACGGAGAACGCCATGACCCGCACTCCCGTGAACGTCACCGTCACCGGCGCGGCCGGCCAGATCGGTTACGCCCTGCTCTTCCGCATCGCCTCCGGCCAGCTGCTCGGCGCGGACGTGCCGGTCAAGCTGCGCCTCCTGGAGATCACCCCGGCGCTCAACGCCGCCGCGGGCACCGCGATGGAGCTGGACGACTGCGCGTTCCCGCTCCTCCAGGGCATCGACATCACCGACGACCCGAACGTCGCCTTCGACGGCGCCAACGTCGCCCTCCTCGTCGGCGCCCGCCCCCGCACCAAGGGCATGGAGCGCGGCGACCTCCTGGAGGCCAACGGCGGCATCTTCAAGCCGCAGGGCAAGGCCATCAACGACCACGCCGCGGACGACATCAAGGTCCTCGTCGTCGGCAACCCGGCCAACACCAACGCCCTGATCGCCCAGGCCGCCGCCCCGGACGTACCGGCCGAGCGCTTCACCGCGATGACCCGCCTGGACCACAACCGCGCGCTGACCCAGCTCGCGAAGAAGACGGGCTCGTCGGTCACCGACATCAAGCGCCTGACCATCTGGGGCAACCACTCCGCCACCCAGTACCCGGACGTCTTCAACGCCACGATCGCCGGCAAGAACGCCGCCGAGGTCGTGAACGACGAGACGTGGCTGGCCGACGACTTCATCCCGACCGTCGCCAAGCGCGGCGCCGCCATCATCGAGGCCCGGGGCGCCTCGTCGGCCGCGTCCGCCGCCAACGCCGCCATCGACCACGTCCACACCTGGGTCAACGGCACCGCCGAGGGCGACTGGGCCTCCATGGGCATCCCGTCGGACGGCTCCTACGGCGTCCCGGAGGGCCTGATCTCCTCCTTCCCGGTCACCTGCAAGGACGGCACGTACGAGATCGTCCAGGGCCTGGAGATCAACGACTTCTCCCGCGCCCGCATCGACGCCTCCGTCAAGGAGCTGTCGGAGGAGCGCGACGCGGTCCGCGGTCTCGGCCTCATCTGAGACCCGCCGCTCTCCGGGCTGCCCGCGGGCGGCCCCGCACGGGCCCCGTCCGGTCACGACCGGACGGGGCCCGTTCCCGTTCCCGTTCCTGTTCCCGCTCCCGCTTCCGTCAAGGTGGCCGCTCCCCGTCACCGGCAGGCCCGCCCCGCCACCGACCAGGCCCGTGCCCCCGCGCCCGACCAGGCCCGTGCCCCCGCGCCCGACCGGGCCCGTGCCCCCGCGCCCGACCGGGCCCGTGCCCCCGCCACCGACCGGGCCCGTGCCCCGCATCCGACCGCCCCGCCGTCCTGCCTTGCCCCCCTTCACCCCTTTTCCGAGTGAGGCGCCGCACTTTCGGCCGTCGATCCGGCATGCATACGGGGCCGTTGGGCAGGGGCTCACGGTCCCCGGGAGTGACACGCGTGTGACGCAGGGGGGTTGACCAGGAACGGAAGGCAACGTCGATCATGGCGAACCGAACGGAAACACAGGCGGAGCGGGCGCACCGGACCATCCACGCGGGAGGTGAGTGGCTCGCGGCGTCCTCCGGCGCCACCCGTGACATCCTCGACCCCGCGGACGCCCTGCCCTTCGCCGTGGTCGCCGAGGGCGATCAGAAGGACACCGACCTCGCCGTGGCCGCCGCCCGGCGCGCCTTCGACGCGGGGGAGTGGCCGCGCACTCCGGTCGCCGAACGCGCCGCCCTGCTGCGCCGCGTGGCGGACCTCCTGGTGCGCGACCGCGAGAAGCTGGGCCTGCTGGAGAGCCGCGACGCGGGCAAGACCGTCGAGGAGGGCCGGGTCGACATCGACTGCGTCGCCGACGCCTTCCGCTACTTCGCGGACCTGGTCGCCGGCGAGGCCCCCGGCCGCGTCGTCGACGCGGGCACGCCCGACGTCCACAGCGTCGTCGTGCACGAACCCGTCGGCGTCTGCGCGATGATCACACCCTGGAACTACCCACTGCTCCAGGCCAGCTGGAAGATCGCCCCGGCGCTCGCCGCCGGCAACACCTTCGTGATCAAGCCGAGCGAGATCACCCCGCTCACCACCGTCGCCCTGATCGACCTGCTGGTCGAGGCCGGACTCCCCACCGGCGTCGCCAACCTCGTCACCGGCCCCGGCCACACCGTCGGCGCCCGGCTCGCCGAGCACCCCGACGTCGACCTGGTCTCCTTCACCGGCGGCCTGGCCAGCGGCACCAAGGTCGCCCAGGCCGCCGCGGTCACCGTCAAGAAGGTCGCCCTCGAACTCGGCGGCAAGAACCCCAACGTCGTCTTCGCCGACGCCTGTGAGACGGAGGAGGGCTTCGACACCGCCGTCGACCAGGCCCTCAACGCCGCCTTCATCCACAGCGGCCAGGTCTGCTCCGCCGGCGGACGCCTCATCGTCGAGGAGTCGGTGCGCGAACGCTTCGTCGCCGAACTCGCCCGCCGGGCCCGGAAAATCCGCCTCGGCCGCGGCACCGAGGAGGGCGTCGAGTGCGGCCCGCTCGTCTCCGGGCAGCAGCGCGCCAAGACCGAGGACCACGTCGCCTCCGCCCTCGCCGAGGGCGCGGTGCTGCGCTGCGGCGGCAAGCGCCCCGAGCCGTCCCCCCAGCGACCGGAGAGCGGCTACTTCTACGAGCCGACCGTCCTCGACCAGTGCCACCGTGAGATGAGGATCGTACGGGAGGAGGTCTTCGGACCGGTCCTCACCGTCGAGACCTTCCGCACCGAGGACGAGGCCGTCGCCCTCGCCAACGACACCGAGTACGGGCTCGCCGGCGCCGTCTGGACCGCCGACGCGGGCCGCGCCCGCCGGGTCGCCGGCCGGCTGCGCCACGGCACCGTCTGGATCAACGACTTCCACCCCTACCTGCCGCAGGCGGAGTGGGGCGGCTTCGGCAAGAGCGGCGTCGGCCGCGAACTGGGCCCCGCGGGCCTTGCCGAGTACCGCGAGAGCAAGCACGTGTACCAGAACCTCGCCCCGAAGCCCGTCCGCTGGTTCGCAGGCTGACCGTACTCCCGCACCTTCCGTCCCCACGCTCCCTGGAGTAACCCCATGCCCGAGACCACCCATGTCTACGACTACGTCGTCGTCGGCGGCGGCACCGCGGGATCGGTGATCGCCTCCCGCCTCACCGAGAACCCCGACGTGACCGTCGCCGTCATCGAGGGCGGCCCCAGCGACGTCGGCCGCGACGACGTGCTGACCCTGCGCCGCTGGATGGGCCTGCTCGGTGGCGAGCTGGACTACGACTACCCCACCACCGAGCAGCCACGCGGCAACTCGCACATCCGGCACAGCCGCGCCCGTGTACTCGGCGGCTGCTCCTCCCACAACACCCTGATCGCCTTCAAGCCGCTGCCGTCCGACTGGGACGAGTGGGAGGCCGCCGGCGCCAAGGGCTGGGGCGCGGTGCAGATGGAGGCGTACTACGCCCGGCTGAAGAACAACATCGTCCCGGTCGACGAGAAGGACCGGAACGCGATCGCCCGCGACTTCGTCGACGCCGCGCAGAAGGCGCTGGAGGTCCCCAGGATCGACGGCTTCAACAAGAAGCCGTTCACCGAGGGCGTCGGCTTCTTCGACCTCGCCTACCACCCCGAGGACAACAAGCGGTCGTCGGCGTCGGTGGCGTACCTGCACCCGGTGATGGACGAGCGCACCAACCTGACGCTCATGCTGGAGACCTGGGCGTACCGGCTGGAGCTGGACGGCACCCGCGCCGAGGGCGTCCACGTCCGCACCAAGGACGGCGAGGAGATCCTCGTCAGGGCACGCAACGAGGTCGTGCTGTGCGCCGGCGCCGTGGACTCCCCGCGCCTGCTGCTGCACTCCGGCATCGGCCCCCGCGAGGACCTCGAAGCGCTCGGCATACCCGTGGCGCTCGACCTGCCCGGTGTCGGCGAGAACCTGCTCGACCACCCCGAGTCGGTGATCGTGTGGGAGACCCACGGCCCCCTCCCGGAGAACTCCGCGATGGACTCCGACGCCGGCCTGTTCGTGCGCCGCGACCCCGGGCACGCGGGCCCCGACCTGATGTTCCACTTCTACCAGATCCCCTTCACGGACAACCCGGAGCGCCTGGGCTACGAGCGCCCGGAGTTCGGCGTCTCGATGACCCCGAACATCCCCAAGCCGAAGTCCCGCGGCCGTCTCCACCTCACCAGCGTCGACCCCTCCGTCAAGCCCGCCCTGGACTTCCGCTACTTCACCGACGAGGACGACCACGACGGCCGCACCCTCGTCGACGGCATCAGGATCGCCCGTGAGGTCGCCAGGGCCGAGCCGCTGGCCGGCTGGCTCAAGCGCGAGGTCTGCCCCGGCCCGGACGTCACCGGCGACGAGGAGCTGAGCGAGTACGCCCGCAAGGTCGCCCACACCGTCTACCACCCGGCCGGCACCTGCAGGATGGGTGCCGCCACCGACGAACTCGCCGTCGTCGATCCCGAGCTGCGCATCCGCGGCCTCCAGGGCATCCGCATCGCCGACGCCTCCGTCTTCCCGACCATGCCCGCCGTGAACCCGATGATCGGCGTGCTCATGGTCGGGGAGCGCGCCGTCGAGCTGATCGGCGGTGACGCCCGATGAGTACCGCCGCCGGCACCGCCACCCCGCCGGGCGAGTCCGGGGCAGCCGCCCCCGTCTTCTCCGTCGACGGCCTGTGGAAGGTCTTCGGCCCGAAGGCCGCCCGCGTCCCCGCCGACCCGCGGCTCGCCGCCCTGGACGCCGCCGAACTGCGCTCCCGCACCGGCTGCACGGCCGCCGTCCGGGACGTCTCCTTCGACGTGCGCAAGGGCGAGGTCTTCGTCGTCATGGGCCTGTCCGGCTCCGGCAAGTCCACCCTCGTACGCTGCCTGACCCGGCTGATCGAGCCGACCGCGGGCTCCATCGCCATCGACGGCGAGGACGTCCGCGCCATGGACAGGTCCCGGCTGCGCGAACTGCGCCGCCACCGCGCCGCGATGGTCTTCCAGCACTTCGGCCTGCTCCCGCACCGCACGGTCCTCGACAACGTGGCCTACGGCCTGGAGGTCCAGGGCATGGGCCGCGCCGCGCGCCGCGAGCGGGCCGCCGCGATCGTCGCCAAGGTCGGTCTGGAGGGCCTGGAGCACCGCCGCCCCGGCCAGCTCTCCGGCGGCCAGCGCCAGCGCGTCGGCCTCGCCCGGGCCCTCGCCGTCGACCCCGAGGTACTCCTGTTCGACGAGCCGTTCAGCGCCCTCGACCCGCTGATCCGGCGGGACATGCAGGAGGAGGTCGTCCGGCTGCACCGCGAGGAGGGCCGCACGATGGTCTTCATCACCCACGACCTCCAGGAAGCCCTCAAGCTCGGCGACCGCATCGCCCTGATGCGCGACGGCCGCGTCGTGCAGCTCGGCACCCCCGAGGAGATCGTCGGCTCGCCCGCCGACGACTACGTCCGCGCGTTCGTCCGCGACGTCCCGCGCGAGCAGGTGCTCACCGTCCGTACGGCCATGCGCCCCGCCGCGTCCGCCGACGCGGCCGGGACCGGCCCGGCGCTCGGACCCGACGCCACCGTGTCCGAGGCCATCGAGGCCGTCGCCCGGGCCGGCGCCCCGGCCCGCGTGATGGACGCCGGACGCTGCCTCGGCGTGGTCGACGCGGACGCGCTGCTCGGCGTCATCGCCGGCACGGAACGCCCCGGGGAGGCTGATGTCCGCCAGCCGGACCCCGTCGAGGAGGCGGATCAGCGCAAGGAGGCGGTCTGATGACCACGGCCACCGCCACCGCCACCCGCCCCGTGCTCCCCGGCGTCCTGCGCCGGCCGGCCGTCCGCAAGCTGCTGACCCTCGCCGTGGCCGCCGCGGTCCTCGTCCCCCTGGCCGTCGCCCAGTGGTCCGGCGGCACCTGGCCGGGCGCCCTCACCGTCGACGTCTCCGGGCCGCTCGGCAGGGCCAGCGACTGGATCATCGACAACCGCGACAGCCATCCGCTGTTCCTCCACTTCCTCGGCCACGTCAGCAACGCCGTCGTCATCGCCGTACGCGCCGTGTACCTCGCCCTCCTCGCCGTCGGCTGGGCCGGGGTCACCGCGATCGGCGCCCTGGTCGCCTGGCGGGTGGCCGGCGTCCGGCTCGCGCTGGGCACGGCGGCGGCCTTCCTGGCCTGCGGGCTGCTCGGCATGTGGGTGCCGACCATGCAGACCCTCGCCCTGATGGCCGTGGCCGTCCTCGCGTCGGTCGTCGTCGGCGCCCTGCTGGGCCTCGCCGCCGGCCTCTCCGACCGGATGGACCGCGTCCTGCGCCCGGTGCTCGACACCATGCAGGTGCTGCCCGCCTTCGCCTACCTCCTCCCCGTCGTCCTGGTCTTCGGCATCGGCGTCCCCGCCGCCGTCCTGGCCACCGTCGTCTACGCCGCCCCGCCCATGGCCCGGCTCACCTCGCTCGGCCTGCGCGGCGCCGACAAGGAGGTGCTGGAGGCCGTCGAGTCCCTCGGCACCACCGCCCGCCAGCGGCTGCTGACCGCCCGGCTCCCGCTGGCCCGCAAGGAGCTCCTCCTCGGCGTCAACCAGACGATCATGATGGCGCTGTCCATGGCCGTCATCGCCTCCGTCATCGGCGCCGGCGGCCTCGGCGACCGCGTCTACCAGGCGCTCGCCTCCGTCGACGTCGGCGCGGCCCTCGCGGCCGGCATCCCGATCGTGCTGCTCGCCGTCGTCCTGGACCGCGTGACCGGCGCGGCGGGGGAGCGGCTCGGGGAGCCCGGGAAGTCACCGCTGACCTGGCTGTACGTCCTCGCCGCCGCCGCGGCCGTCGCGGTCGCCGGACGGCTCGCCGGCCTCCTCGACTGGCCCGGGGCGTGGGAGGTGAACATCGCCGAGCCCGTCAACCGGGCCGTCGACTGGATGACCGCCCACCTGTACTCCGGCGTGCCCGTCGTCGGCGGCACCGCCGACTGGGCGGCGCACTTCACCAGCTGGGTCCTCAACCCGCTCCGGGACGGCCTGCAGTGGCTGCCCTGGTGGTCCGTACTCCTGATCGTCGCCGCGACGGCCTGGCTGATCGGCACCTGGCGCACCGCGCTCACCGCCGCCCTCGCCATGGCCGCCATCGGCGTGCTCGGCGTGTGGAACCCCTCCCTGGACACGCTCTCGCAGGTTCTGGCGGCCGTCGCCGTGACCCTGGTCATCGGCTTCGCCGCGGGCATCGGCGCCGCCCGCAGCGACCGCTTCGAGCGCGCACTGCGGCCGGTGCTGGACGTCTTCCAGACGATGCCGCAGTTCGTGTACCTGATCCCGGTCGTCGCCCTCTTCGGCGTCGGCCGCGCACCCGCCGTCGCCGCCGCGGTCGTCTACGCCCTCCCGGCCGTCGTCCGCATCACCACCCAGGGCCTGCGCCAGGTCGACCCGGCCGCGCTGGAGTCGGCCCGTTCGCTCGGCGCCACCAGCGGACAGCAACTGCGGCAGGTGCAGCTCCCGCTGGCCCGCCGGTCCCTGCTGCTCGCCGTCAACCAGGGCGTCGTCCTGGTCCTCGCCGTCGTCATCATCGGCGGCCTGGTCGGCGGTGGCGCGCTCGGCTACCAGGTCGTCCTCGGCCTGGCGCAGGGCGACCTGGCGACCGGCCTGGTGGCCGGCGCGGCGATCGTCTGCCTCGGTCTGATGCTCGACCGGGTCACCCAGCCCACCGGACGCCGTACGAAGAAGGGAGCCTGAGATGTCCCGCAGGCGGATCACGGCGGCCGTCGCCGTCCTGGCGCTGGCCACCGGGTGCGGCGCCGCCGACATGACCAGGCAGGCGTCCCCGTTCGCCAACGCCCAGGGCGCCAGGACCGTGACCCTGTCCGTGCAGTCCTGGGTCGGCGCCCAGGCCAACGTGGCCGTCGCCCAGTACCTGCTGGAGCACGAGCTGGGCTACCGCGTCGACACCGTCCAGGTCGACGAGGTCCCCGCCTGGGACGCGCTCAGCCAGGGCCGCGTCGACGCCATCCTGGAGGACTGGGGCCACCCCGAGCAGGAGCAGCGGTACGTCGAGGAGAAGAAGACCATCGCCCCCGGCGGCGACCTCGGCGTCACCGGGCACATCGGCTGGTTCGTGCCCACGTACTTCGCGGAGAAGCACCCGGACGTCACCGACTGGAAGAACCTGAACAAGTACGCCGAGCTGCTGCGCACCGCGGAGAGCGGCGGCAAGGGCCAGCTGATGGACGGCTCCCCGTCCTACGTCACCAACGACAAGGCCCTGGTGAAGAACCTGGACCTGGACTACCAGGTCGTCTTCGCCGGCTCCGAGGCCGCCCAGATCACCCAGATCGAGCAGTTCGCCAAGGAGGAGAAACCCTTCCTGACCTACTGGTACACCCCCCAGTGGCTGTTCGAAAAGGTCCCGATGACGGAGGTGGAGCTGCCGCCCTACGAGGAGGGCTGCGACGCCGACCCGGAGAAGGTCGACTGCGCCTACCCGGTCACCCCGCTGCAGAAGTACCTCAACGCCGGCTTCGCGAAGGACGGCGGCGAGGCGGCGGAGTTCCTGAAGAGGTTCAGGTGGACGACCGAGGACCAGAACGAGGTCTCCCTGATGATCGCCGAACAGAAGATGCGGCCCGAGGTGGCGGCGAAGAAGTGGGTGGAGGGCCACGAGTCCGTCTGGAAGCAGTGGCTGCCGTGACCTTCGGGTCCTGAGGCCCTCAGGTCTTGAGGCCTTCAGGTCTTGGGGCCTTCAGGTCTTGAGGCCTTCAGGTCCTGGGGCTGTCAGGTCCTGGGGCCCTCACGTCCCGAGATCCTCGCGGACGGCCCCGGGGCGCCGGGCCGGGCCGCCCGGGCCCCGCCGGGCGACGGCGCCCGGATCCCGCAGTGCGGACCGGACGCCGTCGGCCAGGGGCGTGGTGCGCGCCGCCACCACTAGTGCTGACCCGGCGTGTAGTGCCCCGGCGTCAGCCGGCACGTCACGCCGAACCGGTTCCAGGCGTTGATCACCGTGATCGCGGCGATCAGGTGCGCCATCTCGGCCTCGTCGAAGAACCGCGCGGCCTTCTCGTACACCTCGTCCGGCACGAAGCCGTCCGTCAGCACGGTGACCGCCTCGGTCAGCTCGATCGCCGCGAGCTCCCTCTCCGTGTAGAAGTGCCGCGACTCCTCCCAGGCGGCGAGCTGCACGATCCGCTCCACGCTCTCCCCGGCCGCGAGCGCGTCCTTGGTGTGCATGTCGAGGCAGAACGCGCAGTGGTTGAGCTGGGAGGCGCGGATCTTCACCAGTTCCTTCACCTTGAGGTCCAGCCCCTCGCCCGCGGCCTTCTCCAGCCGCAGCATCGCCTTCCAGACCTCGGGGGCGTGCTTGGCCCACTCCAGCCGGGGGGTCTGCTCGGGGGCGAAGGCGTCGGGGGCGGTGGTCGTCGTGTCCGTCGTGTGCGTCGTCATGCCTCGACACTAGAAGCGAGGCAGCCCAGGAGTATGGTCCATTCCCATGGGGGAACCGTGGGCCACTTTCGGCGTCGACCTGCACCTGGACCGGTCCGGCCCCGGGCTGCGCCGCGGCCTCACCGACGCCCTGCGCGAGGCCGTCCGCAGCGGCCGGCTGGCCGCCGGCACCCGGCTGCCCTCCTCCCGCTCGCTCGCCGCCGACCTGGGCGTGGCGCGCAACACCGTGGCCGAGGTCTACGCGGACCTGGTCGCCGAGGGCTGGCTCGCCGCCCGCCAGGGCTCCGGCACCCGGGTCGCCGACCGGACACCCGCCGCCCCGGCCCACCACCCGGCCCCGCACCGCCCGGCCCCGCACCGGCGGGAACCGGCCCGGCCCGCCTACGACCTCGTCCCCGGCACGCCCGAACTCGCCTCCTTCCCCCGCGCCCAGTGGCTCCGGGCGGCCCGCCGCGCCCTGACCGCCGCCCCCGACCTGGCCCTCGGCTACGGCGACCCCCGCGGCCGGATCGAACTGCGCACCGCGCTCGCCGGCTACCTCGCCCGCGCCCGGGGCGTGCGCGCCGACCCCGACCGGATCGTCGTCTGCGCCGGCTTCCTCGGCGGCCTCGGAGTCCTCACCGAACTGCTGCGCGCCAGGGGGGAGCGCTCCGTGGCGGTCGAGTCCTACGGGCTGCCGCACCACCGCCGGCTGATCCGGCGCGCCGGCCACGCCATGCCCCCACTGGGCTTCGACGACCGCGGCACCCTCCCCCCGGGCGACCCGGGCGACCCGGGCGACCCGGGCGACCCGGGCGACCCGGGCGACCCGGTCACCGCCCGGGCCGTCCTGCTGACCCCCTCCCACCAGTTCCCCCTGGGCCAGCCCCTGCTCCCCGAGCGCCGCACCGCCCTGATCGACTGGGCCCGCCGCACCGGCGGAGTGATCCTGGAGGACGACTACGACGGCGAGTTCCGCTACGACCGCCAGCCCGTCGGCGCCCTCCAGGGACTGGACCCCGACCGCGTGGTCTACCTGGGCACCGCCAGCAAGTCCCTGGCCCCCGCGCTGCGCCTGGGCTGGCTGGTGCTGCCCCCCTCGCTCGTCGAGGAGGCCATGGACGCCATGGCCGGCCGCACCCCGGGCGTCCTCGACCAGCTGACCCTCGCGGAGTTCATCGGCTCCGGCGACTACGACCGGCACGTGCGGGCCGCCCGGCTGCGCTACCGGCGCCGCCGCGACGCCCTGGTCGCCGCCCTCGCCGAGCGCGCCCCCGAGGTGCGCGTCACCGGCATCGCCGC
Organism: Streptomyces sp. JK94; assembly: GCF_053613315.1. Lineage (NCBI taxonomy): Bacteria > Bacillati > Actinomycetota > Actinomycetes > Kitasatosporales > Streptomycetaceae > Streptomyces > Streptomyces sp. JK94. The sequence goes on along the minus strand of NZ_JBSICH010000006.1, from coordinate 286,222 downwards.
CGGACTGCACGCCGTCCTGCGGCTGCCGCCCGGTACCGAACAGCAGGCCGTCCGGGCCGCCGCCTGGCACGGACTCGCGGTCCAGAGCCTGTCCACCTTCCGCCACCCCGAGGCGGACGTCGCCCCGCTGGACGCCCTCGTGGTCGGCTACGGCACCCCGCCGGACCACGCCTGGGCGGGGGCCCTGGACGCGCTGTGCCGGGCGCTGCCGTAAAGTCCCCCGGCGACGGCCGTGCACTCGATCGGCCCAACTGTCGTATAGCAGGACGGACAACGGGGGAGAGACGGACATGGCGGAGACCCGGCGGCGGCTGCGGTCGAGCACCGTGGCGCTCGGCGGCATGGGTGTGCTCGCGGCGGCCCTGAGCGCGTGCGGCTCGGACCCCGACCGCCGCTGCGTGGACCGCGACAGCTACGACTACGTCTACGGCTACAAGGTCGTCGCCGACAAGAACTGCACGTCGGGCTCCTCCGGCGGCGCATACGGCAACGGCGGCAAGAAGCAGTCCGGCGCGTCGCGGGTGTCCGACGCCGACTGGTACTACGACGCCGACGTCCGCGACGGCTGGGCCGACGACGGCACGTTCAGCCGCAGCGAGGCCGTCGACCGGGGCGGTTTCGGCTGCTCCTCCGGCAGCGGCGGCGGCTGACCGCACATGGAACGCCGTACGACCACGCCCCGCGCCGGCTGGCAGCGGACCGTGGAGGAACAGGGCTGCATCTACCCCCTGACCCGTCACCCCGACGGCTCCCTGCGCCCCTACTGGGACGAGAGCGCGTACTACGTCTTCTCCCTCCCGGAGGTCGAGGCACTGGAGGAGGTCGTCGAGGAACTGCACCGCATGTGCCTCGCGGCGGCCGAGCACATCGTCACCGCCGGCCGCTTCGCCGACCTCGGCATCACCGACCCGCGGGTGGTCCGGGCGGTCACCGAGGCCTGGCACCGCCGCGCCGAACTCCCCTCCGTCTACGCCCGCTTCGACCTGCGTCACGACGGCACGGGGCCCGCGAAGCTCCTGGAGTACAACGCCGACACCCCGACCTCCCTCGTCGAGGCGGCCTCCCCGCAGTGGTTCTGGATGGAGGAACGGTTCCCCGGCGCCGACCAGTGGAACTCCCTCCACGAGCGCCTCGTCGAGGCCTGGCGCAAGCAGGCCGCCCTCCTCCCGCCCGGCAGCCCGCTGTACTTCGCGCACTCCGAGGCCGACGAGCTGGGCGAGGACCTGATGACGGTCGCCTACCTCAAGGAGACCGCCGAGCAGGCCGGCCTGGCCACCGAGTGGATCTCCATGGAGGACATCGGCTGGGACCGCCTCTCCGGCCGCTTCGTCGACACCGGGCTCCGCTTCATCCGCAGCATCTTCAAGCTCTACCCCTGGGAGTGGCTGACCACCGACCGCTTCGCCGGCCACGTCCTGGACACCCTCGACAACGGCGGCGGCACCGGCACCACCCTGTGGATCGAGCCCGCCTGGAAGATGCTGCTCAGCAACAAGGCGCTGCTGGCCGTCCTCTGGGAGCTCCACCCCGGCCACCCCAACCTCCTCCCCGCCTACCTCGACGGCCCGAGGGAACTGGCCGGCACCACCGGCTACGTCGCCAAGCCCCTCCTCGGCCGCGAGGGGGCCGGCGTCACGATCCACCGCCCCGGCACCGAGGCGCCCCCGCGCACCGAGCCGTGCTGCTACCAGGAGCTGGCCCCGCTGCCCGACTTCGACGGCAACCGCACGGTCCTGGGCGCGTGGGTGGTGGAAGGCGAGTCGGCGGGCCTGGGCATCAGGGAGTCGTCGGGCCTGGTGACGGACGAGTACGCCCGCTTCCTGCCGCACGTGATCCTCTGACACCCCGGCCTCCGGGGCGCGGCCGGCCGCCGTACGCCCGCGGACGGCACCGGCGGTACCGGGACGCACGCTCGCACCGGGACGCACGCCCGCACCGGGACGCACGCCCGCATCGCGGACACGCGCGGCCCCCCGCGGGCGGCACCCGCTAGGCTGGCCGCGGGCCGTGACTGGCGCGCTGGGATGGGACCAACCATCGGGGAGCGGCCCGAGCAGTCAGTGCCGTGCGCCTGGGCCGCCGTACCGTGAACGCCGAACGCAACGTCCGGAGGTCCCCGTGTCCGCAGAGCCCACCCCCGCTTCCACCGCCTACCGTGCCGCCCTCGACGTGATCCGCTCCGTCGAGCCGCGCGTCGCCGACGCCATCGGCCAGGAGGTCGCCGACCAGCGCGAGATGCTCAAGCTGATCGCCTCCGAGAACTACGCCTCCCCGGCCACGCTCCTGGCGATGGGCAACTGGTTCAGCGACAAGTACGCCGAGGGCACCATCGGCCGCCGCTTCTACGCCGGCTGCCGCAACGTCGACACCGTCGAGTCCCTGGCCGCCGAGCACGCGCGCGAGCTGTTCGGCGCCCGGCACGCCTACGTCCAGCCGCACTCCGGCATCGACGCCAACCTGGTCGCCTTCTGGGCCGTCCTCGGCGCCCGCGTCGAGGTGCCCTTCCTGGAGAAGGCGGGCGCCCGCCAGGTCAACGACCTGACCGACGCCGACTGGGCCGAGCTGCGCCAGGCCTTCGGCAACCAGCGCATGCTCGGCATGTCCCTGGACGCCGGCGGCCACCTCACCCACGGCTTCCGGCCGAACATCTCCGGCAAGATGTTCGACCAGCGCTCCTACGGCACCGACCCGGCCACCGGCCTCATCGACTACGAGGCGCTGCGCGCCTCGGCCCGCGAGTTCAAGCCGCTGATCATCGTGGCCGGCTACTCCGCGTACCCCCGCCTGGTGAACTTCCGGATCATGCGCGAGATCGCCGACGAGGTCGGCGCGACCCTCATGGTCGACATGGCCCACTTCGCGGGTCTGGTCGCGGGCAAGGTCCTCACCGGCGACTTCGACCCGGTCCCGCACGCCCAGATCGTGACGACGACCACCCACAAGTCGCTGCGCGGCCCGCGCGGCGGCATGGTCCTGTGCGACGACTCCCTCAAGGACCAGGTGGACCGCGGCTGCCCGATGGTCCTCGGCGGTCCGCTCCCGCACGTCATGGCGGCCAAGGCCGTCGCCCTCGCCGAGGCCCGGCAGCCCGCGTTCCAGGACTACGCCCGGCGCATCGTCGACAACGCCCGCGCGCTGGCCGAGGGCCTGACGCGGCGCGGCGCCACCCTGGTCACCGGCGGTACGGACAACCACCTGAACCTGATCGACGTGGCGTCCTCCCACGGCCTCACCGGCCGCCAGGCCGAGGCCGCCCTCCTCGACTCCGGCATCGTCACCAACCGCAACGCCATCCCGGCCGACCCGAACGGCGCCTGGTACACCTCCGGCATCCGCATCGGCACCCCGGCCCTGACCACGCGCGGTCTCGGCACGGCCGAGATGGACGAGGTCGCGGGCCTGATCGACCGGGTCCTGACCGCCACCGAGGCCGGCACCACCAAGTCCGGTGCCCCCTCCAAGGCCGCCCACGTCCTCGACGCGAAGATCGCCGACGAGGTCTCCCACCGCGCGACGGACCTGGTGGCGGGCTTCCCGCTCTACCCGGAGATCGACCTCGGCTGACGGCCGCCGACCGGGGAACGAGCCACCGGTGGAACCTGAGAGAATGGTGCGCATGGCGACTGACCGACCTCGCGTGCTCTCCGGAATCCAGCCCACCGCAGGCTCGTTCCACCTCGGCAACTACCTCGGCGCCGTCCGCCAGTGGGTGGCCCTGCAGGAGACCCACGACGCGTTCTACATGGTCGTCGACCTGCACGCGATCACGATCCCGCAGGACCCGAAGGAGCTGCGCGCCAACACCCGGCTCGCCGCCGCCCAGCTGCTGGCCGCGGGACTGGACCCGGACCGCTGCACGCTCTTCGTCCAGAGCCACGTCCCCGAGCACGCCCAGCTCGCCTGGGTCATGAACTGCCTCACCGGCTTCGGCGAGGCGAGCCGCATGACCCAGTTCAAGGACAAGTCCGCCAAGCAGGGCGCCGACCGCGCCTCCGTCGGCCTGTTCACGTACCCGGTCCTCCAGGTCGCGGACATCCTGCTCTACCAGGCCAACGAGGTCCCGGTGGGCGAGGACCAGCGCCAGCACATCGAGCTGACCCGCGACCTGGCCGAGCGCTTCAACGGCCGCTTCGGCGAGACCTTCACCGTCCCGAAGCCGTACATCCTCAAGGAGACGGCGAAGATCTACGACCTCCAGGACCCGACGGTCAAGATGAGCAAGTCCGCCTCCACGCCGAAGGGCCTCATCAACCTCCTGGACGAGCCCAGAGCCACCGCGAAGAAGGTCAGGAGCGCGGTCACCGACACGGACACCGTGATCCGCTTCGACCCGCAGGAGAAGCCCGGCGTCAGCAACCTCCTCTCCCTCTACTCGGTCCTCACCGGAGCCGGTGTCACCGAGCTGGAGGAGAAGTACGCGGGCCAGGGCTACGGCGCGCTCAAGACGGACCTCGCCGAGGTCATGGTCGAGTTCGTGACCCCCTTCCGGGAGCGCACCCAGCAGTACCTGGACGACCCGGAGTCCCTCGACTCCATCCTCGCCAAGGGTGCGGAGAAGGCCCGCGCCGTCGCCGCGGAGACCCTCGCCCGGACGTACGACAGGGTGGGCTTCCTGCCCGCCAAGCACTGACCGGCGGCACCGCACCCCGGCGCTGGACCCGGCAGGCCCGTGCGCCCCGGTACGCCGCCGTAGCGCTGTACATCACTCCGGTTGCGCCTGCCCTGGGCCCGGCCGTGGCCGTACAGTCGATAACCGGGTGTCCGACAGAACGACACGGAACGACAGGAGACGACGTGGGGACCGTAACGATCGGCGTGTCGATCGCGGTCCCGGAGCCTCACGGCAGCGAGCTCCAGCAGCTGCGCGCGGGCTTCGGCGACGCCGCTGCTCACGGTATCCCCACGCACGTCACCCTGCTGCCGCCGACCGAGGTCGACGGCGCCGCGCTGCCCGCGGTCGAGGCGCACCTGGCGGAGGTCGCCGCACGCGGCCGGCCCTTCCCGATGCGGCTGTCCGGCACCGGGACCTTCCGCCCGCTGTCGCCGGTGGTCTTCCTCCAGGTGGTCGAGGGCGCCGCGGCCTGCTCCTGGCTCCAGAAGCGGGTCCGGGACGCCTCCGGGCCGGTGCCGCGCGAACTGCAGTTCCCGTATCACCCGCACGTCACCGTGGCGCACGGCATCGGGGAAGCGGCGATGGACCGCGCCTACGAGGAGCTGTCCGACTACGAGGCCCGATGGCCCTGCACCGGCTTCGCGCTCTACGAGCAGGGCGCCGACGGGGTGTGGCGCAAGCTGCGCGAGTTCCCCTTCGGCAGCACCACGGTGCCCCCGCAGGCGGGACGCGTGGAGAGCGGCTCCGTCCCCGCCGGGTAGGCCCTCTCAGACCGGCAGCCGCCGGAACACCGCCCGCGGCAGGTGCCGCAGCGCCGACATCACCACCCGCAGCGCGCCGGGCACCCACACCGTCTCCGCACGCCGCCGCAGCCCCAGCTCGATCGCCGTGGCGACCGCCTCGGGCGTCGTGGCCAGCGGCGCCTCCTCCCTCCCGGCGGTCATCCGCGACCGCACGAAACCGGGACGCACGACCATGACGTGCACCCCCGTGCCGTGCAGCGCGTCGCCGAGGCCCTGCGCGAAGGCGTCCAGACCGGCCTTGCTGGAGCCGTAGATGAAGTTGGCGCGGCGGGCCCGCTCACCGGCCACGGAGGAGAGCACCACCAGGGAGCCGTGGCCCTGCGCCTGCAGCGCGCGGGCGCTGACCAGGCCCGCCGAGACCGCGCCGGTGTAGTTGGTCTGCGCCACCCGCACGGCGTTCAGCGGCTCGCGCTCGTCGTGCGCCTGGTCGCCCAGGATGCCGAAGGCGAGCAGCACCACGTCGACGTCGCCCTCGGCGAAGACCTTGCCGAGCGCCGCCTCGTGCGACTCCGGGTCGAGGGCGTCGAAGGCGACGGTGCGCACCTCGGCCCCGAGGCCGCGCAGCTGCCCGGCCGCCCCCTCCAGGGCGGGGGAGGGACGGCCGGCCAGCCACACCGTACGGGTGCGGCGGGCGACCAGGCGGCGCGCGGTCGCGAGCGCGATCTCGGACGTACCGCCGAGGACGAGAAGGGACTGGGGGATGCCGAAGGCGTCCTTCACTACAGCTCCTGAGGTGCCTAGAGGTGGAGGCGGCGGGCCAGGTCGGAGACGAAGACCCCGCGCGGGTCCAGCTCCGCGCGCAGCGCGCGGAAGTCGTCCAGGCGCGGGTACATCGCGTCGAGCAGTTCGGGCCGCAGCCGGGAGTCCTTGGCGAGGTAGACCCGGCCGCCGGCCCCGGCGACCTCCTCGTCGAGGTCGTCGAGGAAGGCGCCGAGGCCCGGCAGACCCGCCGGGACGTCCAGGGCGAGGGTCCAGCCGGGCACGGGGAAGGAGAGCCACCCCGGGTCGGCCTCCCCGAACCGCTTGAGGACGGCCAGGAAGGACGGGCAGCGGTGCTCCGCGATGCGCCGCACGATCCGGCGCAGGGCGTCCTCGCGGCCGTGGCCGACGACGAACTGGTACTGCACGAAGCCGCCGCGGCCGTAGACCCGGTTCCAGTGCGGGACGCCGTCCAGGGGGTGGAAGAAGGTGGAGATCCGCTGGAGCTGGCCGGTGCGCCGGCGGGGGGCCCTGCGGTACCACAGCTCGTTGAAGAGGCCCACCGTCGTCCGGCTGAGCAGGCCCTCCGGGACGAGGTCGGGTGCGGCCGGGAGCCGGGAGGTACGGAAGGCCAGCGGCGCCCGCCGCGCCCGCCCGCCCGCGGGGAGCGCGTCCAGCGGGGCGTGGTCGCCCCGGGTGAGCACCGCGCGGCCGGTCGCCGCGCCGCGGGCGAGGAGGTCGATCCAGGCGACCGAGTAGCGGTAGCGGTGGTCCGTGGCCGTGAGACGGGCCATCAGGTCGTCGAGGTCGGTGGCGCGCTCGGTGTCGACCGACATCAGCGAGGTCTCGACCGGCTGGAGCCGCACGGTCGCGGTCAGGATCACCCCGGTCAGGCCCATGCCGCCGGCGGTGGCGTCGAACAGGGGCGTGCCCCGCTCCACGGTGCGGACCCGGCCGTCGGCGGTGAGCAGCTCGAACGCCGGGACGTGCCGGGCGAAGGACCCCGACACGTGGTGGTTCTTGCCGTGGATGTCCGCGCCGATCGCCCCGCCGACCGTGACGTAGCGGGTGCCGGGCGTGACCGGCACGAACCAGCCGAGCGGCAGCAGCACCTCCATCAGCCGGTGCAGGGAGACGCCCGCGTCGCAGAGCACGGTGCCGCCGTCGGCGTCGATGGCGTGGACGCGGTCCAGGCCCGTCATGTCGAGCACGGCGCCGCCCGCGTTCTGCGCGGCGTCCCCGTAGGCCCGCCCCAGACCCCGCGCGATGCCTCCGCGGGTCCCGCAGTCCCGTACGGCGTCGGCGGCCTCCTGGTACGTCCTCGGGCGGATCAGCCGGGCGGCGGTGGGTGCGGTGCGGCCCCAGCCGGTGACGGGGCCCCAGGTGCCGGCGGGGCCCTCTTCGGCGGCGGGAACGGTGTCGGCAGACATGCCGGTGACCGTATCGCCCCTATGCGAACGATTAGTTCCGGAACATCCCGCTCATACCCGAAACGGGTGATTAATGGTATGTCGCTCGATCATGCCGGACATCCCACGTCGTCGGCGTGAACAGTGAGGACCCATGGACGACCTCGACGACATGGACCACCGGATCGTGACGGCGCTCAGAGCCTGCGGCACGGACCCGCGCGTGGCCGCTGCCGCGCGTGCCCTGTCCTGGGCCGGGGAGCACGGAGCGCTGTGGCTCACGGCGGGCCTCGCCGGAGCCGCGCTGGACGGCCCGCGACGCGGCGCCTGGCTGCGCGGCACGGCGCTCACCGCGGGCGCGCACCTCGTCAGCATGGGGGCGAAGCGGGTCGTACGCCGTCCGCGCCCCGCACACGTCGTACCCCTGGTGCGCACCGCCGGCCGGCACTCCTTCCCCAGCTCCCACGCCACCTCGGCCGCCGCGGCCGCCGTCGCCTTCGGCGCGCTCGGCATCCATGCCGTCTGGCCGGCCGCCGCCGCGGTCTGCGTCTCCCGGCTGGTCGTCGGCGTCCACTACCCCTCGGACGTGGCGGCGGGCGCGGCCCTGGGCGCGCTCACCGCCCGGCTCGGCGCCGGCTGGATGCACGGAGGCACCCGTGACTGACACGGCGGTCCTGCGGCAACGCCCCCCCGGACAGCGGCCGGACCCGGCCCCGTCCCGCCGGAAGGGGCTGCTGCCCGGCCTGCTCCGGACCGCACGCCCCCGCCAGTGGGTCAAGAACGTCCTGGTCGTCGCCGCCCCGGCCGCCGCCGGCGAGCTGTTCGCCCCGAACGTCCTGACCCGGCTGGCCCTGGTCTTCGTCCTGTTCACCGCCTGCGCCTCCGCCGTCTACCTCGTCAACGACGCCCGCGACGCCGAGGCCGACCGCGCCCACCCGGTCAAACGGCACCGCCCGGTCGCCGCCGGGCAGGTCCCGGTACCGGTCGCGTACGCCGTCGGGGGCGCCCTGGGCGTCCTCGCGCCCCTCGCGGCGGCCTGGCTGTGCCCGCCGGCCGTCGCGGCCCTGCTGACCGCCTACCTCGCGATGCAGCTGGCGTACTGCATCACCCTCAAGCACGTCCTGGTCGTCGACCTCGCCGTCGTCACCACCGGCTTCCTGATGCGCGCGATGATCGGCGGGCTCGCACTCGGCATCCCCCTGTCGCGCTGGTTCCTCATTACCACCGGCTTCGGCGCGCTGTTCATGGTCTCCGCCAAGCGCTACTCCGAAGCCGTCCAGATGGCCGGGAAGGCGGGCGCCACGCGCGCGCTGCTCACCGAGTACACCACCGGCTACCTGCGCTTCGTCTGGCAGCTCGCGGCCGGCGTCGCCGTCCTCGGCTACTGCCTGTGGGCCATGGAGGAGGGCGGCGTCCCGCACACCAGCGTGCTGCCCTGGCGCCAGCTGTCCATGGTCGCCTTCATCCTCGCCGTCCTGCGCTACGCCGTCTTCGCCGACCGCGGCACCGCGGGCGAACCCGAGGACGTCGTCCTGCGCGACCGGGCGCTCGCGCTGATCGGCGTGGTCTGGTTGGCGATGTACGGCCTGGCGGTGGCCAATTGGTAGCGGCCCGCACCCCGGGCACCCGACGCGAACTGGCCGGCTTCGCCGCCGCCGGCCTCCTCGCCTACGCCGTCGACCTCGGCCTCTTCACGCTCCTGCGCGGCCCGGCCGGACTCGGCCCGCTCACCGCCAAGACCCTGTCCTTCGTCGCCGGCTGCTCCGTGGCGTACGCGGGCAACGCCCTCGGCACCTACCGGCACAGCCGCCCGCGGGGCGTGCGCCCCTACGCCGTGTTCTTCGCGGTGAACGCCGCCGGCGCCGCCGTGCAACTGCTGTGCCTGGCGGTCAGCCACTACGGCCTCGGCCTCACCTCCCAGCGCGCCGACACCGTCTCCGGTGCGGTCGTCGGCATGTTCCTGGCCACGGTCCTGCGATTCTGGGGCACAAGAACCCTGGTGTTCCGCACCGCGTCCGCGACCGGCCGCGGACCGGGATCGTGGACCGAGGGAACCAGGGGCGGCGTCGGATCATGGACTGGCTGAAGAAGCTCCCCGTCGTGGGACCGTGGCTGGCGCGGCTGACGACCACGCACGCCTGGCGCTCGTACGAGCGGCTGGACCGGGTCAAGTGGACGCGGCTGGCCGCCGCCATGACCTTCACCAGCTTCGTCGCGCTCTTCCCGCTGCTCAGCCTGGCCGCCGCCGTCGCCGCCACCACCCTGGACGAGAAGCAGCAGGACCGGCTCCAGGACAAGATCGCCGAGCAGATCCCCGGCATCTCCGACCAGATGAACATCCAGAGCCTGATCGACAACGCCGGCACCGTCGGCCTCGTCGCCGGCGCCCTGCTGCTGGTCATCGGCATCGGCTGGGTCGACGCCACCCGGGGCTGTCTGCGCGCCGTCTGGGAGCTGCCCGAGGAGGAGGAGAACCCGGTCGTGCACCGGGTCAAGGACGCGCGTGTGCTCGTCGGCCTCGGCGGCGCCCTCCTGACCACCGTGGCCATCTCCACCATCGCCTCGGCCCTCGTCGGCTGGATCATCCGCCAGCTCGGCATCGACGAGGGCGGCTTCGGCGGAGTACTGCTCTACGTCGCCGCGTTCGCCGTCGCCGTGCTCGCCGACTTCCTCCTGCTGCTCTACGTCCTGACCCTGCTCCCCGGCGTCCAGCCCACCCGGCGCCGCCTGCTGGTGGCCGCGCTGATCGGCGCGCTCGGCTTCGAACTGCTGAAGCTGCTGCTGAGCGGCTACATGCAGGGCATCGCCGCGAAGAACATGTACGGCGCCTTCGGCGTCCCCGTCGCCCTGCTGCTGTGGATCAACTTCACCTCGAAACTGGTGCTGTTCTGCGCCTCCTGGACGGCGACGGGCAGCAAGGAGCAGGAAGTCGGGGAACGGCGGGAGGAGGAGCGGGACGGCGGGGAGCCGGGCGTCACGGGCGCGTCCGGCGACGGACCAGGTCCGGCAGCGGCCACTTCCGGTTGATCAGGAACACACCGCCCGCGAGCAGCACGAGCAGCCCGCCGGCGATGCCGGCCGCGGTGCCGACCCCGCTGGAGCCGTTCGCGGCCGGGGCCCCCGCCACCGGATTGGTGCCGGCCGCGCCCTTCCCGGTGTTCCCCGTGCCGCCGGCCTCCCCGGCGGGGGCGCCGGTGTCCGGCGCGGGACTCGCCTGCACGGCGCTCCGCGGCGCCACCAGCTCACCGACCGGCTCCACCTTGCCGGCCGCCTGGAAGCCCCAGTCGAACAGGCGGGCGGTCTCCTTGTAGACCTCGTTGGACTCGTCCTTCGCCGGGTTCATGACCGTGACGAGCAGCACCCTGCCGCCCTGTTCGGCGACGCCGGTGAAGGTGGAGCCCGCGTTGGTGGTGTTGCCGTTCTTCACACCCGCGATGCCCGGGTAGACGTCCACGTCCGAGGCGCCGGACAGCAGCCTGTTGGTGTTCTGGATCTCGAAGGGCTTGCGGGACGTCACGCCCTTCTCGTCCTTCTCCGTCTCACCCGGGAACTCGGCGCTGACCGTCGAGGCGTACTCGCGGAAGTCCTTCTTCTGCAGCCCCGAGCGGGCGAACAACGTCAGGTCGTACGCGGAGGAGACCTGCTTCGGCGCGTCGTAGCCGTCGGGGCTGACGACGTACGTGTCGAGGGCCTGGAGCTCCCCGGCGTGTTCGTTCATCTCCCTGACGGTGTTCTCGACGCCGCCGTTCATCGCGGACAGCACGTGCACGGCGTCGTTCCCGGAGCGCAGGAAGACACCGAGCCACAGGTCGTGGACGGAGTAGGTCTCGCCCTCCTTGACGCCGACCATGCTGGACCCGGCACCGATGCCCGCCAGGTCGGAGGGGGCCACCTTGTGCCGGGTCGTCTTCGGCCACTTCGGCAGCAGCGTGTCCGCGAACAGCATCTTCAGCGTGCTCGCCGGGGCCAGCCGCCAGTGCGCGTTGTGCGCGGCGAGCACCTCGCCGGACTCGGCGTCGGCCACGATCCACGAACGGGCGGTGAGGTCCTTCGGCAGCACGGGCGCCCCGCCGGCCAGGTCGACCTGTGTCCCGGGCTTCCCGAGCCGCGTGCCGCCCACGATCGACATCGACGCGGGCGGAGTGGCCGACGGGCTCGCCGAGGCACCGGCCGACGGGCTCGGGGCGGCGAGCGCCGCGGGCGCGAGGGCGAGGAGGGCGGTCAGGGCGGCGGAGGTGACCGACAGGGCGCGCCTGCCGGTCTTCTTGGGTGCGGGCACAAGCGAGAACGTACCTCCCGCGCACGGCGCTGTCCCAGCCCCCTCCCCACCCCGCGCACGGATCCGGACAGCGTCCGGCGATACTGAAACCATGAAGCTCAGCCGCCCCGTCTCCTGGTTCCTGCTCGCTTTCGGGGTGTGGAGCTGGATCATCTGGATCACTTTCGTCAAGAACCTGGCCAAGGACGGCAGTGGGCTCGCCTTCGAGGACGGTGAGCCCACGGCGTACTTCTGGGTGCACCTGCTGCTCGCCGTCGTGTCCTTCGTACTGGGGACGGTCGTCGGGGTCATCGGGTTGCGCGGGCTGCGCGCACTGCGCCGAACGTCATAGGCGTCGAGGACGTCACAACTGAGGGGATTCGACGGCATGGTGGTCGTCTTCGCGCTCGTCGCGCTGACTGTGGTGAGCGTCCTCGTGGCGGCGAACTGGTACGTGTGGCGGCGCCTGTTCCGCGACACGACCCGGGGGCCCGGCCCCGTGCGCCGCATCGGCGCGGTGGTGATCGCCGGGGGATGGGCGCTGGCCGTGGCCGCGCTGGTCGCCGAGCGCGCGGGCGCCCCCTTCTGGCTCCAGCGCGTCCTGGCCTGGCCCGGCTTCCTGTGGCTGGCCCTGTCGGTCTACCTGCTGCTGGCGGTGCTGGTGGGCGAGGTCGTCCGTCCGCTGCTGCGGTGGTTCCTGGAGCGGCGCGCGGCCCGGCGGGCGGTCGCGGGCGAGGCGGGAACGGGAGCGCGGGCTCCGGCCGCCGACCCCGAGCGCATACCGGCGGGAACGGTCCCGTCCGGGAAGCCCGCGCCCACCCCCGAGACGGGCCCCGCATCCGAGCCGGCCCCCGCATCCGAGCCGGGCCCCGCCCCGGATGCGGGCCCGTCGCACGCCCCGCCCGGTGCCGCCGCCGACGGCCGGCCCGGGAGCCCGCCGGCCCTGCCCTCCCGCCGCCTCTTCGTCTCCCGCGTCGTCGCCGGCGCCGCCGCCGCGGCGGCCGTCGGGACGGTCGGCCACGGCACGTACGGCGTGCTGAGCGGCCCGAAGGTGAAGCGGGTCACCGTGCCGCTGGCCAAGCTCCCGCGCGCGGCGCACGGTTTCCGTATCGCCGTGGTCAGCGACATCCACCTCGGCCCGGTGCTCGGCCGGGGCTTCGCGCAGAAGGTCGTCGACACGGTCAACTCCACGCAGCCCGACTTGATCGCCGTCGTCGGCGACCTGGTCGACGGCAGCGTGAAGGACCTCGGTCCGGCGGCGGCCCCGCTGGCCCGGCTCCGGGCCCGGCACGGCGCGTACTTCGTCACCGGCAACCACGAGTACTTCTCCGGCGCCGAGCAGTGGGTCGCCGAGGTGCGGCGGCTCGGCCTGCTCCCGCTGGAGAACGCCCGCACCGAGCTGCCCCACTTCGACCTCGCCGGCGTCAACGACGTGGCGGGCGAGGACGAGGGCCAGGGACCCGACTACGCCAGGGCCCTCGGTGACCGGGACCGGACGCGCGCCTGCGTGCTCCTCGCCCACCAGCCGGTGCAGATCCACGACGCCGTCGACCACGGCGTGGACCTCCAGCTCTCCGGCCACACCCACGGCGGCCAGCTCTGGCCCGGCAACCTCATCGCGGGCGCCGCCAACCCGACCGTGGCGGGCCTGGACCGCTACGGCGACACCCAGCTGTACGTCAGCCGCGGTGCGGGCGCCTGGGGACCGCCCACGCGTGTGGGGGCGCCCTCCGACGTCACGGTGATCGAGCTGGCCTCACTGCGGGCCTGAGCGGTCCGGTCCGGCGGCGCCCTCGGCGGGCGCCGCCTTCTTCGCCGGGTCGGGGAGCGCCCTGGTCATCCCGGGCAGGAAGTCCGTGAACAGCTCGTGCACCTCGCGCACCAGCGGGCGCAGCACCCGGAAGCGGGCCAGCGCCACGCCCCGCGCGGTGAGCCGGGCGCCGCGCTCGGCGAGGCGGTAGCTGCGCTCGCGCCCCTCCGTGCGGTCGAAGATCCAGTACAGGACGAGGCCCATCTGGGAGAGCCACATCAGCTCCGGCAGGATGTCCCGCAGTTCCTCCGGCACCTTGGTCCTCGTACCGGCCAGCACCGAGCGGTGGACGCTGATGGCCTCCACGCGCGCGTGCTCCGACTCCGGGGAGAAGGGGCTGAGCGGGCTGTCCGGGTCGGCCGCGTTCTTGAAGAACTGCACCGCGAACTCGTGGTACGGCGTCGCGATGTCCAGCCAGACCTTCATGACGCCCGCCAGCCGTGCCTCCAGGTCGGTCTCCCGGGCCAGTACCTCACGGACCGCCGCCTGGTGCTCGGCGGCGATGCGGTCGTAGAAGCCCTGGATCAGGTGCTCCTTGCCGGCGAAGTAGTAGTACGCGTTGCCGACGGAGACCCCCGCCTCCTGGGCGATGGCCCGCATGGTGGTCCGGTCGTAGCCGCGTTCCTGGAACAGCCGCATGGCCGTCTCCAGGATCAGCGCGCGGGTCTGCTCGGACTTGCTGAGGGGGGCACCGTCGTCGGGGCCGTCGTTCTTCGCGGGCACAGGAAGAGAGCCTAACGAGTGGCGCAGGCGCCGTCGTCACAGCCGGGTCCGGTGTACCTCCACCCGTGGCTCGGCTCGTAGACCCAGCCGTCGGCGCGGCGGTGCCCGTCGCCGCCCCACCGGCCCGCCCGGCGCCACTTGGCGGCGGCCAGCACGGCGCCCCTCGCCAGCCCGGCCCCGGCGGGCGTGCTCAGCCGGTGGGCGAGCGGACGGTGCTCGCGCAGCGCCCACAGGACGACGATCCAGGCGGCGGCGCCCCGGTACACCTGGCCGGCGTCGCCGATGACGGTGATCTCCTCCAGGGAGGTGCCGTGGTCGAGTCCCGGGAAGCGCCGGCGCGCCTCGTCCGACCCGGCCGGGACCGGTTCCAGGGGCACCAGCCGCGGCTGCCGCAGCAGCCAGTCCCGTACGTGGGTGCACAGGGAGCACTCGGCGTCGTAGAGGACGGTGAGCCGGCGCACGGGGGCGCCGGCCGTCCCGGGAGCGGGAGCCATCCGCTCAGGCCCCGGCCGTCGGGGCCACCCAGCCCTGCGGCGGGACCGGCGGCACCTGCTCCCGCTCCATCATCCCGCGCCGCCGGATCCTGTTGAGCACGTAGACGTTGCCCAGGTGCATGGCGCCGAGCACCAGCAGCACCACGCCGAGCTTGGCCGACAGGGCCTCGAAGACGCCGCGGGTGTCGGAGATGGTCTCGTCGTCGCTCAGGTAGAGGGCGACGAAGCCGAGGTTGACGAGGTAGAAGCCCACCACCAGGAGGTGGTTGACGGCGTCGGCGAGCTTCTCGTTGCCGTGCAGCACGTCGGCGAGGAAGACCCGGCCGTTGCGGCTGAGCGTGCGGGCCACCCAGACGGTCAGGCCGATGCTGACCAGCAGGTAGATGACGTAGGCGATGACGGTGCGGTCCATGCCCCACCCCTTCTTGAACGCGTTCAAAACGCTGACGGGTGTGACTGTAGCGCTGCTTTTGAACGTGTTCAAGTCAAGGGAGGGGAGCGGTCCGCGTCACGGGGCCGGCGGTCAGGACCGGCGGTCAGGACCGGCGGCCCAGCTCCGGACGTCTGGTGTAGTCCGTGAGGCCGACGACGTTGCCCCAGGGGTCGGCGAACTCGACGGTCCACCCGGTGGCGACGGAGAAGGGCTCGTCGAGCGGCCCGACGCCCGCCGCGCGCAGTGCCGCGGCGGCCTCGCGGGCGTCCGCCACCTCCAGCCACACCCGCGCGGAGGGCCACAGCGGCGGGCGCCGCCCGAACTCCTCCTCCGCGCGCAGCAGGAGGCCGGGCGTCTCCTTGCCCACCTTCAGCAGCGCGATCCCGGCCTCGTCGAGCCGGAAGGCCACCGGGAAGCCCGCCCGCTCGTAGAACCCGACGGCCTCGCCGAGGTCCCCGACGGGCAGCAGTACGTTGTCGAACCCGAGCAGTTCGTACGACTCGTCATCTGACATGGTGTCAGGCTAGGACGGTCATCGCCCGAAGCGGCTGAGGTCCGCCCTTGTCGGGCGTGGGCTTCCGCCGTCCGGCGGCACGCCCCGCCGTCGTCCGGCGCACGCCGTCGTCCAGCGCCCCGCCGGCGCCGGGCGGACCCGGGGAGGACCGGGGAGGCCCCGCAGGGCCCGGGAGGGCCCTGCGGGGCCGCTACGGCGGCCTCGGGCGCGGCGGCACGCCGGAAGGACGAAGGGCCCCGTCTCCGGTGGAGACGGGGCCCTCGGGGGCGTGACGCGGTGGACGTCAGAAGCGGCGCGTGATGAGCGCCCGCTTCACCTCCGCGATCGCCTTGGTGACCTCGATGCCGCGCGGGCAGGCGTCCGTGCAGTTGAAGGTCGTGCGGCAGCGCCAGACGCCGTCGCGGTCGTTCAGGATCTCCAGCCGCTGCTCGCCGGCCTCGTCGCGCGAGTCGAAGATGAAGCGGTGGGCGTTGACGATGGCCGCCGGACCGAAGTACTGCCCGTCGTTCCAGAACACCGGGCACGAGGACGTGCAGGCGGCGCACAGGATGCACTTCGTCGTGTCGTCGAAGCGCTCCCGGTCCTCGGCGGTCTGGAAGCGCTCACGCGTCGGCTCGTTGGTGTCCTTCGTGATCAGGAAGGGCATCACGTCCCGGTACGCCTGGAAGAACGGCTCCATGTCGACGACCAGGTCCTTGAGGACCGTCAGGCCCTTGATGGCCTCGACCGTGATCGGCTTCTCGGGGTTGATGTCCTTGATCAGTGTCTTGCAGGCGAGCCGGTTCTTGCCGTTGATCCGCATGGCGTCCGACCCGCAGATGCCGTGCGCGCAGGAGCGGCGGAAGGTGAGGCTTCCGTCGAGGTCCCACTTGATCTTGTGCAGCGCGTCGAGGACGCGCTCCTTCGGGTCGATCTCCAGCTGGAAGTCTTCCCAGGTCGCCTCGGCCGAGACCTCCGGGTTGAACCGCCGGACGCGGAAGGTGACCGTGATGTACGGGGAGTCGGCGAAGCCGGGCTCGGGGGCCTTGTCGCTCTTCTCCATGACAGGGGTAGCCATCAGTACTTACGCTCCATCGGCTGGTAGCGGGTCTGGACGACCGGCTTGTAGTCGAGCCGGATGGACTCGGCGCCGTCGTCACCCACCTCGCGGTACGCCATGGTGTGGCGCATGAAGTTGACGTCGTCGCGGTTGGGGAAGTCCTCGCGGTAGTGACCGCCGCGCGACTCCTTGCGGGCGAGCGCGGACACCGCCATGACCTCGGCCAGGTCGAGCAGGTTGCCCAGCTCGACGGCCTCCAGCAGGTCGGTGTTGAAGCGCCGGCCCTTGTCCTGGATGGCCACGTTCCGGTAGCGGGCGCGCAGTTCGCCGATCTTTTCGACCGCCGTCTTGATCGTCTGCTCGGTGCGGAACACCATGACGTTGGCGTCCATGGTCTCCTGCAGCTCGCGGCGGAGCGTCGACACCCGCTCGGTGCCGGTGGAGGCGCGCAGCCGCTCGATCTGCTCGACGACCAGGGACTCCGGGTTCTCCGGCAGCTCGACGAAGTCCGCCTTCCGCGCGTACTCCGCGGCGGCGATGCCGGCCCGCTTGCCGAACACGTTGATGTCCAGCAGCGAGTTGGTGCCCAGGCGGTTGGCGCCGTGCACGGACACGCAGGCCACCTCGCCGGCCGCGTACAGGCCCGGGACGACGGTGGTGTTGTCCGCGAGGACCTCGCCCTCGACGTTGGTCGGGATGCCGCCCATCGCGTAGTGCGCGGTCGGCTGGATCGGGATCGGGTCCGTGTAGGGCTCGATGCCGAGGTAGGTCCGCGCGAACTCCGTGATGTCGGGCAGCTTGGCGTCCAGCTGCTCCGGCGGGAGGTGGGTGAGGTCCAGGTAGACGTGGTCGCCCTCGGGACCGCAGCCGCGGCCCTCGCGGATCTCCGTGTAGATGGAGCGCGAGACCACGTCACGCGAGGCGAGGTCCTTCATGACCGGCGCGTACTTCTCCATGAAGCGCTCGCCGTCCTTGTTGCGGAGGATGCCGCCCTCACCGCGGGCGCCCTCCGTCAGCAGGATGCCCATGCGCCAGATGCCGGTCGGGTGGAACTGGAAGAACTCCATGTCCTCCAGCGGCAGCCCGCGCCGGTACACGGCGGCCTGGCCGTCTCCGGTCAGCGTGTGCGCGTTCGAGGTCACCTTGAAGAACTTGCCGGTGCCGCCGGAGGCGTAGATCACGGACTTCGCCTGGAAGACGTGGATCTCGCCGGTCGCCAGCTCGTACGCCACGACGCCGGCGGACTTCTTGACGCCGTCGACCTCGGTGATCAGCTGGTCCAGGACGTAGAACTCGTTGAAGAACTCCACGCCCTCCTTGACGCAGTTCTGGTACAGCGTCTGGAGGATCATGTGACCGGTGCGGTCGGCCGCGTAGCAGGACCGGCGGACCGGAGCCTCGCCGTGGTTGCGGGAGTGCCCGCCGAAGCGGCGCTGGTCGATGGTGCCGTTCGGCGTCCGGTTGAACGGCAGGCCCATCTTCTCCAGGTCGAGGACCGAGTCGATGGCCTCCTTCGCCAGGATCTCGGCGGCGTCCTGGTCGACCAGGTAGTCACCGCCCTTGACCGTGTCGAAGGTGTGCCACTCCCAGTTGTCCTCCTCCACGTTGGCCAGCGCGGCGGCCATGCCGCCCTGCGCGGCGCCCGTGTGGGAGCGGGTGGGGTAGAGCTTCGTCAGCACGGCGGTGCGGCTGCGCTTCGTCGACTCGATGGCCGCGCGCATGCCGGCGCCACCGGCGCCGACGATGACGGTGTCGTACTTGTGTACCTTCATGATTTTCGCAGCCCCGTGCCTAGCGGATGTTCGGGTCGAAGGTGAAGATCACCAGCGTGCCCAGCAGGATGGTGAACACCGTGGCGGTGTAGAGCAGGCCCTTGAGCCACAGGCGCGTGTTCGGGCGCTCCGCGTAGTCGTTGATGATCGTGCGCA
Source organism: Streptomyces sp. JK94 (assembly GCF_053613315.1). Classification (NCBI taxonomy): domain Bacteria; kingdom Bacillati; phylum Actinomycetota; class Actinomycetes; order Kitasatosporales; family Streptomycetaceae; genus Streptomyces; species Streptomyces sp. JK94. The sequence continues at coordinate 267,500 of NZ_JBSICH010000006.1, read as the reverse complement.
GGCCGTTGGCGCCGTGCAGCATCGCGAGCCAGAGCATCAGCAGGTCCCAGACCTGCCAGAACGGCGAGGCCCAGCGGCCGGCCACGAAGGCGAAGCCGATCTTCGAGACGCCGCCGTCCAGCACCAGCTGGATGAGCAGGTGGCCGAGGACCAGGACGACCAGCACCACGCCGGACAGGCGCATGAAGAGCCAGGCGGCCATCTCGAAGTTGCCGCGCGTGGACTTCGGGGACTTCCTGGTCCGCTTGCGGGGCGGCTCGATCAGCGGTGCCGGGTTGTCCACGGTGTGGACCGAGGCGCCCGCGCCCTCGACGGGGCCGATCCCGGAGGGGGTGGTTTCAGTGGTCGACATCTGCGTCAGCTCCCGAACAGTTCACGAGCGGCGTGGCCGAGGACGGGGTAGATCGCCCCGGCCATCAGCACGACCCACAGGGCGACGACGGTCCAGAGCATCTGCTTCTGGTAGCGGGCGCCCTTGATCCAGAAGTCGACGGCGATGACACGCAGGCCGTTGAGCGCGTGGAAGAGGATGGCGGCCACGAGGCCGTACTCCAGCAGCGCGACGATCGGCGTCTTGTACGTGGCCACGACGGTGTCGTAGGCCTCGGGGGACACCCGCACGAGAGCGGTGTCCAGCACGTGAACGAACAGGAAGAAGAAAATGAGGACGCCGGTGACTCGGTGAGCCACCCAGGACCACATTCCTTCCCGGCCGCGGTACAGCGTTCCAGCCGGCACGGAAGTTTCCTCCGGGAGCGGTGATTGGGGCCGCGCCGGCTTTCCTTGTCGGTCGGGCCCGGCCGGGTACGGTCCACCGGCCCCCAGCATCGTAGCGACGGTTGCCTGTGGTGCTTACGGGGGGCCTGCTTGTGTGATCAAAGTTGCACTCAAAGGAGCAGTCGGACGGCTGCCGGACGGCCACGGGACGGCCACGGGACAGCTCAGGGGGAGGAGCTACGGGTGGTGCGCCGGGTGTGGGGCGTGGAGGGCCGTTCGCGCAGTTCCCCGCGCCCCTGGAGGACGTCGGTCAGTCTGCTCCTTGCGAGGCGCCGGAGTTCGTCTGCCGCCACCTGGCGTTCCTCGTCGCGATCGTTCGTCAATCGTGACCGGATGCCCGCCAGCGCATGGTCCAGGGCCTCGCCGGGACTCAGGCCGTCCAGGCAGACGACGAAGGTGTGCCCGAAGCGGCGCTCGTAGGCCGTGGTCGCCGCGCTCAGGGCGGTGTGCGCCGCCGCGTACATGTCCTCCGGCAGGGGCGGCAGCGCCTCCGCCGCCAGGGCCGCCGTCAGGTCGTCCGGGGAGAGGTCGTACGCCGCCTCGTCCGCGGCGGCCAGCAGGGACGGCGGGTCCGGATAGGGGCGGTGGGAGGCGACGCGCTCTGCCCAGTGACGGTTGTCCAGGCAGGTCAGGAGCGTGGCGACGGCTTCCTCGGCGGGCGCGGCGTTGAAGCGCTCCAGCGATGACGGCGATACCGGAGTGGCGCGGGTTTGCACCGGTACCGGTATGGCCACTCGGCCGGGGAGGTCTGAAAGGCGGTGCACAGGCAGCGTGGGTCCTCGTGGGCGTCACGTGTGTGTCGGCAGGGGATTGTGCGAAAGATGTGGCGCCACGTTACCGAGTGGCGGCATGACGTGTCCGTCCAAGGCTCGAATTTCACCCGAACGGGAGAGTTTCAGAACATGTGGTGGACGCATGCGGGAACTCATGGCCCTAGGTTGACGCCGTGAGCCAGCACCGACGCCGATCACCGGCGCACAGGATCAGACAGCGGGCCGTGATCGCCGCCACGGTGGTCGCCGCCCTCGGCGTGGGAGTGGGCCTGTGGGCCACCGACGGGGACGGGGGCCCCGCGGGCTCGGCGTCCCGGTCCACCGGCGAGGCGGCCGCGCCCGCCACCTCGCCCAGCCCCAGCCGCTCCTACCCCCTGTCGAAGGAGCCGGCCACCATACCCGCGGTACGCGAGCACACCCCGGCCCGCGGCCCCGGCTGGCGGCCGGCCGAGGACCACCGCGTCGTCGTCGCCGACTCCGGCCTCGCCGACGAGGGGCGCCAGGTGGCCGGTGAGCTGGGGCTCACGTACGCGGGGGAGAAGGACGACCGGCGCGCCGGGGACCTGCTGCTCGACGTACGGCAGGACGAGGGCGCGAACCCGGAGTCGTACACCATGACCGTGCGCGACGGCCGTGTCACCGTCACCGGGCCGGCCGAGGCGGGCGTCTACTACGGCACCCGCACCCTGAAGCAGGCCGTGCACGGCGGCGGCACCGCTCCGGAGGGCGTGGTGAAGGACGAGCCGGCCAAGCCGAGGCGCGGTCTCTCGCTCGACATCGCCCGCAAGCACTACGACGCCGACTGGATCAAGGACCGGATACGCGAGCTGGGCGACCTGAAGTTCAACGAGCTGGGCCTGCACTTCTCCGACGACCAGGCCTTCCGCATCGAGTCCGACTCGCACCCCGAGATCGTCGCGGACGACCACCTGACCAAGGCCGAGATGAAGGAGATCATCGATCTCGCCGCCTCGCGCCACCTCACCGTCGTCCCCGAGATCGACTCGCCCGGCCACCTGGGCGCCGTGCTGGCCGCCCATCCGGACCTCCAGCTGCGCAACACGCAGGGCACCCCCACCCGCGGCGCGATCGACATCTCCAAGCCCGAGGCCGCCGAGATCGTCGACGACCTGCTGAACGAGTACGCCGACCTCTTCCCCGGCTCCCGGTTCCACCTGGGCGCCGACGAGTACCAGGCCCTCGTGGTGCCCGACCCCGAAGCCTCCTACCCGGCGCTGGCCGCCGCCGCCCGCGAGGCCTACGGCTCCGGCGGCACCGTCGCCGACCTCACCACCGGCTGGCTCAACGACCGCGCCAGGACGGTGCAGGCGCACGACCGCACGCCGCGCGCCTGGAACGACGGCTTCTTCGAGGGCGCCTCCGTCGAGCCGCTGAAGGACATCGAGGTCGCCTACTGGACCGGCAAGGAGATCGGCGCCCGCCAGCCGGCGGAGTACTTGGGCGAGGGCCGCGAGGTCCTCAACTACAACGACGAGTTCCTCTACTACGTGCTCGGTGAGCCGCAGACCTTCGTCTATCCGACCGGGCAGCGCATCTACGAGCAGTGGACCCCGCGCGTCCTGCGCGGCACGCAGGCGGTCGACGCCGAGTACGACGACCAGATACTCGGCGGCAGCTTCGCGGTCTGGGGCGACATCCCGAGCGCCCAGACCCAGGCGCAGGTCGCCGAGGGCATCCGGCTGCCGCTGGCGGCGACGGTCCAGAAGCTGTGGGACCCGGACGAGCCCGAGCGGTCCTGGGCGGACTTCACGTCGCTGGCGAACCGGCTCGACTGACCGCGGGGCCGAGGGCCGGGCCGACGGGGGGCCCGGGGGTTACGGGGGTCCCTGGGGGCCCGGGAATCACGGGCAGCACCCCGGGCGCCGTGCCGACCGTCCGGCACGGGATTGCCGGATACGGCTGCGGACTCCCGTACGCCTGTGGTGGTCTTTTGGGCGAGCCGAACCGACACGCCGGGGGGACCGGGACATGGGCTACTGGGGGTACTTCGTCGTGGGCCGCGCCGAGCGGCCGCTCACGGAGATGGACGCGCTGTCGGGCGCCGCGGACGCGACCCTGCGCCTGACGGCGCCGGACGGCTGGCAGGTGTGGCAGTTCCCGGGCGGCGACGGGGACGTCGGGAACATGAACGACCTGGCCGGGCAGACCGGCGCGCCCGCGCTGTTCGGATACGTCATGGACAGCGACTGCGTGGTCGTCGAGGCGGCGGCACCGCGGAGCGGGGCGTGGACGACCTGTCTGGCGCGGTCCGCGATGGCCGCGTACCTGGGCGCCGAGAAGGAGGGGCTCACCCTGGAGGACTACTTCCTGGAGCCCTTCGACGCCGCCGAGCGTGCCGTCGCCTGGGCCGCCGAGGCCGGGCGCACCGCGAGCGCCGGGGAACTGGCGGCGGTGCTGTCGGCCGATCCGGACGCCGGTGCCGGTGCCGGTGCCGGTGCCGGTGCCGGAGACGGAGACGGAGACGGTGCCGGAGACGGTGCCGGAGCCGGAGACGGAGCCGGAGACGGAGCCGGAGACGGAGCCGGGCCCGCGTCCGGTCCGGTGGCTGAAAACCTCTTCTTCCGGTTCCTCGACCGGTTGGGCGTGGTGCCCCTGTGACACTCCCGGGCCGTCGCACGCAGTAAGGGGAAATGCGGGCTCCGTGGTGGTGAGCAGGCCGGAGCGGGAGCGACAGGGAGGCACCGGATGAGCCTGGTGGAACTGATCACGCGGGCTGACGCGCGCGGACTCGCCGGGAGCGGACTGGCTTGTTTGGATCGCTGCGTCCCCCTGCTGGACGGCGACGACGAGGTCCTGAGGCCGCTCTGGGCGACCCTCGCCGCAGATGCCGAAGACGTCGCCGACGGGGACGGCCGCGACTGGGCGCGGGCGCTGGCGCGGGTGCGCGACCGGCTCGCCGGTCCCGACGCCGGCGGTGAGGACGAGGCGGTGCTGCTGGCCCGCCGGATGCTGGCCACCGCACCGGACGAGTGCTCCGGCGCGCCGATACGGACCTGGGCCGACGCCTGCTCCGTCGCCTCGCTCCGGATCCACCGGCTTCTCGACCCCACGGCGGGTGCCGGGGCCGGCCTCGGCCGGGAGAACTCCGCACAGGGGCGCGCGGAGGGCCGTACCGAGGGGCTGTCACCGCTCGTCGCCGCCGAACTGCGCCGTCAGGTCGTCGTCCTGGAAGTGCTCGCCGGTCACGGCCCGGCCGGACTGCGCCGGGCCCTGGAGGTCTCCACGGAGGGGCGCCGGGTGCTGCGCGCGGTGGTGTCCCGCCGGGCGCGCGGCCGGGGCTGAGCACCGGACCCCGCCCGTGACCGCCGTGCGGGGGAGGCGCGGCGGACGTGGGGCGGTCCTGCGCCGGTTGCGGGGCGGGCGGCGCACACGTGTGACGAATCGCCGCCCGTCGGCGCTCTAGCCGGTGTGACGACTGTGACCTCCGGATTGACGACCCAGCAGGAGAGCCGGCCGTCGGCCGCCGCGAAACCGGTGCGGTGGGCGGCGGACGCCGTGGCCGCGATGCGCGAGGGCGCCCGGCTGCGCCTGGACTATTCGGCGCAGAGTCTGTGGCGCGTCGACCGCGTGATCGACGGGATGCGGCGCGAGGGGGCGCCGTACGCCGCGATGGAGACGGCCCTGCGCGGACTCGGCGCCTACGCGGGCGAGGTGATCGTGCGCCGGAGCGGTGGCGAGTGGTGGAACGTGGGCGGGGGCCACTGGGTTCGCACCCCCGACGGCCGCCTGTGGGACCCGGTCGACGAGGCCCGCCGCTGCTTCGCGGGCGACGGGTCGCTGCGGCTGCTGTGCCGGGACGCGACGACGGGCGACTGACCCCGGCCCGGTTCCGTGGCGCCCGTCCCGGCTCCGTGACGCCCGGGGCGTCCCGTCCGCCGGGCCGGCGCGGCACGCTGCTCGGACCGGGTGCCCACGTCGGCGTGGTGTTCGTACGCCGGGGGGCGCGGTGTGCGTGGACCTCGCCGCCGGCCGGCGGCCCCGAGGAGGCGCCGCGCCCCTACCGCCCGGCCCCGTGCGGGCGGGTCCGGCGCGTGCGGCCCGCCGTGGCGTGAGGGTTCCGTCCGGAGCGCCGCCTGTGACACTTCCGTGCGCGCCGACGCTGATGAGCGTGGGGCGGGCTCACCCGAGCGCGCGGAGGACTCGGTACGGACGAGGACGGTTCTTGGGCCAGCGAGGGGAACCCCGCCGCGTACAGGCGTACGACGGGGAACTGGGCACGGCCGTCGCGCGGGCCCAGGAAGGTGACGAGGCCGCCTTCGCGGTCGCCTACCGGATCGTGCAGCCCGGCCTGCTGGGCTACCTGCGCGGGATCGTCGGGGACGACGCCGAGGACGTCGCGTCGGACGCGTGGCTGGAGATAGCCCGCGACCTGCGGCGCTTCCGGGGCGACGGGGCCGGGTTCCGGGGCTGGACGGCGACGATCGCCCGGCACCGGGCGCTGGACCACCTGCGGCGCCAGCGGGTGCGGCCCCGGCCGGCCGCGCTGGAACAGGACGTACTGGACCTGGCCGGCCCGCACTCCACGCACGACCAGGCGCTGGAGACGCTGTCCACCGAGGCCGCCCTGGCCCTCGTGTCGGGGCTGCCGCGCGACCAGGCCGAGGCCGTGCTCCTGCGGGTCGTCGTCGGCCTCGACGGGCCGGCCGCCGCCCGGGTCCTCGGCAAGCGGCCGGGCGCGGTGCGCACGGCGACGTACCGGGGGCTGAAGCGGCTGGCCCGGCAGCTCGGAGCCGACGGTGTGACGGATGATGCGCCCAGGACGCTGGGGGAGTCGACGTGACGGGCACCCGCGGCGGCGGCCCGGTGGGCCGAGCGGGAACGGAGGCGGACATGGAGGCACGGCACGGCGACACCGGCCGCGCCGCTCCCCGGCGCGCCACCCCCGGGACGGAGGAGCTGCTCGCCGCCGCCCTGCGGGACCAGCGCGTGGACGCCGAGGGCGAACGGCGCGCCGTGGCCGCCTTCCGGGCCGTCCTCGCCGCGCAGCCCGACCAGACCGCGCGCACCCGCCGGCGGGACGACTGGCGTCCCCGCGAGCGACGCCGTGCGTGGCGCTCGTCCGGGACCGCCCTGTCCGTACTGCTGGCGAGCCTCACCCTGGGAAGCGTCGCCTACGCGGCGATCGGCGGCGGTGCCGCCCCGGACGCCACCGGACCGGACCGCACCCGTCCGTCCACGGGCCCGGGCGGCGCCGCGGCCCGACGGACCACCGCCCCGCTCCCCACCGCGCCGTCGCCCGCCTCCGCCGCCCGGGCCGAGCACGAGGCCGACGTCATCGCCCTGGCCGCCGGCGAACGCCCGCGGGCCCCCCGTGCGAGGATCGCGCTGCTGGGCGAGGCCAGGGCGACCGCCGCCCGTCGGGGGGGACCGGCGACCTGGAACGCCTGGAGCGCGTCCGTGCCCTGCTCGCGGATCAGGGGTACGACACCACTGCCACCACTCCGGCCCTGTACTCCCTGCACGGCTTCCGTCCCGGCCTGGCCGATCCGGCCGATGGTCGTGACGACGTCCTCCTGGCCGGTCTGCCCACCCTCTACGGCAGCTGACACGAGAGCCGCCGGTTTTCCACCGGGCGAGCGTCGAGCGGAAGGGCCCGAGAGCCGACGTCCGGGACGGCTCCGCACCGCGCCGGACACGATCGCGTGAAGCGTCTGCTCCGCTGGTCGCGCGCTGGCCATGCTGCCCACGAAGCTCATGCAACGCCCCAGGTCAGAGCCCTGGGACACGGCGGCGACCGGGGCCGCCACCCCCCACAGGAGAGGCCCCGGCCGTCGCGCGGTACGGGCCGCGCGGCGGCCCGTACTCCCTACAGCGCCGGGGCTGCGTTTTCTGTCACACCCGCCCGCGTCACGGCTTAGTTGCATCTTGTACGGCAAGGGGAGGGAGACATGGACGAGCGGCGGTTTCAAGACGTAACGTGCCATTCGCGCCGACCAGCGGGGGCCTTCCCGCCCGCATCACGTGAGCGGTGGACCACCGCGAACCATCCATTGAGGGACCACGACGGCGAGTACCCGGTCCGCGAGAGCGGCGCCGGCTGAGGCGCAAAGAGAGGCTCGGTGCTGGGGGACGACGCGGAGCTGACCGCCGCGGTACGTGCGGCACAGGACGGGGACGAGACCGCCTTCCGGACCGTGTACCGCTCGGTGCAGCCGCGGCTGCTCGGATACGTGCGGACACTGGTCGGCGATCCGGACGCCGAGGACGTGGCCTCCGAGGCGTGGCTGCAGATCGCCCGGGACCTGGAACGGTTCGACGGCGACGCCGACCGTTTCCGCGGCTGGGCCGCCCGCATCGCCCGCAACCGCGCACTGGACCACATCCGGATGCGCGGACGCCGGCCCGCGGTCGGCGGTGACGAGACGGAACTGACCGGCAGGCCCGCCGAGTCCGACACCGCGGGCGAGGCCATGGAGGCCCTGGCCACCGACAGCACCCTCTCCCTGATCGCCCGGCTGCCCCAGGACCAGGCCGAGGCCGTGGTCCTGCGCGTGGTGGTGGGCCTCGACGCCAAGAGCGCCGCCGAGACGCTGGGCAAACGGCCCGGTGCCGTCCGCACGGCGGCGCACCGCGGACTGAGGCGCCTGGCCGAACTGCTCGGCGGAGATCCGGAATCGGGCGGCGGGCTCGACGCCCTGCCGCCCCAGCGAGAACCGCGGGGCCGTGCGGTGACGTCCGCGAGTGTGACGCATACGCGTGCGCGGACGCAGAAGGACATGTGATGGCCGACGAGCAGGACAGGTGGCTGGACCGCGAAACGGCGGAGATCCTGCTGCGCGGAGAGTCACCGGAGGCCGTCGGCCCCGCGGCCCGCGACCGGGCCGAACGACTCGCCGAGGCCCTCGGCGCACTCTCCGCCCCACCCGTGCCGACCAGCGGTGAACTCCCCGGCGAGGCCGCCGCGCTGGCCGCCTTCCGCACGGCGCGCGCCGAGCGGGCCGCCGCGCCCCGGCGGACGCCGGTGCACCCCGGGCACGACGCCCCGACGCCGCCCTCCGACGCCGGACTGGTCCGCATCGGCCCACGCGGCGACGATGCCGGACGCCCCCGGTGGAGCCGCCCGCTGCGCCTCGGACTGGCCGCCGCGCTGACCGTCGGCATGGTCGGCGGGGTGGCGGTGGCGGCCGGAACCGGAGTCCTGCCGACGCCGTTCGACGGCACCGGACCCGACCCCGCGGCGACCGTGTCGGCCACCACGTCCTCCGGCGGCCCGCCCGCCCCGTCCTCGCCGTCGGACGGTGTGCGGGGCGGCGCCGGTTCCGGCACGTCCGGCCGGGACACCGCGGGTGGCGGTGCGGACGGCGGTACGGCCGAGGGCCCCGGCGCCGGGCGGCCGGACCTCGCCGCGTCCTGCCGTGCGATGCGCGCCGGCGAGGCGCTGGAGGGCGTCCGCGGGCGCGCGCTGAAGGAGGCGGCCGGAGGCTCGTCGCGCGTCGGCGCGTACTGCCGCAGCCTCCTGGACGAAACCGGCGCCGCCGCCCAGGACCGTGACGCCGCGGGGGGCGCCGAGGAGGACGGCGGGACCCGGGAGCCGGAGCCGCGGAACGGCAAGGGCACCGAGGACGGCAAGAGCACCAAGGACGAGAAGGGCGCCAAGAACGAGAAGGGCGCCAAGGCCGGCGAAGGCGGAAAAGCCGGAAAGGCCGGAAAAGCCGGAAAGGAAGGAAAGGAGGGGAAGGCGGACAAGGCGGAGAAGGGGGCCGCAGGAGGCAAGGGCAGTGAAGGGGCCGGCGGCGCCCAGGGCGAGGACGGCGACGGCCACCCCGTGGCCCCGCTCGTCGGCCCGCCGCGCGCCCCGCACACCCCCTCGGCCTTCGTGCCCGCGCCTCCCCAGCGGCCGGTCTTCTCGCCGCATGTCGCGCTAGCCCTCGGGTAGACCCGTCTGACCTGCGCTTTCCCGGCGCAGGCGAGATTTCTCGCCGAGGGTGTGACACTTTCGGCCGCCGCGGCGCAGTAGTGAGTGAGCCGACTGGTCATCGGCTTCGCACCGAGCCGGGGTTCCCCCCGTACCCACGGCTCGTGCACCTCGGCGCGGGTGGGGCACGTTCCCCCGGTCCCGCCCGCGCCCATCCCCTTCCGCGTCGTCCCGCCTCACCGGTGGACGACGACCTTGTCGCCCTCCCGCACCTGGGCGTAGAGGCCGGCGACCGCCGCCTCGTCCCCCACGTTGACGCAACCGTGCGAGGCGCCCGCGTAGCCGTGGGCGGCGAAGTCGGACGAGTAGTGCACGGCCTGGCCGCCGCTGAAGAACATGGCGTACGGCATGGCCGAGTCGTAGAGCGTCGAGACGTGGTGGCGGGACTTCCAGTAGACGTGGAACACGCCCTCCCGGGTCGGGGTGTACTGCGAGCCGAACCGCACCGGCATCGTCGACAGGGTCCGGCCATCGACCATCCAGCGCAGCGTCCGGCTCGACTTGCTGACGCACAGGACCCGGCCGGTCAGACAGCGCGGGTCGGGCGCGGCGGCCGGCTGCCCGCCCATCAGGTACAGCTCCCACTTGCCCGGCTCGCGCGTCATCCCCAGCAGCCGCCGCCAGGTCTCGCTGTCGGTCCGGCCCGTGGGGGGCAGCCCGCGTTTGCCCTGGAAGCCGCTGACCGCCCGCTCGGTCAGGGCGTCGTACGTGCCGGTCGGGCCGTCGACGAGCCACTCCACCTGGCGCAGCCGCGCCTGGAGTTCGCGCACGTCCCGGCCGGTGTCGCCGCGCGTCCACAGCACCCGGGGCGCGGTACGGACGGGTGGCGCACCGGAGGCGCGGCCGGCCGCCGGCGGGTCCGCCGGTGTGCCCTTCGGCGGCGTACCGGAGACGTCGACGCGCACCGGCGCGCGCCCGTAGCCGTCGGGGCCGGTGCCCTGCACGGTGCAGCCGCCCGCCGCCAGCGCGGCCCCCAGGACCACGGCGACCGCCCTCCCGGTCCGTCCCGCGCTCCCGATGCCCGTCATCCCCATCACGGCCCCCCGTCGTCTCACGGCCCCGTCCGGACGTCCCCTGGAATCCTCCCCCCGGATGACGCGCCGTGAACGGCACGGCACCGTTGTGACCGGGACCGCACCGCGGTTGTGAGCAAGGTCCCAGCGTGTGGCACTCCACCGGGTGCGCGCGCGCCGATACAGTCCGTCGGAGGGCCGGACCATACTGGCGGGCAGGTGGCGAGTGGTCCGAACGGCCCGGAAGTCCGAGTGGCTCGACCGGGTTCGGGCACGTGCTCAGCGGGAGGCATCCACACCATGGCGCGCGAGTCGGGCGGCGCTCGTTCCACCGAGAGCGGACTGCCCATCGAACCTGTCTACGGACCCGACGCCCAGGCGGGCTGGGACCCGGCCGAGAAGCTGGGCGAGCCGGGGAAGTACCCCTTCACCCGAGGTGTGTACCCGTCGATGTACACCGGCCGGCCGTGGACGATGCGCCAGTACGCCGGTTTCGGCACGGCGACGGAGTCCAACGCCCGCTACAAGCAGCTGATCGCCAACGGCACGATGGGCCTGTCGGTCGCCTTCGACCTGCCCACCCAGATGGGCCACGACTCCGACGCCCCGATCGCCTCGGGCGAGGTCGGCAAGGTGGGCGTGGCGATCGACTCGATCGACGACATGCGGGTGCTGTTCGGCGGGATCCCGCTGGACAAGGTCTCCACGTCGATGACCATCAACGCCCCGGCATCCCTGCTGCTCCTGCTCTACCAACTCGTCGCCGAGGAGCAGGGCGTCGACGCCGACCGGCTCACCGGCACGATCCAGAACGACGTGCTCAAGGAGTACATCGCGCGCGGGACGTACATCTTCCCGCCCAAGCCCTCGCTGCGGCTGATCGCGGACATCTTCAAGTACTGCAGGGCCGAGATCCCGAAGTGGAACACCATCTCGATCTCCGGCTACCACATGGCCGAGGCGGGCGCCTCTCCCGCGCAGGAGATCGCCTTCACCCTCGCGGACGGCATCGAGTACGTGCGCACGGCGGTCGCGGCCGGCATGGACGTCGACGACTTCGCGCCGCGCCTGTCCTTCTTCTTCGTGGCCCGTACGACGATCCTGGAGGAGGTCGCGAAGTTCCGTGCGGCCCGCCGGATCTGGGCCCGGGTGATGAAGGAGGAGTTCGGCGCGGAGAACCCCAAGTCGCTGATGCTGCGCTTCCACACCCAGACGGCCGGCGTGCAGCTGACCGCCCAGCAGCCCGAGGTCAACCTCGTCCGCGTCGCGGTGCAGGGCCTCGGCGCGGTGCTCGGCGGCACGCAGTCCCTGCACACCAACTCCTTCGACGAGGCCATCGCGCTGCCGACCGACAAGTCCGCCCGCCTCGCCCTGCGCACCCAGCAGGTCCTCGCCTACGAGACGGACGTGACGGCGACCGTCGACCCGTTCGCCGGGTCCTACGTCGTCGAGAGGATGACCGACGACGTCGAGGCGGCGGCGCTGGAGCTGATGCGGAAGGTCGAGGACCTCGGCGGCGCGGTCAACGCCATCGAGCACGGCTTCCAGAAGAGCGAGATCGAGCGCAGCGCCTACCGCATCGCGCAGGAGACCGACGCCGGCGAGCGGGTCGTGGTCGGTGTCAACCGCTTCCAGCTCGACGAGGAGGAGCCCTACGAGCCGCTCCGCGTCGACCCGGCCATCGAGGCGCAGCAGGCCGAACGCCTCGCCCGGCTCCGCGCGGAGCGCGACCAGCAGGCGGTGGACACCGCGCTCGCGGCCCTGAAGAAGGCCGCCGAGGGCGAGGACAACGTCCTGTACCCGATGAAGGACGCCCTGCGGGCGCGGGCGACGGTGGGCGAAGTGTGCAACGCGCTGCGGGAGATCTGGGGGACGTACGTGCCTTCCGACGCCTTCTGAGCAGGGCTCCGCGGTCCCTTTCCCGACGGCCGGAACACCGGTGCGCGGTGTCGTACCCCCGTGCGACACTCCCTCCATGTTCGGCGTGATCGATCTTCCCACCTACCTCGCGGGCCTCGCCCTGATCATCCTGCTCCCCGGCCCCAACTCCCTGTACGTCCTCTCCGTCGCCGCCCGCCGCGGTGTGCGCGCCGGGTACACGGCCGCCGCCGGCGTCTGGTGCGGGGACATGGTGCTGATGACGCTGTCGGCCGCCGGGGTCGCCTCGCTGCTGCAGGCCAACGCCCTGCTGTTCGGGGCCGTGAAGTACGCCGGCGCCGGATATCTGGCCTGGCTCGCGGTCGGGATGCTGCGGGCCGCCCGGGACATGTGGCGGACGCGGCGGGAACCGGCCCCGGCCGGCGCCTCCGCGTCCCCGGCCGGTGAGGAGCGGCCGTTCCGCCGGGCCCTGGTCGTCAGTCTCGTCAACCCGAAGGCGATCCTGTTCTTCGTCGCCTTCTTCGTGCAGTTCGTCGATCCGGGCTACGCCCACCCCGCCCTGTCCTTCGTCGTCCTCGGCGTCTTCGCCCAGCTGGCCAGCTTCCTGTACCTCAGCGCGCTGATCTTCGGCGGCACCCGGCTGGCCGCCGCCTTCCGCCGCCGCAGGAGGCTGTCGGCGGGGGCCAACTCGGCGGCGGGGGCGCTGTTCCTGGGCTTCGCGGTGAAGCTGTCGGTGGCGGGAGCCTGACCCCCCGTCAGCGCGGCCCGAACCGGGTCAGGTACCGCGCGAGGCCGTCCACCCTCTGACGGCCGCGGCGGGCGCGGAGATCTTCACGGACTACGACCGGCACTTCGAGGAAGGGCTGGCCGTGGTGATCGCGGGGATCGGGGCGTCCTACGGCCTCGACTGAGCCGCCCCGCCCGCCTTCGCCCGCTGCGCCGCCCGGTACCGGCGGACCGCGCGGGTGACGGCCGGCGGCAGCAGGTCCAGGGCCAGCCGGCGGGCGCGGTCGCGCGAGGCCGGCCGGTGCGGCACCTGCTGCGCGCGGACCGCCGGGCGGGCCGGCCGGGGCCGCCCCGGCACGGACCCGGCCTTCGGGTGCGCCGCCGCGGGCGCCGGGTGCCGTGAGGGCGGCAGCGAGGGCGGCTGCAGCCGCTTGCCCTGGGCGCGGGTCCGGACCAGCCGGTGCCCGGCGGCCTGCTCCACGGTCACGGCGACGTCGTCGCGTCCGCGCAGCGCGGCGAGCAGCTCCTCCTGGACGGGCTCCGGGTCGCCCCAGGTGCCGTACAGCTTCTGGCTGCTCAGGCAGACGGGGCGCAGCCCCCGGTTGAGCACGGCCTCCCAGGCGGCGACGGCGACGCCCGGGGTGTGCTCGCTGCGGAAGTCGTCGAGGACGACGATGCCGTCCGGCAGCAGCAGTTCCCGGGCCGCGCCGATGTCGCCGCGGACGTGCTCGTACAGGTGCGAGGCGTCGATGTGGGCGAAGCGGCAGCTGCCGGGCCCGACCTCGTCGGTGATCGTGGAGCTGACGTCCTGGACGATCCTGGGCAGGGTGTCGTGGAAGGAGAGGTAGTTCCGCTCGAAGGCCTGCCGGGTGAGCGTGGAGTACGACTTCGCCGCCTCCGCCCGGTTGGCCGCGTCCGGCGGCTCGGTCTCGAACAGGTCGCAGACCGTCAGGCTCTCGCCGGCCCGCAGGTGGTGCCCCAGCAGGATCGCGCTCTTGCCCAGGTAGGCGCCCAGTTCGAGCAGGTCGCCGCGGGTGCCCCGCCGCTCCTGGCGCTCCAGGAACCAGGAGAACAGCACCTGGTCGAGCGGCCAGAACCAGCCGGGGACGTCGTTCAGGTCGCCGGGGTACGTGTGCGTCTCTTGCGCAGTGGCCATGCACGGAGGATGCCCCCTCCCCGGCCGAAAAGGAGTCGGCGCGCGCGATCAGGTGGGCGGAAAATCGCACGAATCGCTCAATGCGCCCCCGCCGGCCCCTCCCGCGACCGCGGCTTCCGGACCGCAGAGGCGCGCGACCGGCCCCGGGCGCCCCCGGCGCGCGGCGCCCGCTCCGGAACGGGGGCGGAGGCGGCACGCGGTGCGCCCCCGGGACGGGCGGGCGGGCCTCGGCCGAGAGCCGGGCGGGGGCGGTACGCGGGGCGCGCCCGCGGGACGGGCGGCGCGGGACGGGGAGGGTCCGGGCCGGGCGGTTCGTCCGAACGGGCCGCCGGGGGACCTCCCGCGGGGCGCCGGGCGACCGGACGGCGGCGGCACCCGGAGTTCACCGGAAGGACGCGCACGCGTCGCCGATGTTCACCCGGGACGGGTTCCGCCGCCCGCGGCGCTCTCGTAGCCTGCATCGGTCCCCGAGCCCGGCCGGACCGCCGGCGGGCCCGCGCGTCCTATCCGGGAGTGACCACCCATCGCCGCCGAGCCCATGACCGCCACCGAGCCCGAACGCACCCCTGCCCCCGCCGCCGCGGGGGCACCGGTCACGCGTCCGCGGGGTGCGCACCGCTACGACATCGACCTGGTCCGGGTCCTGGCCTCGGTCGGGGTCATCGTCTGCCACGCCGCGGGCGAACTCATGAAGTCCGTGGACCGCGACCCCTCGGGGGGCGGGCCCGTGTACTGGACCGCGCTCACCGGGGACGCGCTGAGCCGGTGCGCCGTGCCGCTGTTCTTCGCGATCGCCGGCTGGGTGGTGCTGAGCGGGGCGCCGCCCCGGTCGGGCGGACAGGTCCGCAGGAGGCTGACCCGCATCGTCGTCCCGATGGCCGTGTGGACCGCCGTCTACCTGCTCTGGGACCGGGTGCGGGGCGCCAACACCGAGCCCACGCGCGGCCTCGCGTGGGACGCGCTGTTCGGCTCCGTGCGGCCCGCCTTCCACCTCTGGTACCTGTACGCCTACGTCCCCGTGATCCTGCTGCTGTCGGTGGCCCTCCTGGTCCGGGCCGGAAAACGGCCCTGGGGCGTGGGAGCCGTCCTGCTCGGTCTGGCGCTCGCCCCGACCCTCCTCGGGGACCTCGCGCGCCTGTCCGACGTCCGTCTGCCGTCCTTCGCCTGGCAGTTCGGCGTCTACCAGATCGTGTACGCCGTCGCCGGCGCGGTCCTGCTGTCGCTGCCGGGCTCCGCGGTCGCCGGCCGGCGGCGGCGCCTGCTGTGGCTGGCCGGCGGGCTGTGCGCGTGGGGGGCCGTGGCCGTGTACGAGCACCGGGTCCACTTCCCGAGTCCGTACGCCTCCGTCGTGGTGGCCCTGCTGGCGGGGACGCTGCTCATGTCCCTCAACCGGATCAGGGTGCCCGAGCGGGTCCGCCCGCTGCTGGGCAGGCTCGCCGGCGCCTCCTTCGGCGCCTACCTGGTGCACCTCCTGTTCCTGGAGGCCATCGCGCCCCGCGTGGTGTCGGCGGACGCCGGCTGGCCGGGCGCGGTGGGCGGGCTCGTGGGGCTGACGGTGGCCACGGTCGCCCTGTCCTTCGCCGCCGCCCTCCTGTGGACGCGGCTGCGGCTCGGCCGCTGGCTGGGCTGAGCCGGACGGGCGACGCCCGGGCCCCCTTCGGCCGCTCGGCGGAAGGGGGCCCGGGCGCCGGCCGCGGTCCCCGGCCCGGTCACTTCCTCCCGGCGCCGCGCCGTACCGCCCTGCGCACGACGCGCCGGGCCCGCCGCACCTGGAGCTTCGCGCGCAACTGCGGGCTGCTGCCGGGCAGGCCCAGCTCGGTCAGCCGCAGCTCGGGGAAGTAGTGGCCGGGGACGCCCGCCAGGTGCTCCCGCAGCCAGGCCTCCGTCGGCTCGCGCAGCTCGGGGTACGTCTTGGGCTGCATGCAGAACCCGATCGCCCGGACCAGCGGTGCCAGCGTCCCGGGGGCCGCGCCGACGAGCGCCGGGGCCTGCCCGCGCTCCAGGTCCGGCACCAGGTGGTCGACGACGGCCAGGGGCACACGGTTGCTGTTCGGGTACGGTTTGAGCCGCTCCGTCACCAGCGCCGTCCCCACCCGTGCGACGGGCACGTCGTAGTAGGCGGAGGCGGTCACCATCGCCGTGGAGAAGCAGCCGACGACGAGTTCGGGCGCGCAGTGGTGGTACAGCGTCTCGGCCAGCAGGGGCGCGTCCAGCACGGTGAGCCGGACACCCGCGTCCGCCGCCGCCTTGCTCAGCGCCGCCGTGTAACCCGCGGGAGCCGTCGGGTGCGGCTTGAAGACCACGGACCGGTGCCCGGCGCGCGCGGCTCCGGTGAGCATGCGGACGTGGAGGTCCTCCTCCTCCTTCGCGCTCAGGATGTTGATCGCCGCCAGGTACTGGCCGAGCAGCACCGCCGTCGGCTTCTCCGCCGCCACGGGCGCCAGCCGGGGGTCGTCCGCCGCGTCCCGGGAGATCTCGTCGAGCACCGCGCGGAACGCCGCGTCCGGGACGACTTCGGGGTCCACGCCGTACTCGGAGAGCAGCAGCGGCTTGAGACCCGGTATCAGGTCGAGGTGGAGCAGCCGCCGGATACGGCACGCGAGGGTCAGCGGCAGCTTCTCGCGCGTCGGGCCATAGCTCATCAGGCCGTCGGCGTACACGTGCAGGGCGGCCTCGGAGAAGATCGCCGCCAGCGCGCGGGCCGGGTTGACCTGGATCGACTCGACGGCGAGCTCGACCTGTTCCCGTTCGCCGATGCCCCAGGCCAGCCGGAACGCCTTCTGCCACAGCGGCACGTCGTGCCCGCGCGGGCCCCAGGAGCTGGGGTGGTGCGGGCGGATCTCCTCGTTCCAGCTGACCACCGTGTCGAACCGGCCGGCTATGCGCGCGTACCCGTGCATCTCGTCGAGGCGCAACGCGGTCTCGGGTATGGCGGCGTTGTTGGAGACCAGCAGGAGGCGCCGGACGCCGTCGTGCGGACCGAACTGGCCCGCGTCGAGCGCCGCCGCGAGGGTGGCCGCTCCGTACAGGGTGGAGACCTGGAAGATCTGGGTCTTGTGGGACATGGATCAGGCAGCCTTCCGCCCGTCGCGCAGGCGGCCGAGCAACCTGCTCCGAGTGCTGTCGATGGTCCGGAGGGTCTCCTCCAGCACGTGCTGGGGCATCCGGTGCAGCGCGTCCCTCGCCTCGCGCCGCAGCCGCTGTGCCGCCGAGGTCTCGTACTCGTTCACCTTGCCGAGGTGGAAGGCGATCATGGCGCAGTAGGTCCGCACCGCCTTGGGCAGGAAGCGCTCGGCCTCCGGGTCCCGCAGGAGGTCCTGCAGGAGCATGTCGTAGGCCGGGATGAAGTCCAGCTGGCGGGAGTCCTTGATCTGGGTGAGCGAGGTCGCGACGCCCCGCCGGTAGAACACCCCGTGCAGCCCGAGGGACGCGTACGACCTGGCCTTCAGGTGCAGCCGCCAGATCCACAGCCGGTCCTCGGCGGTGCGGAGTTCGGTCGCGAAGCGCATCCCGCCGTCGTCGAAGAGGTGCCGGCGGTAGATCCCCGCCCAGACGAAGGGGTAGTCGACCATCGTCTCCATGTGGGGCGGCGCTATGCCGTCGCGCGGGTCCATCACGGTGTTGCGCACGGGGGCCGGGGGACGCCGGATCACCCGCTCGGTACCGGTGGCCTGGACGTGGTCGGTGCGGGCGAAGTCGCAGCCCAGCTCCTCCGTGCGGGACACCAGTTCGGCCAGGTAGCCCGGCCCGTACCAGTCGTCGCCGTCGAGGAACGTGAGGAACTCGCCCCGGGCCGCGTCGATGCCGCTGTTGCGCGCCTGGGCGATGCCCATGTTCTTCTCGTGCCGGATCACCCTGGTGGTGGGACGTTTCTCCGCCCAGCGGTCGATCACCCATGGCGTGGCGTCCGTGGAGCAGTCGTCGACGAGCAGGAACTCGAAGTCCGGGTCCGCGTTGTTGGCGAGACTTCTCAGTGTGCTCTCGGCGAAGGCTTCCACATTGTGCATGGGGACGACGACGGACAGTTTCGGCACGCGGGCCTCTCACGCTCGAAGGTTGGAGATTGGAACAGGCTAGCTACGCTCCCGGATTCGGCGGTGTCGAAGAAGGCGCGGAGAAGCGAACTCCATTCGCAGCGCAAGTGAATTCTTGGTGTCTCAGTCGGAACCGAAGATGCTCCGCAGTTCCTCGATGTTCGACTGGGTGGTCTTCCACAGGAGTTCCTGCGCCGCGTGCACGTCCGCCACCGCCGCCGCGTGATCGTCGAGGATCGCCGACGCCCGCTCCGCGAGCCTGACCCCCAGGTCCCGGTCGTGCACGGACAGCCCCCACTCCCGGCGCCCGATGTCGGACAGGAAGTACGCGAGCTTGGGGTGCGAGACGAGGCTGAGGATCGGGGTGCCGCAGCCGAAGGGGATCATCCCGGCGTGCCCACGCATCCCGATCACCAGCCGCGCGCGGCCGTACAGATCGCGGACGGCGTCGTTGGACATGTCCTGGAGCTGCTCCACGGGCAGCGCGATGCCGTGCTCCCGGCGCAGGTCGTGCACGAACCGCTCGTCGGCCGGCATGTGGGCCGCGTACCGCACGTCCGCCCGGTCGCGCAGGGTCCGCAGCGCCTCGGCCATCCGGGCGAGGAAGTACCCGTAGTCGTGGCCGAACCGCAGGCCCGCGCGGTCGTACGCGCAGTTGACCAGGACGGTGTCGGACCGCTCGACCGAGGCGAACCGCTCCGGCTCCAGGAGCCGGGCCACCGTCGTCGGGCAGGGCTGGTAGCGCACCCGGTCGCGCAGCCCGGCGGGGAGCAGCTCGCGCACCCGGTCGATGGAGCCGTGGTTGCGCAGCCCGAAGAACGCCGACCGCTCGACGAGGACCCGCAGGCTCTCGGCGAACCGGTTCCGGCGGTAGAGCTGCCCGTCGAACACGTTGTAGCCGACCGCGAACACCGCCAGCGGTGCGGTGACGCGGGCCAGCAGGCCGTCCGGGACGTTCCACTGCCAGTGGCTGTTGGCGTTCGGGGAGGTGTCCGGGAGGAAGAGCCCGCCACCCCCGACGACCACCCCGCGCCGCGCGTTCAGCTGCTCCAGCGCCTCCTCGTCGACCAGCCGGTGCACCGGCTGCGCGTACCAGCGGTCCGGCCCGGTGTCGGGGCCGAAGCACCTGCGCACGGCCTCGGGCAGGACCTTGTCCCCGGCGTTCTCCCGGCCCTCGGCGAACAGCGCCACGTGTGCCAGCTGCCGCGCGGCCGTCCCGTCCGGCCGCCGTGGCTCCGGGACCTCCGGGCGGGTACGTACGTACCAGCTGTGGCAGCCGCCGTCCGTGGGGTCGGCGTCCAGGCCCGCACGGGCGTAGGCGTGCGCCTCCGCGTCCCGTCCGCACAGCCAGGCCAGACGGGCGAGCTGCGCGAAGGCGCGGGGAGCGACGTCGGGGGAGGCCGCCGCCAGCAGCAGGTGCGCCTCGGCCTCGTCGTAGCGCGACAGCGCCATCAGGCAGAGGCCGAGCGTCTCGTGGCAGCGCGGCGCGTCCAGCCGGTCGGCCACGACCGGGGCGAGGACCTCGACGGCCTCGTCGTAGCGGCCCTGCCGGCGGTGCACGTCGGCGACCGTGCGGGCGAGGTCGAGGGAGGGGCGGGCGGCGAGCAGGGGCGGCGCGCAGTGCGCCAGCAGGTCGGGATGCCGGTCCCCGGGCAGGGCGCAGTAGGCGGCCCGGAACTCCTCGTCGCCCATCTCGAAGCGGCGCCGCGCCGCGGCGGCCGGGCCGTACCCGGGCGCGTCGTACGGCCCGGTGAAGCGCAGGACGGCGACGTGCGCGGGCACCGGGGCGTCGTCGTACAGGCGCCGGGTGAGGAAGTCGTACCGCGCGTCGAGCGGGGCCAGCACACGGTCGAGCACCGGACCGAGGTCGTCGCCGGTGACGTCGGCGAGGCGGTCCGCCAGGGCGTCGTCCACGTCGGCCCGCTGGATGACGAGGAGGCCGTCCGGCAGCACGGCGCGCCGCTCCCCGGCCTCCCCGGTGCACACCGGCTGCCGTACGGCGCCCACCCCGTGGCGCATCCGCAGCAGCTCGCCGATGTCCCCCAGGACGACCATGGCGGGAGTGAGGGCGACGACGGTGTCGTACCCGTCCAGGCGGAACACGTCCGTACGGTCCTGCGCCCGGCGCGTGACGAGGCGCGGGTGCAGTCGCCGCGACGCGTCGAACGAGGACTCGGGCAGACCGGGGTGGAGGACCACGAAGTCCTCGCACACGCCCGGGTTGGTCAGCGCCAGGCTGCGGAGCAGGACGGGCAGGTGGGGCAGGGTCTCCCGGTCGGCGTGGACGGCGAAGGCGATCCGGCGCCTGCCGGTGACGGCGCTGCGGTCGTCCGCGGCGGTGACGGCGGACGGGGCGGACGGGGCGGCCGCGGCGGTGACGGCGGACGGGGCGGACGGGGCGGCCGCGGGGGAAGCGGCGGACGGGGCGGTCGCGGACGAAGCCGCGGTCGCGGGGGCGGCCGGGGAAGCGGACGCGGAGGAGGGGGGCGGGGAGGAGTGGGTCATCGCAGGGCGATCCTCATCTTGCTGTCGTCGACGTGGGTGGCGTGGTCCCTCACCCACTCGGCCTCCCTCGGTCGCAGCCGGCCGGGCGGGGTGAAGCCGATCAGGTCCAGGCGGGGACTCGCGTCCAGGAAGTCCAGGAGCCGCAGGACGGTGAAGGCGGTGGTCGGGGCCTGCCCCCAGCCGTCCTCGCCCAGCAGCGCCGGGTCGCTCAGCGGCCGGCGCAGGGAGGCGTCACCGATGTGCTCCTGCGCTCCGGGCACGAGCCGCTGCCGGGTGGCGCGACGCCAGCCGCCCGCCGGGTCGCCGAACACGAGCCGGACACCGGCGCGCTGCGACCAGGCGGGCCCCTCCCACGGAGTGTCGCCCCGCAGCGAGACGGCGTGCAGGCCGGTGCGCTCGCCGGTGCCCGCGGCACGGAGGCGGAACGCGTCGCAGCGCACCACCAGGTCGTAGCCGTCGATCCCGGCGCCCAGCGTGCTCCCGGCGACGTCGTCGGCGTTCGCCACCACGCACACCGTCCGCCCCGCGACGAGCCCCCGCAGCCCGCTGACGTCGACCGGCGTGCCGCCGCCCGGCAGCGGGTCGGGCGCCCCGGGCCGCTCGACGAGCCGCCGGTAGCCGCCGTAGAGCCCCAGGAGGCGGCGTACGGCCGGATCGCCCGCGCTGTGCCCGGCCACGCACGCCCGTACGTACGCGGCGAACCGCGGTGCGACGACCGCGGTGGTCGTGTCCGGCTCTCCGAGCAGGTCGCGCAGCGGGGAACCGGCCTCGGGGAAGAGGGCGAGGGCCGCGTCGAGGCACTCCCGCCGGCGCCGCAGGGTGTCCATCGCGCGAGCCACCTCCGGCGCCGGGGCGCCGCCGTCCAGCAGGGTGACGTAGCGCTCGTAGCACTCCATCGCCTCGTTGCCGCGGCCCAGCCCGTCCAGGGCCAGGCCGCGCAGTCGCCACGCCCCCCTGGACCGCTGCCGGATCGCGGCCGCCGTCTCGGCGACGCCCAGGGCGAGGCGCAGTTCGCGTTCCCCACCGGCCTCCAGCGCGCGCTCGCCGACGTGGAGGAGGGCGTCGAAGGGATCGGCCGACGGGTTGTCGAGGGAGGCCGCGAAGGCTCCGACGGCCTGGGTGAGCCGGGCCTGCGGGGCAGCGGACCCGGCGTCCTGCGCCGCGAGGTGCTCCCCGCACAGGCGCATGCCCCGGGCGAACAGCGCCGGCCTGGCGGCCTCCTTCTGCCGTGCCTTGAACCATCCCGCCAGGGGCTTCGTCATGCGCTCCACCGTTCTCCGACCGGAGGCCGAATGTGCCCCAGAGCGACGAGCCGCGGGTGGCTTCCCGGCGCATGGCGGGTGAACACTGCCCTTCGTCCGGGTGACCGGCCCCCGCTGCCCGCTGCCCGCTGCCCGGGGCCACGGTGTCCGGGCCTGCGGTGTCCGGGCCCCGCTCCTCGGGCCTCGGGCCCTCGGTACTCGGGCTCGGTGTCGCGGACCCCGGTCTCCGGTGGCCCGGCCGCCCCGTCCGGCCGGAGCGTCCGGTCACTCCGTCCGGCTGGAGCGTCCGGTCACTGCGTCCGGCTGGAGCGTCCGGTCACTGCGTCCGGTCGCCCCGCCCGGCTGGAGCGTCCGGTCGCCCCACCCCGCCTCACCGCCCGATCGAGCGCCGGAGTGCCCGTGCGCGGCGCACCACCGTGCGGGCCGTCGAGCTGTGCGGCAGGAAGCCCAGCCGGGCCGGGAGGCCGCCGGGGAGTCCCAGCGAGGTGAGCCGCCGCTTCTTGAAGTAGCGCAGGGTCCGCGCGTCCAGGTGCTCCCGCAGGTACGCCTCGGCCGCCGGCCGCAGCTCCGGCAGCACCCTCGGCTGCATCGCGAACCCGACGGCCCGCACCAGCGCGGCGAGGGCGTCGGTGTCCATGCCCCGGCGCCCCTCGGTGACGGCGGCGGCGTCGGCCAGGTCCGGGAGGAGCGCGTCGACGACGGTGGCGGGGACGCGGTTGCTGTTCTCGTACGGCGTCAGCCGTTCCAGCAGCGCCTCGGTGCCGACCCGGGCCACCGGGAGGCCGTACAGCGCGGACGCGGTGAGCAGGGCCGTGGAGAAGCAGCCGACGACCAGCGCCGGTCGCATCCGCTGGAAGAGCACCTCGGCGAGGACCGGCGTGTCCACCACCGTGAGCTGCACGCCGAGCTTCCCGGCCTCCTCCTCCAGGGTCCGGGTGAAGCGGGCCGGCGCGGTGGGGTGCGGCTTGAAGACCACACGCGTGTGCCCCAGCGCGGCGGCGCCCGTCAGCATCCGGACGTGCAGGTCCTCCTCCTCCTCGGCCGACAGGATGTCCAGCGCCGACAGGTACTGGCCGAGCAGCACCGCGGGTTCCCCGGCGTCCGGCAGCTCCGTGCCGCAGCCCGCGAGTTCCGCCAGCACCTTGGTGAACGCGGGGGTCGGCACGATCTCGGGCGCCACGCCGAACTCGGTCAGCAGCAGCGGTGTGAGCCCCGGCACCAGGTCGAGGTGGAGCAGCCGCTCCACGCGCGTGCCGACCAGCGGGGCGAGTTTGCTGCGGGTGGGCCCGTAGCTCATCAGGCCGTCCGCGTAGACGGTCAGGGGCGCGTCGGTGAAGATCTGCGCCACACCGAGCGCCGGGTGCACCTGGATCGACTCCACGGCCAGCGCCACGTCGTCGTCGCCGAGCCCCCAGGCCAGCCGCAGGTGCCGCTCCCACAGCGGTACGTCCTCCAGCCGCGGCGACCAGCCGCCCGGGTGGAAGGGGGCGATCGCCTCGTTCCACGACACCACGTCGTCGAACCGGCCCCGCAGCCGCTCGAACCCGGGCATCGCGTCCACGGCCGGCGTCGTCTCGGGCGTCGCCGCGTTGTTGGAGACCAGCAGGACCCGCCGGTCGGCGGGTGCGAAGCAGCCGGAGTCCAGGGCCGCGGCGAGCGTGGCCGTGCCGTAGAGCGTCGACACCAGGAAGATCTGCGTGGTCATGCCGCCACCCCTTCGTCCGGCCGGCCCGCGGTCGCACGGCGGCGCAGCCGGCGCAGCCGCGTGGCGCGCTCGGCGTCCATCGAACCGAGCACCTCGTCGAGCGCGTCCTGCGGCATCCGCCGCAGCGCCGCCGCGCTCCTCGTCCTCAACTCCCGGGCCACGGCCGGCTCGAAGCGTTCGGCGGCACCGAGGTGGTGGGAGATGATCGCGCAGTACGTGCGCACCGCCTTCGGCACCAGCCGCTCGGCGTCCGCGTCCCCGGCCGCGCCCGCGAGGACCTCGTCGAAGGCGCGGATGAAGTCGAGCTGGCGGACGTCACCGATCTGGGTGAGCGAGGACGCCACCCCGCGCCGGTAGAAGACACCGAGCAGCCCGGTCACCGCGAAGGACTCCGCCTCGCGGTGCAGCTTCCAGATCCACGGCCGGTCCTCGGCCGTGCGCAGCCCGTCGGTGAAGTGCAGCAGGCCGCGCTCGGCCAGCCGGCGGTGGTAGACGCCCGCCCAGGCGTAGGCGTAGTCGACGGAGGTGGTCCGGTGGGCGGGCAGGATGGCGTCCCGCGGACGCAGCGCCACGTTGCGGCGGCCGTGCGGCACGCGGTGGAGCGTGCGGGCACGCCCCGTGCACTGCACGTGGTCGGTACGCACGAAGTCGACGCCCAGCCGCTCGATCGCGGCCACCAGCCGGTCGTAGTGACCGGGCGCCAGCCAGTCGTCGCCGTCCAGGAACGTGACGTACTCGCCGCGCGCCCGGTCGATGCCGGTGTTGCGGGCGGTCGCCAGGCCACCGTTGCGTTCGTGTATGACCAGCACCGCCCCCGGCAGCTCCCGCTCGGCCCGCGCGAGGAGGTCCGCGGTCCCGTCGGTGGAGCAGTCGTCGACGAGAATGAATTCGAAGTCGTCCCGCGCGTTGGCGCGCAGACTCCGCAGGGTGTCCGGTACGTAGGGCCGGACGTTGTAGAACGGCACGATGACGGAGAGCTTGGGCACGTCGGTGACGTTATGCGGCGATCCGGCATTCGGCTTTACCTGCGCCTTGATACCGGGTGAACGCGGCGTGGCGAAGCGGTGAAGCGAACGCTTTTCCGGACGCCGGGCGGCCCGACACCCCATTCGGCGATGTGCTGTTCACCCTTTGTTGGATTGCGGTTGGGCGGATCCTAGAAATGGCTTCCTAGCGTCTACGGCGTGCCAGCAAGTGCAACGAAGGCCCTGCGAGTCGCCGTCCTGGCGGACTCCGACACCCGGTGGAAATGGGGCGCGCTCACCGCGACCCGCATCTCCCCCGAGGACGCGGACATCCGTCTGGACGGCTACCTCCTGCGTGGCCGAGCCACCCCCACCCCCCGCCAGCTGCGGGAAGTCGGCGTCACCGCGGACTCGCTCCGCGAGGTGACCGCCGTCGAGTTCCTGCGCGCCATGGGCGACGCGACGGGCGAGGAGTCCTACGACGTCCTCGTCCTCGCCCTGGTCGGCGGCGGCGTCCAGGCGATGCTGCACGGCCTCGGGCGGGTCTGGCAGGACCGCGCCGACCGTCCCGTGGTCGTCACCGGCTACGTCGGCGTCGTCTACGAGAAGCTCGCCGACGGCCTGCTGCTGCGGCACGGTGCCGACCTCGTCCTCGCCAACTCCCGTCAGGACGCGGACCGTTTCCGGGCCGTGTACGAGGGGGTCGGCGCCGACGCCTCGGCCGTCGCCGAGGTCGCGCTGCCCTTCCTCGGCGGTGCCCCCTACACCGGGGAGCACGACCCGTACACCGTCGTCTTCGCCGCCCAGCCCTCCGTGCCGGACAACCGCAGGGACCGCACGTACCTCCTCGAACGGCTGATCGGGCACGCCCGCCGGCACCCCGAGCGCGAGGTGCTGCTCAAGCTGCGCTCCAAGCCCGGCGAACACACCACGCACATCGAGGAGCTGCCGTACCAGAAGCTGGTGCAGCGGGCCGACCCGCCGCCCAACTTCCGCCTGGTCTACGGCCACATGGGCGAGGTCCTGGACCGCACCGACCTGCTGGTCACCATCAGCTCCACGGCGGCCCTGGAGTCCCTGCACCGCCGCATCCCCACGGTCGTCCTGTCCGACCTGGGCGTGCGCGAGGCGCTGGGCAACCACCACTTCGTGGGCTCCGGCTGCCTCGCCTCCTGGGACCAGCTCGACGAGGGCCACCGCCCGGTGCCCGACCCCGAGTGGGTCGCCCGGCAGGGGGTGGTGGCGGACGGCGGCTACGAGACCGCCTTCGACGAGGCCCGCGGGCGCATCGACGGGCTGCTCGGCCGGCCCGGCGGCCTCCCCCCGCTCGCCCCCTACTACACACCGGTCACCGCCCCCGGCTACCTCCCCGGCATCCTCGCCCGCCACCACCTCGGCCCGGACGGCACCCCCCTGCCCGGCGCGCCGGCCGCCGACAAGGAGCCCGGCCCGGTCCGCCAGGTCGTCCGCCGGGCCGCCCGCGGCGCCTACCGGCACGGCGTCCAGCGGGTCGCCCCGGTGATCCGGCGGATGGGGGAGCTGTGAGCGGACCGATACCCGGGACCCCCGCGGTCCCCCCGGCGTCCGCGGTCCCCCCGGCGTCCGCGGCACCTGCGGCGTCCGCGGCACCTGCGGCGTCCGCGTCGTCCGTGACACCGGCGGCACCCGCGTCGTCCCCGACACCCCCGTCGTCCGCGCTGTCCGCGACGCCGGAGACATCCGCGCAAGGAGCAGAACCCATGTCCAACCCGGAAGCGGGCCGGGGCGCTTCGGCGCGCCGCGTGCTCGCGGTCATTCCCGCGCGCGGCGGCTCCAAGGGCGTGCCCGCGAAGAACCTCGCCCCCGTCGGCGGCGTACCCCTGGTGGCCCGCGCGGTGCGCGAGTGCCGGGCCGCCCGGCTGGTGACGGACGTCGTGGTCTCCACCGACGACCAGGCCATCGCCGCCGCGGCCCGCGAGGCCGGCGCCGAGGTCGTGCTGCGGCCCGCCGCCATCGCCGGGGACACCGCCACCTCCGAGGCCGCCGTACTGCACGCCATGGGCGCCCACGAGGCCCTGCACGGCGTACCCGTGGACGTGGTGCTGCTCGTGCAGTGCACCAGCCCCTTCCTCGTCCGCGAGGACGTCGACGGGGTGGCCGGCGCGGTCGCCGAGGGCGGCGCCGACACCGCCGTGACCGTGGCACCGTTCCACGGCTTCGTGTGGCGGGACGGCACCGACGAGGGCACCGGGGAGGAGGGCGGCTACGGCGTCAACCACGACAAGTCCCACCGCCCCCGCCGCCAGGACCGCCCCCAGGACCTGCTGGAGACCGGCGCCGCCTACGCCATGGCCGCGCCCGGCTTCCGCGAGCACCGGCACCGCTTCTTCGGCCGCACCGAACTGGTCCGCACCGACCCGGCCCGCGTCCTGGAGATCGACGACCCGCACGACCTGGCCCGCGCCCGCGCCCTGGCGCCCCACTTCGACGCCGCCCGGCCCGGCGCCCTTCCGACCGCCGACGACATCGACGCGGTGGTCCTCGACTTCGACGGCACCCAGACCGACGACCGGGTGCTGATCGACTCCGACGGACGGGAGTTCGTCTCCGTCCACCGTGGTGACGGACTCGGCATCGCCGCCCTGCGCCGCAGCGGCCTGACGATGCTCGTCCTGTCCACGGAACAGAACCCGGTCGTCGCCGCCCGTGCCCGAAAGCTCAAGCTGCCGGTGCTGCACGGCATCGACCGCAAGGACCTCGCGCTCAAGCAGTGGTGCGAGGAGCAGGGCATCGCGCCCGAGCGCGTGCTCTACGTCGGCAACGACGTCAACGACCTCCCGTGCTTCGCCCTCGTCGGCTGGCCCGTGGCGGTCGCGAACGCCCACGACGCCGTACGCGGCGCGGCCCGCGCGGTCACCACCGTCCCCGGCGGTGACGGCGCGATCCGGGAGATCGCCGGCTGGATCCTCGGTCCCTCGCTCGACTCCCTCGAATCCCCCACGATCACCCAGTCCCAGTAAGGAACCTCCTGCCATGAGCACCAACTCCCGCATCCGCACCTTCGGCACCCGCGAGGCCGGCCCCGGCCGCCCCGTCTACATCACCGGCGAGATCGGCATCAACCACAACGGTGAGCTGGAGAACGCCTTCAAGCTGATCGACGCCGCCGCCGAGGCCGGCTGCGACGCGGTCAAGTTCCAGAAGCGCACCCCCGAGATCTGCACCCCGCGCGACCAGTGGGACATCGAGCGCGACACCCCCTGGGGCCGGATGACGTACATCGACTACCGCCACCGCGTGGAGTTCGGCGAGGACGAGTACCGCCAGATCGACGAGTACTGCAAGACCAAGAACATCGACTGGTTCGCCTCCCCGTGGGACACCGAGGCCGTCGCCTTCCTGGAGAAGTTCGACGTCCCGGCCCACAAGGTCGCCTCCGCCTCCCTCACCGACGACGAGCTGCTGCGCGCCCTGCGCGCCACGGGCCGCACCGTCATCCTCTCCACCGGCATGTCGACCCCGAAGCAGATCCGCCACGCGGTCGAGGTCCTGGGCAGCGACAACATCCTCATGTGCCACGCCACGTCGACCTACCCGGCGCAGGCCGAGGAGCTCAACCTCCGCGTCATCAACACCCTCCAGCAGGAGTTCCCGAACGTCCCGATCGGCTACTCCGGCCACGAGACCGGCCTGCAGACCACCCTGGCCGCCGTCGCCCTCGGTGCCACCTTCGTCGAGCGCCACATCACCCTCGACCGCGCCATGTGGGGCTCCGACCAGGCCGCCTCCGTCGAGCCGCAGGGCCTGACCCGCCTGGTCCGCGACATCCGCACCATCGAGGCCTCCCTCGGCGACGGCGTCAAGAAGGTCTACGACTCCGAGCTGGGCCCGATGAAGAAGCTGCGCCGCGTCTCCGGCGTCGTCGCGGAGGCGGAGATCGCCGCCGCCGCGGGCGAGCCGTTCACGGCCTGACACCCCCCCACCACGCCCTCACCACGGGACGGTCGTACGCCGATGAGCCCCCGCGCCGGGAATGCCGGCCCCCGCACCCTCGCCTTCGTCGAGAGCCCGGTACAACTGCTGAACGTGCTGGAGTGGGCGCACACGCGCGCACCCGGCGCGGAGCTCACCCTCGTGGTCCTGTCCCCGGTGGATCCGATGACCCGGGGCCAGCTGCGCCGCATGGCGGAACTGGCCCGGAAGGAAGGGCACGACATCCGCTGGGAGGAGGCACGGGGCGGTGCCGCGGCCCCCTTCCGCACGGTCGGCGGCCTGACGACCGCCCTCCGCCAGGCGGACCGGATCGTCATGGGCGACCCGTTCTCCCGCTACGTACAACTGCTGCTGACCATCACCCGCGCCCACGACCTGGTGGTCGTCGACGACGGCACGGCCACGATGGAGTTCGTCACCCAGCTCGCCCACGGCGAGCGCCTGGTGCGCTGGCACCGCAAGGGCAGCCGCCCCGGACCGCGCGACCTGCTCTTCGCCCCGGTCTCCGGGTCCGCGCGCCGCCGCCTGACCCCGTCCGGGAACCGCCTGGTCTCCGTCTTCTCCTCCATGCCGATCGAGGACGTCCCGGACGGCGTCACCGTCTGCGCGAACGACTTCGCCTGGACCCGTGCCCGCTTCGGCCCGCCCCGCATCACCAAGGGCGCCGACATGGTCGGCACGTCCCTGGTGGAGACCGGTGTCGTGGACGGTGACCGCTACGTGGACGCCGTACGCGGCCTGGCGAGGACCCACGGCGCGGCCCGCTACTTCGCCCACCGCCGCGAGAGCGCCGAGAAACTCCACCGGCTGGCCGTGGAGACCGGCCTGGAGATCGTCCGCCCCGACCTCCCCCTGGAACTGATCGCCCGCCGCGGCCCGATCGGCCGCACCATCCTCAGCTTCCCGTCCACGGTCGTCCACACCCTCCCCCTGGCCCTGGCCGGCACCGAGGTCAAGGTCGCCGTCTGCGACATCGACCCCGCCTGGCTCACCCGGCACGCCTCGCCGCGGGCCCGGGGGTTCCTCTCGGGCGTGACGGGCTCGGCCCGGAACGTGCACCGGCTGTCGGCGGTGGCGGGCGCGGGATAGCCGGCGGCCGGGCCCCCGGCGACCGCCGCGCCGCCGAGGGGACGGAACCGCCGCGCCGCCGAGGACGGAGGGGTCAGGGGCACCGGGCGCACGGGTCCGGGCGGGTGGGCCCGGGCGGGTGGGGCGGTCGTTGCGTGGTACCCGTAGCCCAGGACGGGTGCCGTCGAGCGGTGTGGGCCGCTCCCGGTGGATCGCATGATCGGCTCGGTCGGAAAGGCGGGCGAGTTTACCCAAGTGAGTCGATAGCTATGCGTAGGGCGGTCGCGTTTTCTTCCCCTAACGGGCTGAATTTTTGTTGATCGTGGGTCCATCGGTCGCTCGGGCGCCCTACGCTGCAAAGGGTGAAAGCGTTGATGTCCCCAGAGTCCGAGGCCGGCACTCCCGGTGAGACCGTCCTGCCCGGTGCCCTGCCCGAGGCGCTCCGTGCCGAGCTCGTGGCCTTCCGCCGCGACCTGCACATGCACCCCGAACTGGGCAACCAGGAGTTCCGCACCACCGCCGCGATCAAGGAACGGCTCGAACGGGCCGGCCTCAAGCCGCGCGTGCTGCCCGTCGGAACCGGCCTCGTCTGCGACATCGGCACCGGCACCGAGTCGGGGCGGTGGGCCGGCGGCCCGCGCATGCTCGCCCTGCGGGCCGACATCGACGCCCTGCCCATCCCGGACACCAAGAGCGAGTGCGCCTACCACTCGCGCGTCCCGGACCGCGCCCACGCCTGCGGCCACGACGTGCACACCACCGTCGTCCTCGGCACCGGACTGGTGCTGGCCGCGCTGCACGAGCAGGGCCTGCTGCCCCGGCCCGTGCGGCTGGTCTTCCAGCCGGCCGAGGAGGTGCTGCCCGGCGGCGCCGCCGACGCCATCGAGGGCGGCGCGCTGGACGGAGTGCGCCGCATCCTGGCCGTGCACTGCGACCCCCGGGTGGACGCGGGCCGGATCGGCCTGCGGGTCGGCCCCATCACCTCCGCCTGCGACCGGCTGGAGATCGCCCTCGACGGCCCCGGCGGGCACACCGCCCGCCCGCACCTGACCACCGACCTGGTCACCGCCGCCGCCCGCGTCGTCACCGACGTGCCCGCGCTCGTCGCCCGGCGGGTGGACAGCCGCAGCGGACTCTCCCTGACCTGGGGACGGATCGAGTCCGGCCACGCCCCGAACGTCATCCCGCAGCACGCCGAACTCGCGGGAACGGTGCGCTGCCTCGACCTCGACGCCTGGCGGCAGGCACCGGACCTCGTGGTCGGCGCCATCGACGAGATCGCGAACCTGTACCGGGCCAAGTCCGAGATCACCTACGTCCGCGGCGTGCCCCCGGTCGTCAACGAGGTCACCAGCACCGAACTGCTCCAGGCCGCCATGGTCGCCCGGCGTGGCACCGAGTCCGTCGAGAGCACCGAGCAGAGCCTCGGCGGCGAGGACTTCTCCTGGTACCTGGAGCACGTGCCCGGCGCCATGGCCCGCCTCGGCGTCCGCCCGCCCGGCGAGCGCGTCATCCGCGACCTGCACCAGGGCGACTTCGACGTGGACGAGCACGCCATCACGGTCGGCGTGGAGATGTTCACCGCGGCGGCACTGATCGACGCCGTGTAGCAGCCGGCCCCCCCCCGTCCCTCGGAGGCGGCTCCCCCCCCCGCCCCGGAGGCGCTCCACCCCGCCCCCGGTGGCGCTCGCCCCCGGCACCCGGCGCGGCCTCCCCGTCCGTGGCCCTTCCCGCCCGTCCGTGCCCCCTCCCCGTCCGCCCGCGTCGCCCTCCCCACCCGCCCGCGTCACCCTCCCCGCCCACTCGCTCCACCCCTCCGCGCGCCCCGCGCCCGCCGGCTTGCGGCACCGGCGGGCCGGGGGCAGCCTGATGCCGGGGCGCACGAGACTGCGCGGCACGCCCCGGGCGCCCCGTTCGCTCCCATTCGCTCCCGTTCGATCCGGTGGTTCACACGGCCGTCACCGGGGCGCGGCACGAATGGATAACGGCCCCGGGGAACCCCGTTCCCAGGAGTTTCTACGCGCGTTAATGTGCGCCGAACCGAGCGCCCGCTGCGGGGCTTTGGAGAATGGGGAACTTCAGATGCGTCGGACATCGAGACTGACCCGCGCCGCGGTGGGGGTCGCGTCGCTCGCACTCGCCGCCACGGCCTGCGGCGGCACCAGCGGCGAGAGCACCAGCGGCGACGAGGGCACCAAGGACGACAAGGGCCTCGCCATCGCGTACGACATCGGCGGCAAGGGCGACCAGTCCTTCAACGACGCCGCGTACGCCGGTCTGGAGCGGGCCCAGAAGGAGTTCGGCTACAAGACCGCCGACATCGAGCCCACCGAGGGCGAGACCGACGCCGACAAGGAGCAGCGCCTCGCCTCGCTGGCCAAGCAGGGCTACAACCCGGTCATCGGCGTCGGCTTCGCCTACGGCCCCGCGATGAAGGCCATCGCCGAGAAGTACCCGGACACCACCTTCGGCATCGTGGACTCCGTGGTCGAGGGCGAGAACGTCGCGTCCCTCGTCTTCGCCGAGCACGAGGCCTCCTACCTCGCGGGCGTCGCGGCGGCCAAGGCCACCAAGACCAAGACGGTCGGTTTCGTGGGCGGCGTGGACGTACCGCTGATCCACAAGTTCGAGGCCGGCTACCAGCAGGGCGTGCAGGACACCGACCCCGAGGTCGAGGTCGTCGCGCAGTACCTGACGCAGACGGCGGAGGAGGGCGGCTTCTCCAGCCCGGACAAGGGCCGGGCCGCGGCCGAGGGCCAGATCGAGAAGAAGGCCGACGTCCTCTACCAGGCGGCCGGACTGTCCGGCCAGGGGGTGATCGAGGCCGCCGCGAAGGCGAAGGTCTGGGCGATCGGCGTCGACTCCGACCAGTACGAGCAGGAGGCCCTCGCGGCCCACAAGGACTACATCCTTACCTCCGCCCTCAAGGACATCAACGGCGCGGTGTACGCCCTGGCCAAGTCGGTCGAGGACGGCAAGCCGCTCACCGGCACCCAGACCTTCGACCTGAAGTCGGACGGCGTGGGCCTGTCCGACAGCAATCCGAAGTACGCCGAGGTCCCGGGCCTGACGGACGCGGTGGCCGAGGCGAAGGAAGGCATCATCGCCGGCACCATCAAGGTCAAGACGGAGTAACCCCACCGCACCACCGCACCACCGGACGAAGCGGGCGGGCACCCTGGGTGCCCGCCCGCTTCGCCGTGCCGCGCCCGGCCGTCCCGGCGTCACCCTCCGCCACCCCCCGTTTGCGTCCGGCAAGCCCCGGGCGTCCGCACGCCGTCCCTTGCTCACGGGCGGATAACAAGGTGGACAGAAGGGGTTTTCAGGCCGGTCTACGCGCGTTAATCTGCGGCGAAGCCAGCGCCGTGCTCGAACCCTCCCCGGCGCTTGTACGACAGGAGCACCAGACATGCGCCGGATTTCCCGGATCACGGTCGCAGGCGCAGCGACCGCCTCCCTGGCCCTCGCCCTCTCCGCCTGCGGTGGCACCTCGACCTCCTCCGGGTCGTCGGAGTCCCAGGGCGACAAGGGCCTCGCCATCGCGTACGACGTCGGCGGCAAGGGCGACCAGTCCTTCAACGACGCCGCGTACGCGGGACTGGAGCAGGCCAAGAAGGAGTTCGGCTACGAGACCGCCGACGTCGAGCCCACCGACGGTGAGACCGACGCCGACAAGGAGCAGCGCCTGGTCTCGCTGGCCAAGCAGGGCTACAACCCGGTCGTCGGCGTCGGCTACGCGTACGCCGCCGCGCTGAAGAGCGCCGCCGAGAAGTACCCGGACACCACCTTCGGCATCGTGGACGACGCCACGATCGAGGCGGACAACGTGGCCGACCTGGTCTTCAACGAGGAGCAGGCCTCCTACCTCGCCGGCGTCGCCGCCGCCAAGAGCACCGAGACCAAGACGGTGGGCTTCGTGGGCGGCGTGGACATCCCGCTGATCCACAAGTTCCAGGCCGGCTTCGAGCAGGGTGTCAAGGACACCGACCCGAAGGTCGAGGTCATCTCGCAGTACCTGACGCAGACCGCCGAGGAGGGCGGCTTCTCCAGCCCCGACAAGGGCAAGACCGCCGCCGAGGGCCAGATCGAGAAGAAGGCCGACGTCGTCTACGCGGCGGCCGGCCTCTCCGGCCAGGGCGTGATCGAGGCCGCCGCCGCCAACCAGGTGTGGGCGATCGGTGTCGACTCCGACCAGTACCAGCAGGAAGCCCTCGCGAAGTACAAGGACAGCATCCTGACGTCGGCCACGAAGGACGTCGCGAAGGCGGTCTACAACCTGTCGAAGTCGGTCGAGGACGGCAAGCCCGAGACCGGTATCGTTCGGGGCGATCTGAAGTCCGGTGAGGTCGGCCTTTCGGACTCCAACCCGAAGTTCGCGGACAACGCCGAGCTCCAGGCAGCCATCGAGACGGCCAAGGAGAAGATCGTCAGCGGCGAGATCAAGGTCAAGAGCAGCTGAGCCGAGCAACACCTCGAACAGCGTGCAACCGCGGTGGTCGCACCGCTCGACGGGGTACGGGGAGGACGCCTCCGGGCACCTCCCCGTACCCCGTCGTGCCGATGTGCCGCCGCCGCTTCGAGATGCCGTAGGGGCGCTACGCGCGTAGACGGCCCCCGTCCCCAGGAGAGTGCGCCATCAACGCGTCCAGCAGCCCTCCGGCCGGAGCGGCGGTCAACGAATCGGTGACCGCCGTCGAACTCGCCGGGATCACCAAGCGTTTCCCCGGTGTCGTGGCCAACCACGACATCCACCTGACCGTCCGCAAGGGCACCGTCCACGCCCTCGTCGGCGAGAACGGCGCCGGCAAGTCGACCCTGATGAAGATCCTCTACGGCATGCAGAAGCCGGACGAGGGCACCATCGCGATCGACGGCGAGCAGGTCGCCTTCGCCTCGCCGGCCGACGCCATCGTGCGCGGCATCGGCATGGTCCACCAGCACTTCATGCTCGCCGACAACCTCACGGTCCTGGAGAACGTGGTCCTCGGCAGCGAGAAGCTGTACGGCATCGGAGCCAGGGCGCGCCGCAGGATCAAGGAGATCTCCGAGCGCTACGGCCTCGGGGTGCGCCCCGACGTCCTGGTGGAGGAACTCGGCGTCGCCGCCCGCCAGCGCGTGGAGATCCTCAAGGTCCTCTACCGCGGCGCCCGCACGCTGATCCTCGACGAGCCCACCGCCGTCCTGGTCCCGCAGGAGGTCGACGCGCTCTTCGACAACCTGCGCGAGCTGAAGGCCGAGGGCCTGTCCGTCATCTTCATCTCCCACAAGCTGGGCGAGGTCCTCTCGGTCGCCGACGACATCACCGTCATCCGGCGCGGCACGACGGTCGGCACGGCCGTCCCCGCCGAGACCACGCCGCGCCAGCTCGCCGAGCTGATGGTCGGCAGCGAGCTGCCCACCCCGGAGACCGCCGAGTCCACGGTCACCGACCGCGCGGTCCTCAGCGTCGACGCGCTGCGCCTCGCGGCCCCCGGCGGCAAGGCCCTGCTGGACGACATCTCCTTCACCCTCCACGCCGGCGAGGTGCTGGGCATCGCGGGTGTGGAGGGCAACGGCCAGACCGAGCTGGTCGACGCCCTGATCGGCCTGCGCCACGCCGACTCCGGCACCATCCGCTTCCTCGACGAGGACATCACCGCGCTGCCCACCCGCAAGCGCCGCGAGCAGGGCATCGGCTACATCCCCGAGGACCGCCACCGCCACGGCCTGCTCCTGGAGGCCCCGCTCTGGGAGAACCGCATCCTCGGCCACGTCACAGAGAAGCCCAACAGCAAGGGCGTCTGGCTGGACCCGAAGGGCTCCCAGCAGGACACCCGCCGCATCGTCGAGACGTACGACGTCCGCACCCCCGGCATCGACGTCACCGCGGCCTCCCTGTCCGGCGGCAACCAGCAGAAGCTGATCGTCGGCCGCGAGATGAGCCACAAGCCGCGCTTCCTCATCGCCGCCCACCCCACCCGCGGTGTGGACGTCGGCGCGCAGGCCGCCATCTGGGACCACATCCGCGAGGCCCGCCGCGAGGGCCTGGCGGTCCTGCTGATCTCCGCCGACCTGGACGAGCTGATCGGCCTGTCCGACACCCTCCGGGTGATCTACGACGGCAGTCTGGTCGCCGACGCCGACCCGGCGACCATCACCCCCGAGGAGCTGGGCTCGGCCATGACCGGCGCCGCGACCGGCCACCTGGAGCACGAAGAGACCCCCGAGACCCCGGCCGGCGCGACCGGTTCCCCGAAGTCGCCCGCGTCCCCCGCGTCCCCCGAGTCTCCGGAAGACGAGGCCCGCTGATGAAGAAGTTCGACAAGGAGCGCGTGCTCCTCGCGGTGGCCGGGCCGGTCATCGCGCTCGCCGTGGCCTTCGTGCTGAGCGCGATCGTCCTGATCGCCTCGGGCAAGAACCCGGTCGAGCCGTTCGCCCTGATGTTCGAGCAGGCCGGATTCTCCGACATCCAGGTCCTGATCATCAACCAGGCGTCGATGTACTACATCGCGGCCCTGGCGGTCGCCATCGGCTTCCGGATGAACCTGTTCAACATCGGCGTCGACGGCCAGTACCAGCTCGCCGCCATGATGGCCGCGATCGTCGGCGCCCACGCCGCCCTGCCGGCCGTCCTCCAGGTCCCGCTGCTCCTGCTGACCGCCGTCCTCACCGGCGCCTTCTGGTCGGGCATCGCCGGTGTCCTCAAGGTCACCCGCGGCGTCAGCGAGGTCGTCGCGACGATCATGCTCAACGCCATCGCCACCTCGGTCATCGGCTACCTGTGGCTGCCGGACGTCTTCGGCGTCAAGATCGGCAACAACAACACCACCGGCGAGATGCACGAGTCCGGCTGGATCCCCGGCATCGGCATGGGCGCGGCCGGCGAGATCTACGGCCTGGTGGTCCTGGCCGTGCTGCTCGGCATCGCCTACTGGGTCGTCCTCAACCGCACCCGCTTCGGCTTCGACCTGCGCGCCTCCGGCGCCTCCGAGTCCGCCGCCGCGGCCAGCGGCGTCGACCCCAAGCGCATGGTGCTCACCGCGATGCTCATCTCCGGCGGCCTCGCCGGCCTCGCGGGTCTGCCGATCCTGCTCGGCGGCACCCACACCTACAGCCTCAACTTCCCCACCGGCATCGGCTTTCTCGGCATCGGCATCGCCCTGCTCGGCCGCAACAGCCCGGTCGGCATCGCCTTCGCCGCCCTGCTGTGGGCCTGGCTCGACAAGGCCTCGCCCGAGCTGGACTTCCACGGCTACGACAAGGAGATCGCGGTCATCATGCAGGGCCTGATCGTCCTCGCCGTCGTCGTCTCCTACGAGGCCGTCCGCGAGTGGGGCCTGCGCCGCCAGCAGCGCCGCGTCGGCGCGGAGCTGGCCGCCGGTCACGTCCTCGGCGCCACCGACAACACCAAGAAGGAGGTGGCTGGCCGATGACCGCCCCGACCTCTGCGACCGACGTCAACCAGCCCTCGCTGCAGCCCGCGGCGCCGACCGGCCGCCGCCTGTCGCTGCCCGTCCTGATGCTGGTCATCGCCGGAGCCCTGGCACTGACCTCCCTCGTGCGCCTGATCACCGGCGCCGACGGCATCACCAACGTCAGCCAGATGTCCACCGCGCTCCAGCTCGCCGTGCCGATCGGCCTCGCCGGCCTCGGCGGTCTGTGGGCCGAGCGCGCGGGCGTCGTCAACATCGGCCTCGAGGGCATGATGATCCTCGGCACCTGGTTCGGTGCCTGGGCCGGCTTCCAGTGGGGCCCGTGGACGGGCGTCCTGGTGGGCATCGTCGGCGGCGCGATCGGCGGCCTGCTGCACGCGATCGTCACCATCACCTTCAACGTCAACCACATCGTCTCCGGTGTGGCCCTCAACATCCTCGCCCTCGGCGCCACCCGCTACCTGGCCCCGCTCGCCTTCGAGGGCCACCAGGGCGGCTCGGCCAAGCAGTCCCCGCCGGTGGACTCCCTCGGCCACTTCACGGTGCCGGGGCTGTCCGACGGACTGGTCAGCCTCAACGACAAGGGCTGGTTCCTGGTCTCAGACATCGCCGGCCTGCTGGGCGGCCTGGTCACCAACGTCTCCTGGCTCACCCTGATCGCCGTCGCCCTGATCCCCGCCACCTGGTACGTCCTGTGGCGCACGCCGTTCGGCCTGCGGCTGCGCTCCTGCGGCGAGAACCCGGTCGCCGCCGAGTCGCTCGGCGTCAACGTCTACAAGTACAAGTACCTGGCCGTGATCATCTCCGGCGGTCTGGCCGGCCTCGGCGGCGTCTTCCTGTCCATCGTCGCCAACCCCTTCTACCTGGAGGGCCAGACCAGCGGCCGCGGCTACATCGGCCTCGCCGCGATGATCTTCGGCAACTGGATGCCGGGCGGCCTCGCCATCGGCGCCGGTCTGTTCGGCTACACCGACAGCCTCAACCTGCGCGGCGGCTCCGCCAACGTGCACGCCCTGCTGCTGCTCGGCGCGCTCCTGCTGATCGCCGGCGCCATCTGGCTCGCGATCCGCAAGAAGTACGTCAAGGCCGCCGTCACGCTGGTCGTCGGCGCGCTCGTCCTCGCCTGGTACGCCACCACCGACGACGTCCCCAACCAGGTCGTCTCCGCGACGCCGTACGTCGTCACCCTCGTCGTCCTCGCGCTGTCCGCACAGCGACTGCGCATGCCGAGGGCGAACGGCATGCCGTACCGGAAGGGACAGGGCAAATGACCGACGTCGACTGGGGCGCGCTGCGCACGGCGGCCCGGGAGGCGATGGCCCGCGCCTACGCCCCCTACTCCGGCTACGCCGTCGGCGCCGCCGCCCTGGTCGACGACGGCCGCACCGTCACCGGCTGCAACGTCGAGAACGCCAGCTACGGCATCGGCCTGTGCGCCGAGTGCGGGCTCGTCTCCCAGCTCCAGCTGACCGGCGGCGGCCGGCTGACGCACTTCGCCTGCGTCGACGGCCACGGCGAGATCCTCGTGCCGTGCGGCCGCTGCCGGCAGCTGCTGTACGAGTTCGGCGGGCCGGAGCTGCTGCTGGAGACCCCGGAGGGGATCGTTCCCCTGTCGGAGATGCTCCCGCAGGCCTTCGGTCCCGGCCACCTCACCAGGTAACACCCGCAATCCCCGTCATCCCGTAAGGAAGAGCCAGACATGGCCATGGACGTCATCTCCGTCATCCGCACCAAGCGGGACCGCGGCGAACTCAGCGGCGAGCAGATCGACTGGGTCATCGACGCCTACACGCGCGGCGAGGTGGCCGACGAGCAGATGTCGTCGCTCGCGATGGCGATCCTGCTCAACGGCATGAACCGCGGCGAGATCGCCCGCTGGACCGCCGCGATGATCGCCTCCGGCGAACGCATGGACTTCTCGTCCCTGCCCCGCCCGACCGCCGACAAGCACTCCACGGGCGGCGTCGGCGACAAGATCACCCTGCCGCTCGCCCCGCTGGTCGCCGCCTGCGGCGCGGCCGTCCCGCAGCTCTCCGGCCGGGGCCTCGGCCACACCGGCGGCACCCTGGACAAGCTGGAGTCGATCCCCGGCTGGCGCGCGCTCCTGTCCAACGAGGAGATGCTGAACGTCCTGGACGGCGTCGGCGCGGTGATCTGCGCCGCCGGGGACGGCCTCGCGCCCGCGGACAAGAAGCTGTACGCCCTGCGCGACGTGACCGGCACGGTCGAGGCGATCCCCCTCATCGCCTCCTCCATCATGTCCAAGAAGATCGCCGAGGGCACCGGCTCCCTGGTCCTGGACGTGAAGGTGGGCTCGGGCGCCTTCATGAAGACCGTCGAGGACGCCCGCGAGCTGGCCGCCACGATGGTCGGCCTCGGCACCGACCACGGCGTGCGGACGGTC
The DNA here is from genome assembly GCF_053613315.1 of Streptomyces sp. JK94. Lineage (NCBI taxonomy): Bacteria > Bacillati > Actinomycetota > Actinomycetes > Kitasatosporales > Streptomycetaceae > Streptomyces > Streptomyces sp. JK94. The sequence goes on along the minus strand of NZ_JBSICH010000006.1, from coordinate 227,914 downwards.
GCGCTGCTGACGGACATGGCCACCCCGCTCGGCCTCACGGCGGGCAACGCCCTGGAGGTCCGCGAGTCGGTCGAGGTCCTGGCCGGCGGCGGCCCCTCCGACGTCGTCGAGCTGACCCTCGCCCTGGCCCGCGAGATGCTCGACGCCGCCGGCCTGAAGGACGCCGACCCGGCGAAGGCGCTGGCCGACGGCTCCGCGATGGACGTGTGGCGCCGCATGATCGCGGCCCAGGGCGGCGACCCGGACGCGGCCCTGCCCACGTCGAAGGAGCAGCACGTGGTCAAGGCGGATGCCTCCGGCGTCCTGACCCGCCTCGACGCCTACGGCATCGGCGTCGCCGCCTGGCGCCTCGGCGCGGGCCGCGCCCGCAAGGAGGACCCGGTGCAGGCGGGCGCGGGCGTCGAACTCCACGCCAAGCCCGGCGACACGGTCACCGAGGGGCAGCCCCTGCTGACCCTCCACACGGACACCCCGGACCGCTTCGCGTACGCCCTCGCCGCGCTGGAGGGCTCCTACGACATCGCCCCCGCGGGCACGGGCTTCACCGCCTCGCCGGTGGTGCTGGAACGCATCGCCTGACGGGAGCCACCTCTCCCCGGCGCGGACGGGACCGGTGGCCGCCACCGGTCCCGTCCGGCGTTCCCGGCCCCGTCCGACGGGCCCAGGACCGTGGCCGCCACCGGTGTCACCGAAGCGATCTCCGACGACGGGCACCGATGAGTTCCCGGACCGTGCCGGGTCTACCGCACGTGGACGCCGTGACACCCGCCGTACTCGTGCTGCCGGGGCCCGTCTCCCGAGGGGAGGCACCCCGGCTCTGCGACGAGGTGCGCGCGCTGCTGGAAAGCACCCGGGCCGGGGTGGTCGTCTGCGACGTCGGCGGGCTGGGACCGCCGGGGCTCGCCGCCGTCGACCTGCTGGCCCGGCTGGAACTCACCGCCCGGCGGGCCGGGGGCCGGATCCGGCTGCGCGACCCCGATCCCGCCCTACACGCCCTTCTCGACCTCGTCGGGCTCCGCTTCGAGACGGAGCGGCAGGTCGAACAGCGGGAACCACCGCTTGGTGTCGAGGAAGCAGTGGAACCCGGTGATGCGGCCGTCTGAGATCTCCAGCACCTGGACCGCCCACGGTGCGTGGCCGCCCGCCCCGGGGTCCGGCTTGTACTGCGCGAAGGCCGGCAGCCCGTTGGCCCGCACGGGCACCAGCCGCGAGTGCGCGCACGGGGCACCGAGGGTCGCCATGAAACCGGTGATGTCCCCCGGACCGGCCAGCCACAGGTCGAACGGCGGCATCGTCATGACGGCGTCCTCGTGCAGCAGCGCCGTCAGCGCCGTCATGTCGTAGCCCTCGAAGGCGGCGACATAGCGGTCCAGGAGCTTTCGCTGCTCCTCGTCCAGCGGGTCGGACACCGCCGCGTCGTCCGCCCGGTCCGCCCGCTCGGCGAGCGTCGCACGGGCCCGCTGCAGGGCGCTGTTGACGGACGCCACCGAGGTGCCGAGCAGTTCGGCGACCTCGCTCGCCCTCCACGCCAGCACCTCGCGCAGGATCAGCACCGCCCGCTGCTTGGGCGGCAGCTGCTGGAGCGCTGCCATGAAGGCGAGCCGCACCGACTCCTTGGCGACGGCGGCCTCGGCCGGGTCGGCGGTCGAGGGCAGTACGCGGGCGTCGGGCATCGGCTCCAGCCAGGTGTGGTCCGGGCGGGGGGAGAGGGCGGCCTGCGCGAGGGGTGTGGAGTCGGTCAGGTCCATCGGGCGGGCCCGCTTGTTTCCCGCGGTCAGCATGTCCAGGCACACGTTGGTCGCGATCCGGTAGAGCCAGGAGCGGAGGCTGGAGCGGCCCTCGAACTTGTCGTAGCTCCGCCAGGCGCGGACCAGGGTGTCCTGGACCGCGTCCTCGGCCTCGAAGGAGGAGCCGAGCATCCGGTAGCAGTACCCCGTCAGCTCGGTCCGGTGCTTCTCCAGTGCGGAGTCCAGCTCCGTCGTCACGGTGCCGTCGGCCATCGTCCACCCACCCCTGTGGCGTCCTGTCGTGCGCGTCTTCGCGCCTCGCACTTCGGAAGCTACCGCAGGGGACTGACAATGGCCCGTGCACTCGGGGAAAGCGCAGGTCAACGGGTCGGTCTGATCCAGATCCAGATCCAGATTCCAGATCCCGGCTCAGGCCCGCACCGGCACCTTCGCGGCCGTGCGCCGGGCGGCCAGCGAACCGGCCACCGTGATGGTCACCACGCCCGCCACCGCGAGCAGCCCGACCCCGACCGTCCCGGCCCAGCCGCCGGAGTGGAAGGCCAGCGCGCCCACCGTGCTGCCCGCGCTGGAGCCGATGTAGTAGGCGGACTGGTACAGCGCCGAGGCCTGGGCCCGGCCGTGGGTGGCCGTCCTGCTCACCGCCGAGGACGCCACCGCGTGCCCCGCGAAGAACCCCGCCGTGATCAGCACCAGTCCCAGCAGCACCAGGGGCAGGGACGGGGCGAGGGACAGCAGCAGACCCGCCGCCGTCGTGCCGCCGCCCAGGTAGAGCGCACCGCGGCGGCCCAGCCGGCCCACCAGCCGGCCCGCCGTCGACGCCGAGACCGTGCCGACCAGGTACACCAGGAAGACCGAGCCGATCACGCCCTGCGGCAGGGAGAACGGCGCCTCCGTCAGCCGGTAGCCGATCACCGTGTACACACCGCCGAACACCGTCATGAACAGCGCGCCGATCGCGTACAGACGGCGCAGGAGTGGGTCGGCGAGGTGGTCGCGGACCGTACGGGCCAGGACACGCGGGCGCAGCGAGCCCGCGGTGAAGTGCCTCGGCGCCGGCAGCAGCATCCGGAAGGCCACCGCGCACGCCACCGCCACGGCGCCGATCACCCCGACGGCGACCCGCCAGCCCCACTCCTGGGCGACCCAGCCGGTGATGACCCGGCCGCTCATCCCGCCCACGCTGTTGCCCGCGACGAACAGGCCGATCGCGGTGACCAGCGCCCGCGGGGAGACCTCCTCCGCGAGGTACGCCGTCGCCGAGGCCGGCAGCCCGGCCAGCGCCGCGCCCTGCACCGCGCGCAGCGCGACCAGCGCCGGCAGCGACGGGGCGAAGGGGACCAGCAGCCCCACGGTCACCGCGACCGCCAGCGAGGCCGTCATCACCGTACGCCGGCCGAAACGCTCCGACAGCGCGCTCATCGGCAGCACGAACACCGCGAGGCCACCGGTCGCGGCGGCCACCGTCCAGCTCGCGTCGCCCGCCGTGACGCCCATGTCGCCCGAGATCAGCGGCAGCAGCGCCTGGGTGGAGTACAGGAGCGCGAAGGTCGCGACGCCCGCGAGGAAGAGGGCGAGACTCATCCGGCGGTAGCCGGGACCGCCCGGGCTCATGCGCGTGTCGGGGGCGTCGGGGGCGAAGGCGGGTGCAGCGGCGTCCACGGTGGTGGACGCCCCGGTATCGGCGGGAGTCATGCGGCGACCGTACGGAGGCCGCGAATCATCCGTCCAATGCATGGAATGGCCATAATCGTTCCCATGGTGCATCAGCAAAGCTCACAGGGGCGCCTGTCACCGTCCAGTGACACGGAAGACATCGTCGCGCTGCTCGCGCCCCGTCTCGCGCACTTCGCCGGCGTGGCCCGGACCGAACACGTCACCCGGGCCGCCCAGGAGATGAACGTCCCCCAGTCGACCCTCTCCCGCGCCCTGGTCCGCCTGGAGGAGGACCTGGGCGTGGACCTGTTCGTACGCCGGGGCCGCACCCTTGCGCTGACCGTCGCCGGACGCACCTTCCTCGGCTCCGTCGAACGCGCCCTCGCCGAGGTGGAGCGCGCCGCCGACGAGGTCCGCGCGGACGCCGACCCGGCCACCGGCAAGGTCGCCTTCGGCTTCCTGCACACCATGGGCGCCGAGACCGTCCCCGGCCTCCTGCACGCCTTCCGCGCCGACCACCCCCGCGTCCGCTTCAGCCTCGTCCAGAACTACGGCGAGGCGATGCTGGAGCGGCTGCGCGCGGGCGAACTCGACCTCTGCCTGACCTCCCCGGTGCCGGACGCCCCCGACCTGGTCGCCCGCCGCCTCGACGAGCAGAAGCTGCGCCTGGTGGTCCCGGCCGACCACGCCCTGGCCGGCCGCAGGCGCATCCGCCTCGCCGAGGCCGCCGACGAGACCTTCGTGACCCTGGAGCCCGGTTACGGCCTGCGCCGCATCACCGACTCCCTGTGCAAGGAGGCCGGTTTCCGGCCCAGGGTGGCCTTCGAGGGGGAGGAGGCGGAGACGCTCCGCGGTCTGGTCGCGGCGGGCCTCGGCGTCGCCCTGCTGCCGCCGCCCGCCGTGCCCCGTCCCGGCGTGGTCGAACTGACGGTCACGGCCCCGCGCGCGGCCCGCGAGATCGGCGTGGCCTGGCTGGCGGGACGCACGGACACGCCTCCGGTGGCGGCCTTCAAGAGGTTCCTGCTGTCCCGGCGGGGCCACCTGCTGCCGTCCTGACCGGCCCCGGCGCCTACCGCCGCAGTGACCGCCCGAACCCCACCGCCAACGGCATCCGCAGCCCGATCGGCGGAGGAGCGGCCAGCGCGTCCTCCACCGGCCGGGAGAAGGACTGCCCGAACAGCGCCCCCAGCACGAAGTCCTCGGCCAGCGCCGCCACTTCGTCCCGGTAATGCCGCAGCCCGTGGCCGTCGGAGTGCACCTCGAACCGGCACACGGCACGGTTGGCCTTCTTCGCGCGCGCGGCCAGCCGGAAGGACAATTCCGGGTCGCTGCGTTCGTCGTTGGTGCCGTGCACGATCAGCACCTGCCGTCCGGCGAGCTGTTTCACCGGTTCGGGGGGCGCCGCCATGTCCTCGTCGGGCAGCCACGGGGCGATCGCCAGCGCCGAGTTGACGGCCTCGTGCCCGGCCGCGCGCAGTGCGGCCCGCCCGCCCATCCCGACGCCGGCCAGGCAGACGGGGACGTCGCCGTAGCGCCGTACGGCCTCGTCGGCGGCCCAGTCGGCGTCGCGGGCCAGGTGCGCCTCGGTGCCGTTCCAGCCGCGGCAGCGGTAGTGCACGACATGGGCGGCCAGTCCCTCCTCCCGCCCCGCGCGCGTGAGCCTGCGCCCCAACGCCCGTACGGACGCGGCCGCCAGCAGCGGGGACGGCCTGCGGCTGGAGACCTCGTCGCCCCCGGGGAGCAGCAGCACCACCCCGCTCACCGCCGTCCCCTCCGGACCGAGCGTTCGCCCCAGCCGGGCCCGACGGACCGGCGTCGATTGCTGTGCCATGACAGAACATTCTCAGAAGACCGGGTGTACGCCACCCGTCCTGGCAGTCACCGTTACATATCGACGGGTCCGTACACCCCGGCCGCGTTCCCCGTGCGGGCGCGTACGTGCCCGGGGGTGCTTCTACGCGCGTAGGAGTTAGAGTGCGGAAATGACGAGCCAGAGCACCGCGAAGACCACCGCGAGGACTCCGACGCCGGAACAGATCCGCCGGGCGCCGAAGGTTCTGCTGCACGACCATCTCGACGGCGGGCTGCGCCCCGCCACGGTCGTCGAACTCGCCCGGGCGACCGGCTACGCGCACCTCCCCGAGACCGACGCGGACCGGCTCGGCACCTGGTTCCGCCAGGCCGCCGACTCCGGGTCGCTGGAGCGCTACCTGGAGACCTTCTCCCACACCGTCGGCGTCATGCAGACCCGTGACGCCCTCGTCCGGGTCGCCGCCGAGTGCGCCGAGGACCTCGCCGAGGACGGCGTCGTCTACGCCGAGGTGCGGTACGCCCCCGAGCAGCACCTGGAGGGCGGACTCCGGCTCGAAGAGGTCGTCGAGGCCGTGAACGAGGGCTTCCGGGAAGGGGAGCGGCGCGCGCGGGCCGACGGTCACCGCATCCGCGTCGGGGCCCTGCTCACCGCCATGCGGCACGCGGCCCGCGCCCTGGAGATCGCCGAGCTGGCCAACCGCTACCGCGACCTCGGGGTCGTCGGCTTCGACATCGCGGGCGCCGAGGCCGGGTACCCGCCCACCCGGCACCTGGACGCCTTCGAGTACCTGAAGCGCGAGAACAACCACTTCACCATCCACGCCGGCGAGGCCTTCGGGCTGCCCTCCATCTGGCAGGCCCTGCAGTGGTGCGGCGCCGACCGGCTCGGGCACGGCGTGCGCATCATCGACGACATCCAGGTCCGCGAGGACGGCTCGGTCGAACTCGGGCGGCTCGCCTCGTACGTCCGGGACAAACGCGTTCCGCTGGAGCTGTGCCCCAGCTCCAACCTCCAGACCGGCGCGGCGGACTCGTACGCCGAGCACCCGATCGGACTGCTGCGGCGGCTGCAGTTCCGCGCCACCGTCAACACGGACAACCGGCTGATGTCCCACACGAGCATGAGCCGGGAATTCGAGCACCTTGTCGACGCGTTCGGTTACACGCTCGACGACATGCAGTGGTTCTCCGTCAATGCGATGAAATCAGCGTTCATTCCTTTCGATGAACGACTGGCCATGATCAATGACGTCGTCAAGCCCGGATACGCCGAGCTGAAGTCCGAATGGCTGTTCCAGTAAAAGGCTGCCACCAGCCCTTATGCGGCGAACGAGGCCCGAGGGGCGGCAGACGGTAATACGAGAACGCGGACGGACTTTCACCATCCGTCCGCATTTCGATGTTTGCCGTGAGGGGGGCGTCGTGTTTACGGTCAAGGACCGCTCACATCCCCGTCATCCCATTTCGAGGACGCATTCCATGAAGCAGTCTGCTGCCAAGACCCTCGGTGTCGCCGCCCTCGGCGCCGCCTTCGCCGCCGCAGGTGCCGGTGCGGCCACCGCGGCCCCGGAGCTCCCGGACACCGCCAGGACGGTGGACTCCGTGGCCGCGGCGCTCCCCGCGGAGACCGTCTCCCAGGTGGTGCCCGGCGCGAGCAACGTGCTGAAGCAGGGCCGGCACGTCTCCGGCACGGGTCTGACCGCCGCGCAGCCGGTCGTCGAGCAGGTCCTCAACGAGCAGCTCTCCAACGGCCCGACCAAGCCCGTGGCCGGCCTGCTCGGCGGTCTGCCGACGCAGGGCCTGCCCACCCAGGGCCTGCCGGTCAACGGTCTCCCGCTCGGCGGCTGAGCCCCGGCTCTCCACGCGCCGACGGGGCGCGCCCGGTGTCATCCGGGTGCGCCCCGTCGGCGTACCGGGGGATGCGTCACCAGGCCGTACGGGCGGCCTTCTCCTCGGACGGCAGCAGGAGCCACAGGGCGGCGTAGAGCAGGAACTGCGGGCCGGGCAGCAGGCAGGAGACCAGGAAGATCACCCGCATCGTGGTCGTGGAGGTGCCGAAGCGCCTGGCCAGCGCGGCGCACACTCCGCCGATCATGCGGCCATGGGTGGGGCGGGCGAGGCGGGACATCGCGGCTCCTTCGTGAGCGTGTGTGGGTCTGCCAGTCGGCTTCCCCTTCATCCGCTCTCCACGCTACGGAGACGAACGGAACAAAGCGTCCCTCTACGGGGCGATGCCGACCCTGGGAATCGTCGGGGTCCGACCCTGAGCCGGCTCGTCCCTGGGTACGTCCTCCCACCGGCCCGGCTCGGACCTGCGACGGAGCCGGGCGCGGCCGGCGGGGACCAGGGCGAGGTGGGCGAGGGCCGCGCCCGCCGTGTTCAGCAGCAGGGAGTCCACGTCGACGGCCTGGCCGGGCACCCCCGTCTGCAACAGCTCGACGCCCAGCGACAGCAGGGCCGCGGCGGCCATGGTGCGCAGCAGGGAGGCCAGCGGCGAGACGGCCAGCCGCCCGCCCGCCATCGGCAGCAGGACACCCAGCGGCGCCAGCAGGGCGAGCGATCCGCCGAGCGAGCGGGCCGCCGCGGGCCAGCCGAGCGCCAGGTCGGCGCGGATCGAGGCGAACGGCCGCAGATTGGGCGGCAGCACCCACGGGACGTCCAGCGGCCGCAGCGTGTACCAGGCGACGAACGCGAGGTGTGCGACCAGGAGGACACTTCCTGTCACACGGATGCGGAGCGCGGCGCTGCCGCCGGGGAACCCAAGACGCTGCACGTCCCCCTAGACGCGGGCGCCGCCGCGCTCGGTTCCGGAGCGCCCCGCGCGAGGGTGAGGCCTGCGCCACATGGCCCCGGGCCGGCCCCCCCCGACCCGCCACCGCGCCGCTGCCACCGGGTCGTTTGCCGTCTGCCGTCAGTCGTCGGCTGCCGGTCCCCGAGTCGCCTGCTGCCGGTCGCCGGGTCGTCTGCCGAAGCTGCCCGCCGCCCGCCGTCCGCCTCTCGGCGTCGCCGGCCGGCGTCAGCCGTCGGTGACCTCCGTGGAAGGCGGCTCGTTGCTGCCCGGCCGGGCACGGACCTCGTCGGTGCAGACGTAGCGGCGCGCGGGCCGCTCGGTCGGGCCGGCCAGGACGACGGAACGGTCGCCCTCGGCGGCGGCCGAGTCGGAGAAGGTGCAGACGATCTGGGCGAGGGCGTACGAGGTGAGGTCGCCGGGGGCGGTGCCGAGGCGCAGGGTGTCCTCGGGGTCGCCGGGGCGCGGGCCGGCCGCGGTCGTCCCGCGGCGTACGTCCGTGGTGTACCCCGCCTCCTTCTCCGCGGCCGACGGCGGCGACGCGAGCTGGTCGAGCAGTCCCTGGGCGACCAGGACCCGCCGGCCGGAGTCCGTCGCGCCGTCCGGCACCGGGACCGTCCGGTCCACGGCCACCAGGGACGAGCCGCACAGCAGGAACACCCGCACCGGAACACCGGCCGCCGCCGACGACACGTCCGGCTCGGCGAGCGAGCAGCGCACCCGCGAAGGCGCGGGGCCGTAGTCCGTGGGCACCTCCGTGGCGCGGATGCCGCACCCGGCGAGCAGCGCGGCCAGTACGGCCAGCCCGGGCAGTACCGACAGGCGGCGTACGGTCATCGGACCCGTCCCTTCGCGTCCTTGCCCCTGCTCCCGTCACCCGAGGAGCCGCCCCCGGAGCCCCCGGAGCCCCCGGAGTCACCGGCGTCGTCGTCCGCCGGCGAGGACGGGTCCTGCGGCAGCCGCAGCGTGAACACCGCACCCCCGTCGGCCGAGTTCTCGGCCGTGATCCCGCCGCCGTGGATGTGCGCGTTCTCCAGGGCGATGGACAGGCCGAGCCCGCTGCCCTCGGAACGCGGCCGGGAGGCGCTCGCCTTGTAGAAGCGGTCGAAGACGTGCGGCAGGACGTCCTCGGGGATGCCGGGCCCGTGGTCCCGCACCCGGATGACCACCGCGTCGTCCGCCCGTGCCACGGACACCCGCACCGGCGACCCGCCGTGCTTGAGCGCGTTGCCGATCAGGTTGGCCAGGATGACGTCGAGGCGGCGCGGGTCCAGGCGGGCGTGGATGCCGCGCTCGGCGTCCAGATCGACGGCGTCCAGCCAGGCGCGGGCGTCGATGCAGGCGGTGATCTGGTCGGCGACGTCGACGTCGTCGAGGACCAGCCGGGCGGTGCCCGCGTCGAAGCGGGTGACCTCCATCAGGTTTTCCACCAGGTCGTTCAGCCGGCGGGTCTCGCTGACCACCAGGCGTACGGCGGGTTCGATCATCGGGTCGAAGCCGCCGCCCTCGAACTCCAGCTCCTCCTCCAGCACCTCCGTGACGGCGGTGATCGCCGTCAGCGGCGTTCGCAGCTCGTGGCTCATGTCCGCCACGAAGCGCCGTGATGCCTGCTCCCGGCCCGCCATGTCCGCGACCCGCTTCTCCAGGGCCTCGGCGGCGCTGTTGAACGTCCGGGACAGGTCGGCCAGTTCGTCGGTGCCGGACACGCGCAGCCGGGTGTCGAGCTTCCCCTCGCCCAGGCGGCGCGCCGCGACCCCGAGCCGGTGCACCGGCTTCAGCACGGTCGTCGCCAGCGCCTGCGCGAGCAGCGCGGAGCCGAGCAGGGCGAGTGCGGTGGCGATCCCCAGCGACCAGGCCAGGGAGTTCAGGTCCTTGGCCTCCGGCTCCAGCGACTTGAGCATGTAGCCGGTCGGCCCGCCCCCGAGCACCTTCGTGCCCGCCACCAGGTAGGGGGTGTCGCCGTCGGTGATCCGCTGCCAGTACAGGTGGTACGGGTGCTTGTTGGCCGAGGTGACCTTCTGCTCCCTGTTCACCGCCGTGCGCAGCGACTCGGGCACGTCGGAGAGCGCGAAGCCGCCCAGACCGCCGGAACTGCCGTACACGGTCCGGTCGTCGGCGTCCTCGGCGACCAGCAGCACGCCGAACTGCTGGCCGCTGCCCGCCATCTGCCCCGCGGTGTGCTGCAACTCGTCCTGCGAGGGACGTTCGGGGAGCGCACCCGCGCGGTTCTGCATCTCCCGCTCGAAGTCGCGCAGTACGGCGTCCTGGGTGCGGGTGAGCACCGCCTCGCGGTTCAGCCAGTACGCGATGCCGGACGCCGACACGGCCGCGGTGAGGGCGACCAGCCCGAAGACGAGGACCAGCCGCAGCCGCAGACTGGTGAAGCGCAGCCAGGACCAGACTCCCCTGCGCGTCGCGGCCCAGCCGCGTGACCCCCCCTGGTGTTCCCGTGTCACTGAGGCGGATCCAGCCGGTAACCGACACCCCGTACGGTACGGATCAGCGTCGGGGACGACGGCACGTCCTCGACCTTGGCGCGCAGCCGCTGCACGCAGGCGTCCACCAGCCGCGAGTCGCCGAGGTAGTCGTGTTCCCACACCAGCCGCAGCAACTGCTGCCGGGACAGCGCCTGTCCGGGGCGCCGGCTCAGTTCGAGCAGCAGCCGCAGCTCGGTCGGCGTGAGCTGGAGGTCCTCGCCGTTCTTGGTCACGGTCATCGCCGACCGGTCGATGACCAGGCTGCCGAAGCTCGCCGAGTCGGTGGACTCCCGCTCGCCGCGCCGCAGCACGGCCCGGATCCGGGCGTCCAGCACCCGGCCCTGGACGGGTTTGACCACGTAGTCGTCGGCGCCCGACTCGAGACCGACGACCACGTCGATGTCGTCGTTGCGCGCGGTCAGCAGGATGATCGGCAGCTGGTCGGTGCGCCGGATGCGCCGGCACACCTCGAAACCGTCGATGCCGGGCAGCATCACGTCCAGCACGATCAGGTCCGGCCGCTGCTCGCGCAGCAGCTTCAGACCGTCCTCACCGCTGGCAGCGGTGGCCACCCGGTGGCCCTGGCGGGTCAGGGAGAGCTCCAGGGCCGTACGGATGGCGTCGTCGTCCTCGATCAGCAACAGGGAAGGCACGGGCTCATTCTGGCCCATGGAGGGGGTGCGGTTCGACCTGTGGGTCCGGATGGTGTTCCGCCACGCCGCCGGAGCCTGTGAAGGAACGGTGGGGCAGCCGTGACGGACCCCTGTGACAGGTCTGTGACAGTCGGCGGACACGGCCATGAAGTCACCGCGACAGGCTTCTCGTCACAGGCAACACGGCAACACGCAGTACGGCACGTCGCCGCACGGCGGGCCGGGCACCGGAAGTCCACGACGGGGGGCGCGAGATGAACACGCTGCACGGCACCAGCACCAGCGCAGTGGTCACGCGTCTGCACGACGTGCACGCACACCGGGGGTCCGAGAAGCCCGGTGCCGACGGGGGTCCCTCCCGCGCGGGCGTGTTCGAGCGCGGGGCGGGGCGGGGGTGCGCCCGCGCCGCCGGTCGTCAGCACACCGCGTACATGGCGGTGGTCGACACGCGTCAGGGGGAGACGCGCGGGGGGACCACGTACGGGGAGGCGGAGGGGGAGCGCCGTTCGCTGTCGGAGGCGGAGTTCACCGCCTACGTCCGGGAGCGCCGCGCCTCCCTGTACGCCACCGCCTACCACCTCACCGGCGACCGCTTCGAGGCCGAGGACCTGCTGCAGAGCGCGCTGTTCTCGACCTACCGGGCGTGGGAGCGGATCAGCGACAAGGCGGCGGTCGGCGGATACCTCCGCCGCACCATGACCAACCTGCACATCAGCGCCTGGCGGCGCCGCAAGCTCAACGAGTACCCGACCGAGGAACTGCCGGAGACGCCCGGTGACACGGACGCGATGCGCGGCACCGAACTGCGCACGGTCCTGTGGCAGGCGCTGGCCCGGCTGCCCGAACTCCAGCGCACGATGCTGGTCCTCCGTTACTACGAGGGCCGCACCGACCCGGAGATCGCGGACCTCCTCGGCATCAGTGTCGGCACGGTGAAGTCCAGCATCTGGCGGTCGCTCCGCCGGCTGCGCGAGGACGAGGTCCTCAGCTTCGGCCGTGACCGGGAGGACGCCTTCGGCGAACTGGTCGCCTGAAGGTCCGGGGGGAAACCAGGGACCCGCGAGGGGCCCGCGAAAAAAAGTACGAGCCAGGGTGTATCAGGGGGAGGGCACCGGGCTCTTACTCACGGGGAAGCACCACGGGGGAACAACGGGGGGACGGGGGACGCGGGGGGAAGCACGGGGGAGCACGGGGGAGCACAAAGAGAGCGGGACTGGAGGACCGGGGGGGTCCGTCCAGTCCCGCTCTCGCGTGTGCGGGTACGTGCTAGGCGGCCGTACGGGCCGTGGCGCACCGTCCCGACGCGGCGGCCGCCAGCCGGCCCATCGCCTCGTCCCGGTCGCAGGCGTGGGCGCCCAGCGCCGTCTGCCGCGCGACGACCGACCGTTCCTGCCGCATCAGCCGCCACCCGCGGCGCAGCAGGAACGGCACGGACTTGCGGCCCTCCCTCAGGTCCCGCAGGAAGCGGCGGCGGAAGGTGGTCAGCGGTCCCCGGTTCAGACAGAGCGCGTCGGCCAGGACGCCCAGTTCGCGGCAGCGGGAGACGAGTTCGGCGGCGAAGATGCCCTCCGCGAGGAACAGCGTGGCCCGCCCGATGTCGACCGCCGCCTCGCCGGTGCGCGCGCTGAGCGAGAGGTCGTAGACGGGCACCTGCGTACGGCCCGCGCGGCACAGCTCCGTGATGGCGGCGACGGCGGCGTCCGCGTCCCACGAGCCGGGATGGTCCCAGTCGATGTCGGAACTCAGCGGCACCAGCGGCAGCGTCGGGTCGGTGCCCTCCTTGTAGAAGTCGTCGAGGCGCAGCACCGGGAGGCCGGCGTGGGCGGCGAGGAGGGACTTGCCGGAGCCGGAAGGGCCGCAGAGCAGCACGACTCGCGTCGGCAGGGGCGGATGAGAGTTCACGGGAGACCAGTCTGCGGCATCGACGGGCCGTCGGACGACCCCGCGGGGCCACTTTGCAGCGGGCGTCACACGTCGGACACGGTGCGCGGTGACCTGATCACCGTCCGCACGGTTAGCACCGTAGTCCGTAGCAACTCACACGAAGAGGTGGCAGCAGCGATGGCCCGACACGCGTCCCCCCGCATCCCGCACGCCCAGCGCGCCCTGGTCGCCCTCGCGACCGCCGGGGCGGCCCTGTCGGCAGGCGCCGCGACGGCCTCCGCGGACGGCGGCGAGACGATCGCCGGCCTGGCCCACACCCGCCCCACCTCGCTGGGCAACATCGACCCGCAGGCGGGCCTCCAGGCGGTGACCGGCACGGTCGGTTTCGTCGCCGGTCCGGTCGCGGACCTCAAGCCCAACCCGCTGGCCGGCACCGGCGTCGACCCTCTCGACAACGGCGTCGGCACGAAGGTCGCCGACTTCCAGCCGCTGGCCTCGACGGCCCTGACCGGACCGGTCGCGCAGGCGCAGTCCCTCGGCGGTGTGCCGGTGGTGGGGCAGGCGACGGAGCTGCTGCGCTGAGGGACGTCCGTCTCCGGCACGCGAAGAGCCGCGCCTTCCCCGGACGGGGGGAAGACGCGGCTCGCCCGTGGGTGCCCGCGGTGCGGTGGTGCCTCGGGTGCCTCGGATACCTCAGTACGACGAGCCGGACGCGCCGAGCGCGCCCGTCGGGTGCCAGACCGTCTTGGTCTCCAGGAACGCCGTCATGCGGTCGAGCCCCGGCGTCGCCGACCAGCCCGCGTCGTCCACAGGCTGTGGGCGAAGAACCCGCTTCAGGTTGTCCGCAGCCGCGATCTCCAGTTCCTTCGCCAGCGCCTCGCCGGCTCCCGCGAGGTCGATCGCGTTGACGTCCTGGTGCGCGGCGAGCGGCGCGGCGATCTCCGCCGTACGGCCGGACAGGATGTTGACCACGCCGCCGGGGAGGTCGGAGGTGGCCAGTACCTCGCCGAGGGAGAGGGCCGGCAGCGGGGACTTCTCGCTCGCGATCACGACCGCCGTGTTACCGGTGGCGATGACCGGGGCGACGACCGAGACCAGGCCCAGCAAGGACGACTCCTGCGGGGCGAGGACGGCGACCACGCCCGTCGGCTCCGGGGAGGACAGGTTGAAGAAGGGGCCCGCGACCGGGTTGCCGCCGCCGACCACCTGGGCGATCTTGTCGGTCCAGCCCGCGTACCAGACCCAGCGGTCGATCGCCGCGTCCACCTGGAGGCCCGCCCTGGACTTCGACAGGCCCTCGGCCTCGGCCACCTCCGCGACGTACTGGTCGCGCCGGCCCTCGAGCATCTCCGCGACGCGGTACAGGATCTGGCCGCGGTTGTACGCCGTCGCACCGGACCAGCCGCCGAACGCCTTGCGGGCGGCGGCCACCGCGTCACGGGCGTCCTTGCGGGACGAGAGCGGGGCGTTCGCCAGCCACTTGCCCTTTGCGTCGGTCACCTCGTACACCCGGCCGCTCTCGGAACGCGGGAACTTCCCGCCGACGTACAGCTTGTAGGTCTTGAAGACGGACAGTCGTGCGTCAGACATCGAGGTACGCCTCCAGGCCGTGGCGGCCGCCCTCGCGGCCGAAGCCCGACTCCTTGTAGCCGCCGAACGGCGAGGTCGGATCGAACTTGTTGAACGTGTTGGACCAGATGACGCCCGCACGGAGCTTGTTCGCGACCGCCAGGATGCGCGAGCCCTTCTCCGTCCAGATGCCCGCCGACAGACCGTACGGGGTGTTGTTGGCCTTGGCGACGGCCTCGTCGGGCGTACGGAAGGTCAGCACCGACAGCACCGGGCCGAAGATCTCGTCGCGGGCGACGGTGTGCGCCTGGGTGACGTTCGTGAAGAGCGTCGGCGCGAACCAGTACCCGGAGGTGGGCAGTTCGCAGGCCGGGGACCAGCGCTCGGCGCCCTCCGCCTCGCCCTGGTCGGCCAGCGCGGTGATCCGGGCCAACTGCTCGGCGGAGTTGATCGCGCCGATGTCGGTGTTCTTGTCCAGCGGGTCGCCCAGGCGGAGGGTGGTCAGGCGGCGCTTGAGCGAGTCCAGCAGCTCGTCGTGGACCGACTCCTGGACCAGCAGGCGGGAGCCCGCGCAGCAGACCTGGCCCTGGTTGAAGAAGATGCCGTTGACGATGCCCTCGACGGCCTGGTCGAGGGGGGCGTCGTCGAAGACGATGTTGGCGCCCTTGCCGCCCAGCTCCAGGGTGAGCTTCTTGCGGGTGCCCGCGACCGTGCGGGCGATCTGCTTGCCGACGGCCGTGGAGCCGGTGAAGGCGACCTTGTTCACGTCGGGGTGGGCGGTCAGCGCGGCGCCCGCGCGGCCGTCGCCGGTGATGATGTTGACGACGCCCTTGGGCAGGCCGGCCTGACGGCAGATGTCCGCGAAGAAGAGGGCGGACAGGGGGGTCGTCTCGGCGGGCTTGAGGACCACCGTGTTGCCGGTCGCGAGCGCCGGGGCGATCTTCCACGCCAGCATCAGGAGGGGGAAGTTCCATGGGATGACCTGGCCCGCGACGCCGAGGGGGCGCGGGTTCGGGCCGTAGCCGGCGTGGTCGAGCTTGTCGGCCCAGCCCGCGTGGTAGAAGAAGTGCGCGGCGACCAGGGGGAGGTCCGCGTCGCGGGTCTCCCTGATCGGCTTGCCGTTGTCGAGGGTCTCGAGGACGGCCAGCTCGCGGCTGCGCTCCTGGATGATGCGGGCGATGCGGAAGAGGTACTTGGCGCGCTCCGAGCCCGGGAGCGCGGACCACTTCTCGAACGCCTTGCGGGCGGCCCCGACCGCCCGGTCGACGTCCGCCTCGCCGGCCTCGGCGACCTCGGAGAGGACCTCCTCGGTGGACGGCGAGACCGTCTTGAAGACCTTGCCCTCGGCGGCCTCCGTGAACTCGCCGTCGATGAACAGGCCGTAGGACGCGGCGATGTCGACGACCGAGCGGGACTCGGGTGCCGGTGCGTACTCGAATGCGGATGCGGATGCCATGGTGATCAGTCCACCGTCACGTAGTCGGGGCCGGAGTAACGGCCGGTGGCCAGCTTCTGACGCTGCATCAGCAGGTCGTTCAGGAGCGAGGAGGCGCCGAAGCGGAACCAGTGGTTGTCCAGCCAGTCCCCGCCCGCGGTCTCGTTGACCAGGACGAGGAACTTGATCGCGTCCTTGGTGGTGCGGATGCCGCCGGCCGGCTTCACCCCGACCTGGACGCCGGTCTGCGCGCGGAAGTCGCGCACCGCCTCCAGCATCAGGAGGGTGTTGGACGGGGTCGCGTTGACCGCGACCTTGCCGGTGGACGTCTTGATGAAGTCGGCGCCCGCCAGCATGCCGAGCCAGCTCGCGCGGCGGATGTTGTCGTACGTCGACAGCTCGCCGGTCTCGAAGATGACCTTCAGGCGGGCGCTCGTCCCGCAGGCCTCCCGCACGGCGACGATCTCGTCGTACACCTTCATGTAGTGCCCCGCGAGGAACGCCCCGCGGTCGATGACCATGTCGACCTCGTCCGCGCCCGCCGTCACGGCCTCGCGCACGTCGGCCAGCTTGACCGCGAGCGAGGCGCGGCCCGCCGGGAACGCGGTGGCGACGGAGGCGACCTTCACCGCGGAGCCGGCGACGGCCTCCTTGGCGGCGGGCACCATGTCGGGGTAGACGCAGACGGCCGCCGTGGCGGGGGCCGTGCGGTCGGTCGGGTCGGGGCGGACCGCCTTCGCGCCGAGCGCCCGGACCTTGCCCGGGGTGTCCGCGCCTTCCAGCGTCGTCAGGTCGACCATCGAGATGGCGAGGTCGATGGCGTACGCCTTCGCGGTGGTCTTGATGGAACGGGTGCCGAGCGAGGCGGCGCGCGCCTCCAGGCCGACCGTGTCGACGCCGGGCAGCCCGTGGAGGAAGCGGCGCAGCGTGCTGTCGGACGCGGTGACGTCGGCGAGTCCGTGTGCGGCGGATGCAGTGGTGGGCATGGTCACCAGGCGAGCATATCTACGCGCGTAGCGGCTGTACAGCCCCGCGCGCTCGTTCCGCGGAGCGGCACCACCCATGAGCGCCGCCCGCACCGTCGGGCACAATCGGCACCATGACGACCCCGGAGCCCCAGTCACCACCGCCGCAGCCGCCGGTACCCGTGTCCAAGGACCGGATCTACCGCTCGCCCGCGGGCCTCGCCGGCGGCGTCCTGTTGCTCGCCCTCGCCCTGTGGCTCGGCATCGACGCCGTGGTCGCGGGCGACGGACGCACGCCCTGGACGGCGCTCGCGGCACTGCTCTTCCTCGTGCCGCTCATCGCCGCCTACACCGTGCGGCCCGCCGTCTTCGCGGGCGACGACCGGCTGCGCGTGCGCAATCCCTTCCGGGTGATCGTGCTGCCCTGGGGGCAGGTCGCCTCCTTCCGGTCCGGCTACTCCAACGAGGTCGCCACCGGGTCGGGCGACAAGTACCAGCTGTGGGCCGTTCCGGTCTCGCTGCGCGCCCGCAAGAAGGCCGCGCGACGGGAGGACCGGCGGGCCGCCGGAGGCGGCCGGGGGCGCGGGAGTGTGCTCGGCGGTCATGGCCAGTTCGGTACGCGGGGCGGTGGTGCCGGTTCCGCCGCCGTCGAGGCGGACGGGCCGGTGCGGGCGGAGACCGACAAGATCATGGACGAGCTGCGCGAGCTGCTGGAGGCGCGGAAGGCGGCCGACACCGCGCAGGGCGAGGTGACCGTGCGGTGGGCCTACGAGGTGGTCGCGCCGGCGGCGGCCGGGGCGGTGCTGCTCGCGGTGCTGCTGGGGACGGGCTGAGGGGGACCGGCTGAGGATCGGCTGCTGGGGGCGGGCTGACGGGGACGGACTGACGAGGGCGGGCTGACGAGGGCGGGCTGACGGGGCCGACGGCGCGGGCCGTGCGGCGGCCGGTGGGCCGGCCCGGGTCCGTCCCGTCCCGGGCGGGCGGACGCCCGGCCCCCGGGACGGGACGGACGACGCCCGGGCGGCCGTGGCCGGCGGGTGTCACGGCGCCGCGGACCAGACCACGAGCATGTACGCCCCGCAGTACGTCGAACCCAGCACCGCCGCCGTCAGTACCAGCGCACGGTGCCGCCGGGAGGCGCGGGACAGGTGCAGGACCAGCGGCAGCAGCAGCGGGAAGGCGGGGAGCAGGAAGCGCGCCCGCGGGAAGTAGACGCCTCCGCTGCCCAGGACGATCGCCAGCATGACGCCCGTGAAGACCAGCAGCGCGGCGGGCTGGCGGTCCGCCGCGGACAGACCGAACAGGACCACCGCGCCGATCAGCGTGAGCGTCACCATCACCAGGAACAGCTGCGGTGTCGGATCACGCCACAGCAGCCACCGGATCTGGTGCAGCGTCCGCACACCGCCGTCCAGCTCGTTGTACCAGAGCCGTTGTACGGCGAAGTAGCCGTCCCAGCGGCCCAGCCGCAGGCCCACCCAGGCGAGGTACGCGCACCAGCCGAGCGGTGCCAGGGCGGCTGCCGCCAGGACGCGGGGGGCGAGCCTGCGGTGGCGGGCGAGGTGCAGCAGCGCCGTCACGGTGACCGCCGCCGCCACCGCGATGCCGGTCGGGCGGGTCAGCCCCGCCAGCGAGGCGAAGCCGGCCGCCCACAGCCAGCGTTCCGTCAGCACCGCGTACAGCGACCAGGCCGCGCAGGCCGTGAACAGGGACTCGGTGTACCCCATCCACTGCACCGCGCCGACCGGGAACGCCGCCCACAGCGTGGCGAGGAGCACGCCGACGCGGCGGCCGTGCAGGCGGTCGCCCACCGCGAAGACGCCCCACGCCGCGACGAACGAGGCGACGACCGCGAGGCCGAGGCCCGTGGAGGCGCGGCTTCCCGGGGTGAGGACCGCCACCGCCTTCACCAGCACCGGGTAGAGCGGGAAGAACGCCAGGTTGTTGGCGTTGGGGGTGGTGCCGAGCTCGTGGGTGTAGCCGTGCTCGGCGATGCCGAGGTACCAGTCCGAGTCCCACTGGGCGGCCAGGTTCACCCAGAGGTCCTGGTGCCGGCGCGGTGCCCAGACGGCGAGCACCAGCAGACCCGTGAGGCGTACGGCGAGATAGGCGCCGAGGGCCGGGGCGGCGTGGTGTGCGGCCCGCAGGAGGCGCCGGGCGTGCGCGCGGGCGCGGTCGCGGGCGTCACCCTGTGGGGGCGGGGCGGTGGCGGCGGCCGGCCGGGGGCGCCGGGTGCCGGGGATGTGTCCGCCGGCGGTGGTCTTGGGCGCGGTCGAGGACACGGCGGCTCCCTGGTGGCTCTCGGCGGTGCGGTTTCCGGTCCACCGTTGCCCGCAGGGAGGCCGCGTAGGGGGAGGGTGGGTCAACAGGAGGCGGGAAATCACCCGATGGGGTGCCCCCGGGCGGGAGCGCCCCTGGCGGGCCGGGCGACGTCCGGTCCCGGTCCCGCGAGGCCCGGGTGCCGTTGGGTGACGGCCGGTCCCGCGGGGGCCGGGTGCCGCCCCGGGTCAGATGCCCGCCGCGGCCGACAGGTCCCGCTTGAGCGCCGCCAGCAGGTCGTTCGCCCTGGCCCGCGCCTCGGGGAGGCCGGAGTGCGTCGCGACCGGGACGACCACCTCCAGGTAGCACTTCAGCTTGGGCTCCGTGCCGCTCGGGCGGACGATCACACGGGCGCCGTCGAGCGTGTAGCGCAGCCCGTCCGTGGGCGGAAGCGTGTCCGTGCCCCGGGTGAGGTCCTCCGCGCCCGTGACCGGCAGGCCCGCGAGGCGGGTCGGGGGCCGCTCGCGCAGCCGGTGCATCGCGGCGGCGATGACGGAGAGGTCCTCGACGCGGACCGAGAGCTGGTCGGTGGCGTGCAGGCCGTGCTCGACGGCCAGGTCGTCGAGGAGGTCGAGCAGCGTACGGCCCTCCTGTTCGAGGACGGAGGCGAGTTCCGCGATGAGGAGGGCCGCGGTGATGCCGTCCTTGTCGCGGACGCCCTCCGGGTCGACGCAGTAGCCGAGGGCTTCCTCGTAGCCGTAGCGCAAACCCTCGACGCGGGCGATCCACTTGAAGCCGGTGAGAGTTTCCTCGTACGGGAGCTTCGCCTTCCCGGCGATGCGGCCGAGGAGGGAGGAGGAGACGATCGACTCGGCGAACGTGCCCTGTGCTCCGCGGGCGACCAGGTGCGCGGCGAGGAGGGCGCCGACCTCGTCGCCGCGGAGCATGCGCCAGTCGCCGCCGGCGGGGACGGCCACCGCGCAGCGGTCCGCGTCCGGGTCGTTGGCGATGACCAGGCTGGGGCCGGTCTCGCGGGCCTTCGCGAAGGCGAGGTCCATCGCGCCGGGCTCTTCCGGGTTGGGGAAGGCGACGGTCGGGAAGTCGGGGTCGGGGTCCGCCTGCTCCGTGACGAGGACGGGCTCCGGGAAGCCCGCTCGGGCGAAGGCGGCGAGGAGGGTGTCCTTGCCCACGCCGTGCATCGCCGTGTAGACGGTGCGGGCGGTGCGGGGGGAGCCCGCGGAGAGGACCGCGTCCGTACGGGCGAGGTAGGCCTCCAGGACGGAGTCGTCCAGGGTCCGCCAGCCGGTGGCGGGCCGGGGGACGTCGTCCAGCGCGTGTACGGCGTCGATCTCCGCGGCGATACCGGCGTCGGCGGGGGGCACGATCTGGGAGCCGTCGCCCAGGTACACCTTGTAGCCGTTGTCGCGGGGCGGGTTGTGGCTGGCGGTGACCTCCACGCCCGCCACGGCGCCGAGGTGCCGTATGGCGAAGGCGAGGACGGGGGTGGGGAGGGGCCGGGGGAGGACGGCCGCCTTCAGACCGGCGCCGGTCATCACCGCGGCGGTGTCGCGGGCGAAGTCGGCGGACTTGTGCCGGGCGTCGTAACCGACGACGACGAGGCCGTCGGCGTGGCCCTGCCGCTTCAGGTACGCGGCGAGGCCGGCGGCGGCCCGGATGACGACGGAGCGGTTCATGCGCATCGGGCCGGCGCCGAGTTCGCCCCGCAGGCCGGCGGTGCCGAACTGGAGGGTGCCGGAGAAGCGGGCGGTCAGCTCGGCGTGGTCCCCGGCGTCGATGAGCCCGGCGAGTTCCGCGCGGGTGTCCGGGTCGGGGTCCTCGGCCAGCCATGCCCTGGCCCGTGCGAGGAGGTCGTCGTGCACGTCGGTCAGCCTCTCGTGTGTCGGTCTGTGCGGGGTGCCGGTGGCGGCCCCCGTGCCGGTCTGTGCGGGTGCCGGTGGCGGCCGTCCGTGGCGGTGGTGGTCTGGCGGGGTGCGGGGTGCGGGGTGCGGGGTGGCGGCTTGTGGCGGTGGTGTGGGGCGGGGTGCCGGCGGAGGCCTGTGGGCAGTGCGCGGGCGCCTGCCTGTGTCCGTGCCCGTGCCCGCGGTCCGCGCTCGGTTCTTGTACCTGTCCCGTGCCTGCGGCCCGCGCCCCGTGGAGGTGGGCGTCGGGTGCGGGGCCGGGCCGGGCCGGTGTCGGCCCCCGGGAGGGCCCCGCCACAGGCCCCTCGCGCCGCCCGCGGCCGTCCGCGGGCGTGGCCCGCGGGCGCGCCGCCCCGTTCGGACCGTCCGGGAGACGAAGCGGTACGACCGGGCGGCGGCGGCCCCCTGAAGGGCGGGGGAGACGCCCGGCCGGCACCGGTGGCGCGTCGTACGCCCCCGGACCGCACCCCGCCGACCCGCGGACGACGAGGAGCCTGCGGCTACAGCTTCCCGAGCACCTGCGTCAGCAGCGCGCCCATCCGCGCCGCGGAGTCGCGGCCCGCCTGGAGGACCTCCTCGTGGTTGAGGGGCTCGCCCGTCATGCCGGCCGCGAGGTTGGTCACCAGGGAGATGCCCAGGACCTCCGCGCCGGCCTCGCGGGCGGCGATCGCCTCCAGGACCGTCGACATGCCCACCAGGTCCGCCCCGATCACACGGGCCATGCGGATCTCGGCCGGCGTCTCGTAGTGCGGGCCGGGGAACTGGGCGTAGACGCCCTCCTCCAGCGTGGGGTCGACCTCCTTGCACAGGGCGCGCAGGCGCGGGGAGTAGAGGTCGGTGAGGTCGACGAAGTTCGCGCCGACGATGGGGGAGGTGGCGGTGAGGTTGATGTGGTCGCTGATCAGGACCGGCCGGCCGGGGCGCATGCCCTCGCGCAGGCCGCCGCAGCCGTTGGTCAGGACGACCGTCTTGGCGCCGGCGGCCACCGCCGTGCGGACGCCGTGCGAGACGGCGGCCACGCCGTGGCCCTCGTAGTAGTGGGTGCGGCCCAGGAAGACCAGCGCGCGCTTGTCGCCGATGGAGTACGAGCGGATTCTGCCGCCGTGCCCCTCCACTGCGGGCGCGGGGAAGCCCGGCAGGTCGGTGACCTGGAGATCGGCCTCGGGGGCGCCCAGGGCGTCCACGGCCGGTGCCCAGCCGGAGCCCATCACCAGGGCGACGTCGTGGGTCTCGGCGCCGGTGAGTTCGCGCAGGCGGGCCGCGGCGGCGTCGGCGGCGGCCCTCGGGTCTACTGGGGTGGCGCCCTGGATGTCGTCCGGAAGAAGAGATGCGTTCACGCCGAAGAGGGTAGCCGGTTTACGCCTACGCGCGTAGATGACGGAGCTCACGGGATGGCGATTGTTGTTTTGTTGTTTCTGACGAGGGCGGTTCGGCGGGAGCGGATCAGCAGGGGCGCTTGCGGAGTTCCATGACGTAGTCGTGAGGGGCGCCGGCCGACTCGGCCGCGTCCGCCACCTCGCCCAGGTAGCGGGCGGAGGGCAGACCGCCCTCGTAGGCGTTCAGCACGTACGTCCACGCCTGCTCCTCGCCCTCCAGGGTGTGGACGCGGACGCGGGCGCGGCGGTATATGTCCATGCCCACGCCCTCCCAGCGGTCCAGTGAGTCCTCGTCCATCGGGGCGACGTCGTAGAGGGAGACGAAGACCTGCGACACCGGATCCTCGACGAGGGTCGCGAGCGCCCCCTCCCAGCCCATGTGCTCGCCCCCGAAGGTCAGCCGCCACCCGTTCAGCCAGCCGGTGGCGCGCAGCGGCGAGTGCGGGGCGCGGCGGGTCATCAACCGCGCGTCGAGGTTGCCGGCATAAGCGGCGTAGAGCGACATGGGGAGAGGGTACGGCAGCGGTGCGGGCGTCACTCGTGTAACAGGTGTGCCCCCGGACGGCCTTCCGTTGAAGGGTGCGGGACAATGGAGTACGTGACTCGGATCGTGATCATTGGTGGCGGACCCGGCGGATACGAAGCGGCGCTGGCGGCCGCTCAGCTCGGCGCGGAGGTGACCGTCGTCGACAGCGACGGCCTGGGCGGGGCGTCGGTGCTGACCGACTGCGTGCCGTCCAAGACTCTGATCGCCACGGCCGAGGTGATGACCACCTTCGACTCGTCGTACGAGGAACTGGGGATCATCGTCGCCGACGACACCCCGCCCATGGAGCAGGCCGCCCGGGTGGTGGGGGTCGACCTGGGGAAGGTCAACCGGCGGGTGAAGCGGCTCGCCCTGGCCCAGTCGCACGACATCACCGCCTCCGTGACGCGGGCGGGCGCGCGGGTCATGCGCGGGCGCGGGCGCCTGGAGGGCATGCAGGGTCTCGACGGGTCGCGCAAGGTCGTGGTGCGCGCCGCCGACGGGAGCGAGGAGACGCTCACCGCGGACGCGGTGCTCATCGCCACCGGCGGCCACCCCCGCGAGCTGCCCGACGCCCGGCCCGACGGCGAGCGCATCCTGAACTGGACCCAGGTGTACGACCTCGACGAGCTGCCCGAGGAGCTCATCGTCGTCGGCTCCGGTGTCACCGGTGCCGAGTTCGCCGGCGCCTACCAGGCCCTCGGCTCCAAGGTCACGCTCGTGTCGTCGCGGGACCGGGTGCTGCCCGGCGAGGACCCCGACGCCGCCGCCGTGCTGGAGGACGTCTTCCGGCGGCGCGGCATGAACGTGATGTCGCGGTCCCGGGCCGAGTCCGCCAAACGGGTGGGGGACCGGGTCGAGGTCACCCTGTCGGACGGACGGGTCATCACCGGGTCGCACTGCCTGATGGCCGTCGGCGCCATCCCCAACACCGAGGGCATGGGGCTCGAGGAGGCCGGGGTCAAGCTCAAGGACTCCGGGCACATCCGTACCGACCGCGTCTCGCGGACCTCGGCTCCCGGCGTGTACGCCGCCGGTGACGTCACCGGCGTCTTCGCGCTCGCCTCGGTGGCCGCGATGCAGGGGCGGATCGCCATGTACCACTTCCTCGGGGACGCGGTCACCCCGCTCAACCTGAAGACCGTCTCCGCCAACGTCTTCACCGACCCCGAGATCGCCACCGTCGGGTACTCGCAGGCCGACGTCGACGGCGGCAGGATCGACGCCCGCGTGGTGAAGCTGCCGCTGCTGCGCAACCCGCGCGCCAAGATGCAGGGCATCCGGGACGGTTTCGTCAAGATCTTCTGCCGGCCCGGTACCGAGATCGTGGTGGGCGGTGTGGTCGTGGCGCCGCGCGCCTCGGAACTCATCCACCCCATCTCGATCGCGGTCGACAACAACCTGACGGTCGAACAGATCGCGAACGCCTTCACCGTGTACCCCTCCCTCTCGGGATCGATCGCGGAGGTGGCCCGGCAGCTGCAGACCCGGAAGGCCGCCGGGGACGCGTAGCGCGTCGTCCGGGCGCGTCGTCCGGCGGGGAGCCAAGTGCGGTGTGCGGCAGGCGCCTTGCCGTCCGCACGGCCGGAGGCCGGCCCGCCGGTCACGGAGTGTCGCGGAGCGTGCGGGTGGCATGGGCGGGCGGGGTAGGCGCGTATACCACTTCCAGGTCCACCATGCGAACAACTTCTGTTATTCGGCGCATACTGCTGAAAGCAGACGGTCGCTGGGGTTACTGTCAGTTTCGTGTTCGCTGCAGAACGTCGCCAATTGATCCTCGAAATGGTGCGAGCGAACGGGGCCGTGTCGCTCCGTGAGCTCGCCCGCGTCGTCCAGACCTCAGAAGTGACCGTACGGCGGGACGTGCGGGCACTGGAGGCAGAAGGACTCCTCGACCGCCGGCACGGCGGTGCGGTACTGCCGGGCGGGTTCACGCGAGAGTCCGGCTTCCCGCAGAAGTCCCATCTCGCGACCGCCGAGAAGACGGCCATCGCCGACCTCGCCGCGGGCTTCGTCGAAGAGGGCGAGGCCATCGTGGTCGGGGCGGGGACCACCACGCAGGAGCTGGCGCGCCGGCTCGCGCGGGTGCCCGGACTGACCGTCGTCACCAACTCGCTGCTGGTGGCCCAGGCCCTCGCCCACGCCAACCGGGTCGAGGTGGTGATGACCGGCGGCACGCTCCGCGGGTCCAACTACGCCCTGGTCGGGTCGGGGGCCGAACAGTCCCTCCAGGGGCTGCGGGTGTCCAAGGCCTTCCTGTCCGGGAGCGGGCTGACGGCGGAGCGGGGGCTGTCCACGTCCAACATGCTGTCGGCGTCGGTCGACCGTGCGCTGGTGCAGGCCGCCGCCGAGGTCGTCGTCCTCGCCGACCACTCCAAGCTGGGCACGGACACCATGTTCCAGACCGTGCCCACGGACGTCGTCACCCGCCTGGTGACCGACGAGCCGCCCGCCCACGACGACCGCGCCGGCACCGAGCTGCAGGCGCTGGCCGACCAGGGCGTGCAGATCGCGGTGGCGGGGGCGTCGAAGGGCGCGACGGGCGGCTCCGGGGCCCCCGCGGGGGGTGAGTCCGCCCCGGCGCGTCAGCAGCGCCGGGACGTGCCGCTCCCGGGGCCACGCCGTCAGGTCCCGGGCACCGGAACGGGACTGCGGTCGGCCGCGGCCCTGGGCGAGCAGAACCCCGGCGCGGAGCGGGCTCGGGTCGCGGATCTGCGCCGACGCTGAGCCGCCGCACGGTCCGTCGCGCCGCGGCGCCGGAAACGGGGCGCCCGGCGGACCGGGTGAAGCGGTCCGCCGGGCGCCCCCGTCGTGTCGTACCGGCGCTCAGTCCTTGATCTCGCAGAGGGGCGCGCCGGAGGTGACCGAGGCGCCGACGGTGGCGTCGAGGCCCTTGACGGTGCCGGATTTGTGGGCGTTGAGGGGCTGTTCCATCTTCATGGCCTCCAGGACGACGATCAGGTCGCCCTCCTGGACTTGCTGGCCTTCTTCCACGGCGATCTTGACGATGGTGCCCTGCATGGGGGAGGCGAGGGTGTCGCCGGAGGCGGCGGGGCCGGACTTCTTGGCCGCGCGGCGTTTGGGTTTGGCGCCGGCCGCGAGGCCGGTGCGGGCCAGGGACATGCCCAGCGAGGAGGGGAGGGAGACCTCCAGGCGCTTGCCGCCGACCTCGACGACGACGGTCTCGCGGCCGGTGTCCTCGTCGGTGTCGGTGTCGGCGAGGGCGGTGAAGGGCCTGATGTCGTTGACGAACTCCGTTTCGATCCAGCGGGTGTGGACCGTGAAGGGGTCGGTCGTGCCGGTCAGTTCGGGGGCGAAGGCCGGGTCGGTGACGACCGCGCGGTGGAAGGGGAGGGCGGTGGCCATGCCCTCGACGGTGAATTCCTCCAGGGCGCGGGCGGCGCGCTGGAGAGCTTCCTTGCGGGTGCGGCCGGTGACGATCAGCTTGGCGAGCAGGGAGTCCCAGGCCGGGCCGATCACGGAGCCGGACTCGACGCCGGCGTCGAGGCGGACGCCGGGGCCGGTGGGCGGGTGGAAGGTGGTGACGGTGCCGGGGGCGGGGAGGAAGCCGCGGCCGGGGTCCTCGCCGTTGATGCGGAACTCGAAGGAGTGGCCGCGCAGCTCGGGGTCGTCGTAGCCGAGTTCCTCGCCGTCGGCGATGCGGAACATCTCGCGGACCAGGTCGATGCCGGCGACTTCCTCGGTGACCGGGTGTTCGACCTGGAGGCGGGTGTTGACCTCCAGGAAGGAGATCGTGCCGTCGAGGCCGACGAGGAACTCCACGGTGCCGGCGCCGACGTAGCCGGCTTCCTTGAGGATGGCCTTGGAGGAGGCGTACAGCTCGTCGAGCTGGGCCTGGGAGAGGAAGGGGGCGGGGGCCTCCTCGACCAGTTTCTGGTGGCGGCGCTGCAGGGAGCAGTCACGGGTGGAGACGACGACCACGTTGCCGTGGGTGTCGGCCAGACACTGGGTCTCCACGTGGCGGGGCTTGTCGAGGTAGCGCTCGACGAAGCACTCGCCGCGGCCGAAGGCGGCGACGGCCTCGCGGACGGCGGAGTCGTACAGCTCGGGGACCTCGTCCAGGGTGCGGGCGACCTTGAGGCCGCGTCCGCCGCCGCCGAAGGCGGCCTTGATCGCGATGGGCAGGCCGTGTTCCTCCGCGAAGGCGACGACCTCGTCCGCACCCGAGACCGGGTCGGGGGTGCCCGCGACGAGGGGGGCGCCGGCCCGCTGGGCGATGTGACGGGCGGCGACCTTGTCGCCCAGGTCGCGGATGGCCTGCGGGGGCGGACCGATCCAGGTCAGACCCGCGTCCAGGACCGCCTGCGCGAACTCGGCGTTCTCGGAGAGGAATCCGTACCCGGGGTGGATGGCGTCCGCGCCCGACTCGCTCGCTGCCTTCAGGACTTTGGCGATGTCCAGATAGCTGGCGGCGGGGGTGTCACCACCCAGGGCGAACGCCTCATCAGCGGCGCGGACATGCAGAGCGTCCCGGTCCGGGTCCGCGTAGACGGCCACGCTCGCGATCCCGGCGTCCCGGCAGGCCCGGGCCACGCGGACAGCGATTTCGCCACGATTGGCGATGAGCACCTTGCGCACGATTGAGGCTCCCTCCTTGAAACAAGCCGAGTTTAGGGACTGCCGACACGGCACTTCGACCCGTCCCCAATGGTGAGCTTGCCCACACGGAGCGTGATTCGAGGCTCACTCGACCCGCGAAATCCCTTGTAGCGCCGCGAAGCACAGCACTCCTGCGGCAAACCCTAGCCGTCCGGTGTGGGCGAGGTCTCTGTAAGAGGGTGCTGCGGGCCACTCCGTTTCTTTGTGGAGTCCCTACGAATGGCCCAATGATTCTTTGCCCGGGCCGGATCTCTTGCCGCGGTGTTTACCCGTGAGTAGCGTTCCGGATGTTGAAGAACGTGCACGGCCCGGAGGGCCTCCTTGAGGGGTGGTGGCCGGGCGACGGGCGGGATTACTTGGGGTAACAGCTGTCCTGTGCGGCAGCGGTCGGAAGCGGGGGGCCGGTGACGGTGCGCAGGCCGGTGGCGTGGACCGTGGCGGTCGTGCTCTTCGCGGAGGCGGTCGGCATCGCGTCGCTGAACTGGTTCCTGGGGGTCGTCGTGGACCGCCAGGACATGTCCCTGGCCGGTCTCGACCCGGACGCGATGGCCGTGTCCTCGAAGATCGGCGGGGTCGTCTTCGGGCTCTACTTCGCCCTGTGCGGGCTGGTCGCCCTGCTCGTGGCGCTGCGCGACCGCCCGCCCGCCGGCCTCGGCCGGGTGCTGCTGATCAGCGCGGCCGTGGTGCACGGGCTGCTCGGCGCCTTCGGCTGGGGGCTGGTGGGCCCGCACGCCTTCCTGTTCATGGTCCTCGTCCTGGCCCTCGTCGTGCTGCTGCTGATGCCCTACGACGCCCAGACGCGGCCCGCGACCGGTGGGCCCGCGACCGGTGGGTCCCCGGCCGGTGGGCCCCAGGCCGGCAAGGGAGACGACGGCTCCCCGGTCAGCCCTCCGCAGACGCCCACAACTCCGTGATGCCGACCCCGAGCTCGGCCAGGAGGCGCCGCAGGAGGGGCAGGCTGAGGCCGATCACGTTCCCGTGGTCGCCCTCGATGCCCTCGATGAACGGGGCCGAGCGGCCGTCCAGGGTGAACGCCCCGGCGACGTACAGGGGCTCGCCGGAGGCCACGTAGGCCGCGATCTCCGCGTCGGTCGGTTCGCCGAAGCGGACGACGGTGGAGGCGGTCGCCGAGACGTGGCGGCCGGAGGCGGTGTCCCAGAGGCAGTGGCCGGTCTGCAGGGTGCCCGCCCGGCCGCGCATCGCCTTCCAGCGGGCGGTGGCCTCCTCGGCGTCCGCCGGCTTGCCGAGGGCCCGCCCGTCCAGGTCGAGCACCGAGTCGCAGCCGATCACCAGGGCGCCGCGCACCTCGGGCTTCGCGGCCACGACGGAGGCCTTGGCCTCGGCGAGGGCGAGGGCCAGCTCGGCGGGGGTGGGCGCGGTGACGGCGTCCTCGTCGACGCCGCTCACCAGCACCTCCGGGACGAGCCCGGCCTGGCGCAGCAGGCCGAGCCTGGCCGGGGACTGGGAGGCGAGGACGAGGCGGCGGCGCGGCTGCTGGTCTGTCATGGGATCAAGCGTATCCGCGGCGCCGGGAGGGGCCGGCCGGTCTACCTGAGGCCGATGACGATCATCGCGAGGACCATGGCCGACGCCAGGAAGACGCTCAGCCGCCGCAGCATGTGCTGCATGGCGCGCAGTTCCTCGGGCGGCTCGTTCTCGGGGTCGGACCACAGCATGCCACCAGCGTGCGGCCCGGCCCGGGGGCGGCGCGTGAGTACGGGTACCTAGATTCGGGGCGCGGGGCTCCTCCCGGGCGCGCCCACGCGGCCGGGCCGCGGGCCGGCACGGCCCCGCGCCCCGGGGACGCGGTCCTCAGCCCGGCCAGAAGGTGCGGGCCCAGGACGCGGGGCCCGGCGGGGGCAGATGCCGGCCGGCGATGCGGGACGGGTCGGACCACGCGTCGCGCGGCCCCCGGGCGCCGGACGGCTCCGTTTCCGCCGTCGCCGCGCGGGCCCGCACCACCGCCAGGGCGGCGGCCAGCTCCTCCGGGGTGGGA
Organism: Streptomyces sp. JK94; assembly: GCF_053613315.1. Taxonomy (NCBI): domain Bacteria; kingdom Bacillati; phylum Actinomycetota; class Actinomycetes; order Kitasatosporales; family Streptomycetaceae; genus Streptomyces; species Streptomyces sp. JK94. The sequence continues at coordinate 198,234 of NZ_JBSICH010000006.1, read as the reverse complement.
TTGCCCCGTACGACCTTGATCGTCACAGCGGCTCCTTACAGGGGGATGTTGCCGTGCTTCTTCGGAGGGAGGGATTCCCGCTTGGTGCGCAGCTGACGCAGGCCGCGGACGATGTGGCGGCGGGTGTCGGACGGCATGATCACCGCGTCGACGTAACCGCGTTCGGCGGCCGTGTAGGGGTTGAGGAGGGTGTCCTCGTACTCCCGGATCAGGCGGGCGCGGGTGGCCTCGGCGTCGTCACCGGCCTCGGCGATGGTGCGCCGGTGCAGGATGTTGACGGCGCCCTGGGCGCCCATGACGGCGATCTGGGCGGTCGGCCAGGCCAGGTTGAGGTCGGCGCCCAGGTGCTTGGAGCCCATGACGTCGTAGGCGCCGCCGAAGGCCTTGCGGGTGATGACCGTGATCAGGGGCACGGTGGCCTCGGCGTAGGCGAAGATCAGCTTGGCGCCGCGGCGGATGATGCCGTCGTGCTCCTGGTCGACACCGGGCAGGAAGCCGGGGACGTCCACGAAGGTGATCACGGGGACGTTGAAGGCGTCGCAGGTCCGCACGAAGCGGGCCGCCTTCTCGGAGGCGGTGATGTCCAGGCAGCCGGCGAACTGCATCGGCTGGTTGGCGACGATGCCGACCGGACGGCCCTCGACGCGGCCGAAGCCGGTGAGGATGTTCGGCGCGAACAGCGGCTGCGTCTCGAGGAACTCGGCGTCGTCGAGGACGTGCTCGATGACGGTGTGCATGTCGTAGGGCTGGTTCGCCGAGTCCGGGACGATCGTGTCCAGCCCGGCGTCCTCGTCGGTGAGGGCGAGGTCCGCCTCCTCCGGGAAGGCGGGGGGCTCGGAGAGGTTGTTGGACGGCAGGTACGACAGCAGCTGCTTGACGTACTCGACGGCGTCCTTCTCGTCACCGGCCATGTGGTGGGCCACGCCCGAGCTGGTGTTGTGGGTGCGGGCGCCGCCCAGCTCCTCGAAGCCGACGTCCTCGCCGGTGACGGTCTTGATGACGTCGGGCCCGGTGATGAACATGTGCGAGGTCTGGTCGACCATCACCGTGAAGTCGGTGATCGCCGGGGAGTACACGGCACCGCCCGCGCAGGGGCCGACGACCAGGCTGATCTGCGGGATGACACCGGAGGCGTGGGTGTTGCGGCGGAAGATCTCGCCGTACGCGCCGAGCGAGGCCACGCCCTCCTGGATGCGGGCGCCGCCGGAGTCGTTGATGCCGATGACCGGGCAGCCCGTCTTCAGCGCGAAGTCCATGACCTTGAGGATCTTCTGCCCGTAGACCTCGCCCAGCGCGCCGCCGAAGACGGTGAAGTCCTGCGAGAAGACGGCGACCGGGCGGCCGTCGACGGTGCCGTAACCGGTGACGACGCCGTCGCCGTAGGGGCGGTTGGCGTCCAGGCCGAAGTTGGTGGAGCGGTGGCGGGCGAACTCGTCCAGCTCGACGAACGAGCCCTCGTCGAGCAGGAGGCCGATGCGCTCACGGGCCGTCAGCTTGCCCTTGGCGTGCTGCTTCTCGACGGCGCGGTCCGAACCGGCGTGCGTCGCTTCCTCGATACGGCGCCTCAGGTCCGCGAGCTTGCCCGCGGTCGTGTGGATGTCGGGCTGCTGCTCTTCCGGCTCGGACATCGGGATGCGGCTCCCTGCCTGCTCAAAAGGGGGGACGGTTACTCGTTCGTAGAGTAGTGGGGGGCCTTCCGATCGGCAGTGCGGTGTTTCCCACACCTAGGGTGGGTTGCATGACGCCCCGAGATGCCTCTGACTCCCCCCGCGGCCGGTGGTCCGACCTGAGCCGGCCGCCCCTCAGCACCACGGCCCTGCGCCGGGGGCTCGTGCGGGGGGACGGACTGTGGCGTCAGGTGGACGTGGTGCAGCGCACCGGCTCCACCAACTCCGACCTCGTGGCCCTCGCCGTCGCGGGCGAGGCGGGTGAGGGCGCGGTGCTGGTCGCCGAGGAGCAGACGGCCGCCCGGGGGCGCCTGGACCGGCAGTGGACGGCACCCGCCCGCTCCGGCCTCTTCTTCTCCGTACTGCTGGACCCCGCCGACGTCCCCGTGACCCGCTGGGGCTGGCTGCCGCTGCTCACCGGCGTCGCGGTGGCGACCGGACTGTCCCGGGCGGCGGGCGTGGACACCGCCCTGAAGTGGCCCAACGACCTGCTCGTCACGGTCGGCGACGAGGAGCGCAAGACGGGCGGCATCCTGGCCGAGCGGGCCGGCGACGCCGGGATCGTCATCGGCGTCGGCATCAACGTCACCCTCCAGGCGGACGAACTGCCCGTCCCGGGGGCCGGCTCGCTGGCGCTGGCCGGTGCCGTCAGCACCGACCGGGACCCGCTGCTGCGGGGCGTGCTGCGGTCGCTGGAGGACTGGTACGGGCGGTGGCGCGCGGCCGGGGGCGACCCGGCGGCCAGCGGTCTCCAGGAGACGTACGCGGCGGGGTGCGCGACGCTGGGACGGGTGGTGCGCGCGGAGCTTCCGGGGGACCGGTCGCTCGTCGGGGAGGCGGTGGCCGTGGACGGGGAGGGCCGGCTGGTGCTGGCCACGGAGGCGGGCGTGCAGGAGCCGGTGGGGGCGGGGGACATCGTCCATCTGCGACCGGCGTGAGCGCTCCCGCCCCGCCGGTACCGGGGTGCCACCGCCGGCTCCGCGTGACGGAGTGAGCTGGGGCACACCTGACGTAAAGTTGGGGCCGGTCGAACCTGACCGCGGCAGATCGGAAGGGCAGCAGGCGTGACCGTCGACGACACGGGCTCCGGCGCGGACGGGGACGGCCGGGTGGACCCCGAGCCCGGCCCGGACTCCGCCGACTCCGGCGAGGACCCGCTCGCGCTGCGCCTGGAAGGGCTCATCCTGGGCGCCGAGCGCCGCTACACCCCCTTCCAGGCCGCACGCAGCGCCGGCGTCTCCATGGAACTGGCGTCCCGTTTCTGGCGGGCCATGGGCTTCGCCGACATAGGCCAGGCCAGGGCGCTCACCGAGGCCGACGTCCTGGCGCTGCGCCGGCTGGCCGGTCTGGTGGAGGCGGGGCTGCTCAGCGAGGCCATGGCGGTGCAGGTGGCCCGGTCCACCGGGCAGACCACCGCCCGGTTGGCCGAGTGGCAGATCGACTCCTTCCTGGAGGGGCTGACCGAGCCGCCGGAGCCCGGGATGACGCGCACCGAGGTGACGTACCCGATCGTCGAGCTGCTCCTGCCCGAGCTGCAGGAGTTCCTGGTCTACGTGTGGCGGCGCCAGCTCGCCGCCTCGGCCGGCCGGGTCGTGCAGGCCGGTGACGACGAGGAGATGGTGGACCGGCGCCTCGCGGTCGGCTTCGCGGACCTGGTCGGCTTCACCCGGCTGACCCGCCGGATGGAGGAGGAGGAACTCGGCGAGCTGGTCGAGGCCTTCGAGACCACCGCCGCCGACCTGGTCGCCGCCCGCGGCGGACGGCTGATCAAGACACTCGGCGACGAGGTGCTCTACGCGGCCGACGACGCCGGTACGGCCGCGGAGATCGCGCTGCTCCTCGTCGAGACGATGGCATACGACGAGACGATGCCGGAACTGCGCGTCGGCATCGCCTTCGGCACGGTGACCACCCGGATGGGCGACGTCTTCGGTACGACCGTCAACCTGGCCTCCCGGCTCACGTCGATAGCTCCCCGGGACGCCGTCCTCGTCGACTCGGCCCTCGCGGAGGAGCTGGTCCGGACGCGGGACGCCCCCTCCTCGGAGGCGGTGGCCGCCGAGGAGGCCGCCGCCGCGGAGAAGGTGGGCGAGGAGCCGCCGTCCTACCGTTTCGCGCTCCAGCCGATGTGGCAGCGGCCGGTACGCGGTCTCGGCGTCGTCGAGCCGTGGCTGCTCACGCGGCGGGGCGGCGGCGGGGAGACCTGACGGCCGGGCTGGCGGGTCCGGCCGGTCCGGCGGGTCGGGCGGGTTGGGCGGGTTGGCGGGCTGGTTCGGTGGCCGGGCTGGTGGGCTGGTTCGGTGGCCGGGCTGGTGGGCTGGTTCGGTGGCCGGGTTCGTGGGTTGGTGCGGCGGGCCGGTCTGGCGGACGGTTCGGCGGGGCGCCCCGGCCGGGCGTCCTGACTGCCGGCTACGTGTTCCGTCCGGGGAGCAGGTCCACGCACAGGCCGATGACCGGCACGCACAGGCCGCCCGGACGGTCGAGTTCCGGTACCGGCGCGGGCGCGGGCGGCGTGCCGCGGCCGGACGGTGGGGCCGGCGTGGGGCGCGGTGCGGGCGCACCGGGCCGTGGGGACGGCGAGGACCGCGGTGGCGGCGGCTGCGGAGCCCGCGGAGGCGGCCCCGCTTCGCTCGCGCCCGGGGTCCGGGAGGTGCCCGAGGCCCCCGTGGCGCCCGAGGTCCCTGCGGTGCCTGGGGCCCCTGTAGCGCCTGGGCCTCCCGCCGTCCCCGAAGCCCCCGGATTCCCCGGGGCGTCCGGGGCGGCCGTCGTGGACGGAGGCGCGGCCGAGGGCCCGCCCCCGGTCGCCCCCGGTACGAGCCCCGGGCCCGGGAACCCGCTGAGGCCGCCCATGGCCGAGGTCGCCGACGGGCTCACCCGCGGCGCGCCGGCGGTGCCCGTGCTGGGGGAGGCCCGGTCCGCCGCGGCGTCCCGGCCCCTGTCCGTCTCCACGCGCGGCCCGGCCCCGCCGCCGAGCGCGTGCGCGCCGTCGTCGCCGGGCTCGGCCAGCAGGCGTACGAGACCCAGGGTGCCGGACGCCAGGGCCAGGCCGCAGGCGGCGAGCACCCCCTTGCGCGGACGGGGGCGGCGGTGCCTGCCGCGGCGGCCCCGGTGGTACCGCTGGTCCGTCGGTGTGCCGTTCGTCGTCATGATTCCTCCCCGGTGCGCACGCGCCCCCGCTGCGCCGTGGCGGAGCGACGCTATGCGCTGCCGTCGGCCGGGACGCGGGGGTTGGCGGGATGTCACTCGAACGGGTAAGCGGAGGGCGGCGGGAGCGGGCGTGCCCGGTCTTTCCCCGTGCGGGCCCGCCTGCGATGATCGGGCGGTCGACTTGTTAACCCGCGTTAACCGGAGGGTGTCATGACCGAGGAGCGGTTCGGAGACTTCGTGCTGGTGCGGCGGCACGGGGACGGGCATGTCGCGGAGCTCGCGCTCGACCGGCCGAAGGCCATGAACGCCGTCTCGACCGCGATGGCCCGGTCGATCGGCGCGGCGTGCGCGGCGCTGGGCGAGGACCGGAGCGTGCGGGCGGTGGTGCTGACCTCGACGCACGAGCGGGCGTTCTGCGTCGGGGCCGACCTGAAGGAGCGCAACTCCTTCTCCGACGCCGACCTGCTGCGCCAGCGGCCGGTGGCGCGGGGTGCCTACACCGCCGTGCTGGAGCTGCCGGTGCCGACGGTCGCGGCCGTGCACGGGTTCGCGCTGGGCGGCGGGTTCGAGCTGGCGCTGTCGTGCGACGTGATCGTGGCCGACCCCACGGCGGTGGTGGGGCTGCCCGAGGTGTCCGTCGGGGTGATTCCGGGCGGTGGCGGTACGCAGTTGCTGCCGCGACGGGTGGGGGCGGCGCGGGCGGCCGAGCTGGTGTTCACGGCACGCCGGGTGGAGGCCGCGGAGGCGCACGGGCTGGGGCTCGTGGACCAGCTCGTGGACGAGGGGCGGGACCGGCAGGAGGCGCTGGACCTGGCCTCCCGGATGGCCGCCAACTCGCCCGTGGGGCTGCGGGCGGCCAAGCGCGCGCTGCGGCTCGGTCACGGGCTGGACCTGCGGACCGGCCTCGAGGTCGAGGACGCGGCGTGGCGGTCGGTGGCGTTCTCGGGGGACCGGGCCGAGGGTGTCGCGGCGTTCAACGAGAAGCGAACCCCGCAGTGGCCGGGGGAGTAAGTCCCGGCCACCGCGGGGGGAGCGGCCCCCGGTGGGGCGGCCCCTGCCCCTGGGAGACAGCGGCCCGGTGGGGTGGTCCCGGTCACTGCGGGTAACCCGGTGGCGTGGCCGGGGCCACCGGGGGAGCGGCCCCCGGCGGAGTCCCGGTCGCCAGGGCGGCGCGGGGCGGTTCCGGTGTCACTCGCCGGGGGCGTCCGGCGGGGAACCCGGACCGGACGACCCTTTCGCCCTGCTTGAGTCACGTTTCTCCCTGAATCTCCCTAGCCTGGAGTGATGGGTGAGGACAGGCGGCTCGCGGCCGTCGTGGCGTTGGCGCAGGGGATGGCCGCCGCGCACAGCTCGCGTGACGCGTGGCGTGCGGCGGCCGACGGTGCCTGCCTGGCGCTGGGCGGCAGCTTCGCCGCGCTGTCGGTGTGGGAGCGCGAGCTGGGCCGGCTGCGGGTGCTGGTGAACGTCGGCCGGCGGGCCGAGGGCGAGGAGGAGTTCCCGGAGGACGAGTCCTATCCGGTGCACCAGTTCGCGGAGATCACCGAGTTCCTGCACGAGCGCTGGGCCGGCGGCGGGGAGCCCGACGCCTGGGTCGAGACGGCCCGGGGCCCCGCCGCGGGGCGCCCCGGCTACGTCCACCAGCGGGTCGCCGCCCTGCGCCGCCGCGGACGCGGCTGCTGCGTGGTCGCGCCGATAGTGCTGCACGGCCGGGCCTGGGGCGAGCTGTACGTGGCCCGCCCGGTCGGGGAGCCGGTCTTCGAACGGGCCGACGCCGACTTCGCCACCGTGCTGGCCTCCGTCGTCGCCGCCGGGATCGCGCAGACCGAGCGGCTGGAGGAGGTCCGGCGCCTGGCCTACACCGACGCGCTCACCGGCCTGGCCAACCGCCGCGCCGTCGACTCCGCCCTGGACGAGGCCGTCGAACGGCACCGCAGGGAAGGCGTCGTCGTCAGCCTCGTCGTGTGCGACCTGAACGGACTCAAGCAGGTGAACGACACGCAAGGGCACGCCGTCGGCGACCGGCTCCTGGAGCGTTTCGGGTCGGTGCTGTCGCTGTGCGGGGCGATGCTGCCGGGCGCGCTCGCGGCGCGGCTCGGCGGGGACGAGTTCTGTCTGCTCGCGGTCGGGCCGTCCGCCGACGCGGTGGTCAAGGCGGCCGAGGAGCTGTGCCGCCGGGCGGCCGAGCTGGAGCTGGGCGAGGGCGTGGCCTGCGGACTCGCGTCCACCGAGGACCCCGTCGGGCCCGTGCGCTCCGCCCGCCGGCTGTTCCGGCTCGCGGATGCCGCCCAGTACCGCGCCAAGGCCGAACGGTCGACCGGGCCGGTCGTCGCCGGGCGGGAGGGGCCCGACGACCCCGTCGTACGGCTCGCGGACGAGCCGTCCCGGGCGGAGGACGGCGAGCGCAGGCGGTTCCGGGGGCGGCACTCGCCGTAGGAGCGGTGCGGTAAGGGGTGAAACCGGTGCCCGCTGGTGACGCACCCCCTCGTGACATCATCGAATTCAGTGCGTACGCTCCTGAATATGGATATGCACAGTGTGAGGGTGGGGGTCTCCGGAGTCACCGCGTCGGACGTCCTCGCCGTGGCGCGCGGGGGCGCCCGGGTCGAGATCTCCGACGAGGCGCTGGCCGCCCTGGCCGCGGCCCGCGGCGTCGTGGACGCGCTGGCCGCCAAGCCGGACCCCGTGTACGGCGTGAGCACCGGTTTCGGTGCCCTGGCGACCCGGCACATCAGCCCGGACCTGCGGGCCCGGCTGCAGCGCAACATCGTCCGCTCGCACGCCGCCGGGATGGGGCCGCGGGTCGAGCGCGAGGTGGTCCGCGCGCTGATGTTCCTGCGGCTGAAGACCGTCTGCTCGGGGCGCACCGGCGTCCGCCCCGAGGTCGCGCGGACCATGGCCGACGTGCTCAACGCCCGGATCACCCCGGTCGTGCACGAGTACGGCTCCCTCGGCTGCTCCGGCGACCTCGCCCCGCTGTCGCACTGCGCGCTCACCCTCCTGGGCGAGGGGGAGGCCGAGGGCCCCGACGGCACCGTGCGGCCCGCCGGCGACCTGCTCGCCGAGCACGGCATCGCCCCCGTCGCACTGCGCGAGAAGGAGGGCCTCGCCCTGCTCAACGGCACCGACGGCATGCTCGGCATGCTGGTCATGGCCCTGGCCGACCTCGACACCCTCTACAAGTCCGCCGACGTCACCGCCGCGCTGACCATGGAGGCCCTGCTCGGCACCGACAAGGTCCTCGCCCCCGAGCTGCACGCCATCCGCCCGCACCCCGGGCAGGCCGCCAGCGCCGCCAACATGCTGGCCGTGCTCAGGGGTTCGGGCCTGACCGGACACCACCAGGACGACGCCCCCCGCGTCCAGGACGCCTACTCGGTGCGCTGCGCCCCGCAGGTGGCCGGCGCCGGACGCGACACCATGGCCCACGCCGCGCTGGTCGCCGAGCGTGAGCTGGCGGCGGCCGTGGACAACCCGGTCGTCCTGCCCGACGGGCGGGTGGAGTCCAACGGCAACTTCCACGGCGCCCCGGTCGCCTACGTCCTGGACTTCCTCGCCGTCGCCGTCGCCGACCTCGGCTCCATCGCCGAGCGGCGCACCGACCGGCTGCTGGACAGGAACCGCAGTCACGGCCTGCCGCCGTTCCTCGCCGACGACGCCGGCGTCGACTCCGGTCTGATGATCGCCCAGTACACCCAGGCCGCCCTGGTCGGCGAGCTGAAGCGGCTGGCCGTACCGGCCTCGGCGGACTCGATCCCGTCCTCCGCGATGCAGGAGGACCACGTGTCCATGGGCTGGTCGGCGGCGCGCAAGCTGCGCACGGCCGTCGACAACCTCACCCGCGTGATCGCCGTCGAGCTGTACGCCGCCACGCGCGCGATCCAGCTCCGCGAGGGGCTCGCCCCGGCGCCGGCCTCGCAGGCGGTCATCGACGCCGTACGGGCGGCCGGTGTCGAGGGTCCCGGTCCGGACCGCTACCTGGCGCCGGACCTCGCCGCGGCGGAGGCGTTCGTGCGCGCCGGGCGCCTGGTGGCGGCGGCGGAGTCGGTCACCGGGCCGCTGCGCTGACGGAGCCGGAGCGCGAGGGCCCCGCCGGGAGGACGGGGCCCCTCGCACTCCGGCCGTCCTCGCGCCGGGGCGCACCGGCGCGCCGTCTCCGCACGGTCAAGGAATCCAGAAGAACGTCAAGTTCTCTCAAAGTCCGACGCGTTCCCGGCGGACCGAGTACCCCACGAAGCCGGCCCCGAGGCCGAGGCAGAGGGTGCCGCCGACGACGTACGGAGTGCTGTCGAAGCTGCCGGTGTCGGCCAGGCGGGTCGTGCCCTCGCCGGTGGCCGCCGTGCCCGTGGACACGGCTCTGGCCTGCTCGGTGACCTGCGGAGACGGGCTCGCGGCGGCGGACTTGAGTACCGGTGTGTCGGGTGTCGCGTTCGCGGACGGGACGAACCACAGGGCACACAGCAGACCTCCCGCGGCGGCGGCGGTCAGCAACGGACGGCGAGCGGATGACACGGAATATCGATCCCCTTGTGGCGCTGGCGAATTGGCCGTGTGGGCAGATGTTAGTGAAAGGCGCGGGTCACGGGAAAGTCACGGGAGCGGTCGGCCTTACGCTCCGGACATGAGCACACCAGAGACATCACGTTTTGTGCGTATTCGCGTCGACCTCGTCCTCGAGATCGACGACGACGAGGCCGTCACCGGGGCCGCGCTCCAGGCGCTCGCCGACGACACCGGCCTGGCGGACGGGGAGCGGGCCCTGGCCGAGCGTGCTGTGACGGAGGACACCGCCGAGGCCCTGGCGCACCTCGTCGACCCGTTCGACCTGGTCGGCGCGGTGCCCGGCGTGGAGCTCCAGCAGGCCTCCTGGAGCAGCGAGCAGATCGACTACGACCCCGATTCGCCCGAGTGGGACCTCGGCGAGGATGATGGCGCCGAGGACGTCCCGGAAGACGGGGAAACGACGGCCGGCTGACGCGGTGTGGGAAATCTCGTGACCCCGGGCGGCAACCACCGTCCGGGGTTTCGTCGTCTCACGGGAGGCGCGGACCGGTCTTCCGCACCGCCGCACGCCACCGTTGGCCTCCGCGCGAACGTGGCATGCCCCACACCGGACGGCGATGGGGAACGGGACGAACCGGTCGTAGCGTTGAAAGTTCTTGACGGGGAATCTCGGGGTTTCCGGAGACGGCGACGATGGAGAAGCGTGTGATGACGGACGGTAAGCGGCGCAAGGGTCTGGCGGCCGCGTCCGCACTGCTCGGCGGTGTGCTGGTGCTCTCGGCGTGTTCCGGTGGTGACGCCGGCACCTCCACGGAGGGGGGCAACAAGACGTCGCAGGCCGAGGCCGACGCGGCGGCGGCCAAGAAGTCGTCCGAGGCCCAGATCAGGATCACGCCGGACGACGGCTCGGACAACGCCTCCATCAACAAGTCGGCCGGTGTCACGGTGAGCAAGGGCACGCTCACCGAGGTGACGATGACCGCCGCCGACGGCACCGAGGTCAGCGGCCAGATATCCGCCGACAAGACCAGCTGGCAGCCCACCGGCCAGCTGGAGCGGGCCACCACCTACAAGGTGACGGCGACCGCCCAGGACTCCGAGGGCCGCGCCGCCCACGAGAACGCGTCGTTCACCACGGTCTCCCCGAAGAACAGCTTCATCGGCACCTTCACCCCGGACGACGGCAAGACCGTCGGTGTCGGCATGCCCGTGTCGATCAACTTCGACAAGGAGATCACCGACAAGGCCGCCGTCCAGCAGGGCATCACGGTCAACACCACCAGCGGCCAGGAGGTCGCCTGCCACTGGTTCAGCACCCAGCGCATGGACTGCCGTCCCGAGGACTACTGGCAGGAGGGCTCGACCGTCACCCTCAAGCTGGCCCTCGACGGCGTCGAGGGCGCCGAGGGCGTCTACGGCGTCCAGCAGAAGACGGTCAGCTTCACGATCGGCCGCAACCAGGTCTCGTACGTCGACGCGGAGACCAAGCAGATGAAGGTCACCCAGGACGGCAAGACCGTCAAGACGATCCCGATCTCCGCGGGCTCGCCGGAGAACAAGACCTACGAGGGCCAGATGGTGATCTCCGAGAAGTACAAGGAGACCCGGATGGACGGCTCGACGGTCGGCTTCACCGACGACGACGGCGAGGGCGAGTACGACATCAAGGACGTGCCCCACGCCATGCGCCTGAGCACCTCCGGCACCTTCATCCACGGCAACTACTGGGGCAAGGGCGTCTTCGGCAACGCCAACACCAGCCACGGCTGCGTGGGTCTGGCCGACGCCCAGGGCGCCGACGACCCGAACACTCCGGGCGCCTGGTTCTACGACAACTCCCTCATCGGTGACGTGGTCGTCGTCCAGAACACCGGCGACAAGACCATCGCCCCGGACAACGGCCTCAACGGCTGGAACATGGACTGGGCCCAGTGGAAGGCGGGTTCGGCGGTCTGACGGACGCGGGCCCGGTGATGTGACGCCGAACGCCCCGCGGACCACCGCGACTTCACCCGGACGCCCGCCGCCCCCTCACCGGGGGGCGGCGGGCGTCCGGCGTACGCGAGACTTCTCATCCTCCTCTTATGCGGGCCTTATCCCTTCATCACAGGCCGTACCTACCGTGCGGCCATGTTCTTCACGTATCTGAGGCGCGAACTGCGCCGCCGCAGAAAGGCGGCCCTCGTCGTCGCCTCGGGCCTGGCCCTGGGCATCGCGCTGGTCATCGTCGTCGACTCCGTCTCCTCCGGCATGAGCAAGGCGCAGGACAAGGTGCTGCAGTCGCTCTACGGACTGGGCACGGACATGACGGTCACCAAGGCCGCGTCCCCGACGGCCGCCACGGACGAGCGGCCACGCTTCCGCTTCGACGCGCAGGAGGACGGCTCCGACGAGGAGCAGAGCACGGACCGCGTCACGGTGCAGGGCTTCCAGACGCTGGCGAGTTCGACCGTCGAGAAGGTCGCGGAGCAGAGCGGTGTCGCCGACGCGGTGGGCGGGCTGAGCCTGCAGGTCGTCAAGGTCAGCGGCCAGTTCACCCGCGGCCAGTTCCAGCAGGAGGGCGGCTCCGGCGGTCAGGGGCAGGGCGGTGGCCCGGGCGGTGAGCAGGCCCCGCAGGGACGCGTCCAGGGCGGCGGCGCCGACTTCGACGTCAACAGCTACTCCGTCTACGGCACCGACGTCACCGAGGCCGCCCTGGGCCCCCTGACCTCCTCCACCATCACCAGCGGCCGCACCTTCAAGGCGTCGGAGACCAACGCCGCGGTCGCCGTCGCCGACGCGGCCTACGCCAAGGAGAAGAAGCTGGAGACCGGCAGCACGGTCACCGTCAAGGGCACCGAGTTCAAGGTCGTCGGCATCGCCACGGCCGACAGCGGTGACGCGGCGGCCGACCTCTACCTGCCGCTCCAGCAGGCCCAGACGCTGGGGGACGCGAAGGACGCGGTCACCACCATCTACGTCAAGGCGACCGACTCGCAGCGGATCGACGGCGTCAAGTCGGACATCCAGAAGAACATCTCGGGTACGACGGTCACCACCTCCGCCGACCTCGCCGACACCGTCTCCGGCTCCCTGTCCACCGCCTCCTCCCTCGCCGCCGGCGTCGGAAAGTGGCTGTCGGTCGTGGTGCTGGCCGCCGCGTTCCTGGTCGCCGGGCTCCTCACCTCCTCGGCGGTCTCCCGCCGGGTGCGCGAGTTCGGCACGCTCAAGGCACTGGGCTGGCGGTCGGGCCGGGTGACCCGGCAGGTGATCGGCGAGGCCGTCGTCAACGGCCTGGTCGGCGGCGTCCTCGGTATCGCGCTCGGTCTGGCGGGCGCCTACCTCGTCACCGCGGTCAGCCCGACGCTCCAGGCCCAGCTCGGGGGCGGGTCCGGCGGGGGCGCGGGTGGCCCCGGCGGCGGCTTCGGCGGTGGCGGCACGGGCGGCGGGCCCGGACGGCAGACCGCCGCGAAGACCCTGGACATCGCCCTCACCGCGCCCGTCAGCCTCACCACCATCGCCCTCGCGGTGGGACTCGCCGTGGCCGGCGGGCTCGTCGCCGGCGCCTTCGGAGGCTGGCGCGCCTCCCGCCTGCGCCCGGCGGACGCCCTGCGCCGGGTCGAATAGCGCCGCCTCGACCAGCGCCGCGTCGAGCAGCGCCATCCACCCCACGTTCCCCAGGAGTTGCCCCATGTACGAACTCAGCGGCGTCACCAAGCGCTACACCCGCGGCAAGAACACCGTGCACGCCCTCGACGGCGTCGACCTCACCATCACCGACGGCGACCGGCTGGTCATCCAGGGCCCCACCGGCGGCGGCAAGTCCACGCTCCTGCAGATGCTGGGCGCGCTGGACCGGCCCAGCTCCGGCGAGATCGTCCTCGACGGCACCGACCTGGCCAAGCTGCCCGAGGCCCGGCTGACCCGGGTGCGCAGCGAGAACATCGGTTTCGTCTTCCAGTCCTTCAACCTCATCCCGACCCTGACCGCGCAGGAGAACGTGGAGACCGCGCTGGTCCCGCTCGGCGTCCGGACGAAGGAGCGGCGGGAGAAGGCCGCCGAGGCGCTGGCCTCCGTCGGGCTCGGCGAGCGGCTCGGGCACCTGCCCGGCGAGATGTCCGGCGGCCAGCAGCAACGCGTCGCCATCGCCCGCGCGCTGGTGAAGCAGCCGAAGGTGCTGCTCGCCGACGAACCCACCGGAAACCTCGACGAGTCGACGCGCGACGAGATCATGGAGGTGCTCGACCGCATGTGGAAGGAACTGGGCCTCACCTTCGTCATGGTCACCCACGACTCGGCGATCGCGAAGCGGGCGCCCCGCCTGGCGACGATCCGCAAGGGGCGGATCACCGTGACGGAGAGGGCGAAGGCGCAGCCCGTCGGTGACGCCAACCCGTCGGCCGTGTAACGGACTGCGTGCGGCGAGCCGGTACGGCGGCCCGTCGGTCCGCGCCCCTTCCGCCCATCCGCCGCGGCGGATGATCTCCCCCCGGCATGGTCCGGGGTCCGGATGCCGCGGTCCGGAGGCCGGGGGCGGGCGGATCGGGGCGGGGCGGACCGAGGCGGGGCAGCAGCCGGTCGGCTGGGCGGCCGGCGGGCGGGCCGGTGAGCCGGTCGGTGATCCGGCCGGAGGTCCGGTCCGGCCGGGGGCTCGGTCACGGTCCGGCCGGAGGAAGGCGCCCCTCTCTCCTCCCCCCTCCCCGTCCCTGCCGCACGGCCGCGGGCAGGACGTCGCCTCTGGCATCATGGCCAAGTGGAACCCTGTCCCGCTTGATGCCATGGAACAGTGTCCCGTACGGCGATCCCGGAGAGCGGAGGATACGACGTGGTGAAGGACGGCGACGAGGCCACGGGGCACACGGCGGCGGCCCGGCCCCGGCGGGCGGACGCCCGGCGCAACCAGAAGTCGCTGCTCGACGCGGCCGCCGCGGTCTTCGTCGAGGCGGGCGTGGAAGCGCCGGTACGCGACATCGCGGCCCGGGCCGGCGTGGGGACGGCCACGATCTACCGCCACTTCCCGACGCGGGCGGACCTCATCATCGGCGTCTACCGGCACCAGGTGGAGGCCTGCGCCGAGGCCGGCCCGGACCTGCTGGAGAACAGCCCGACCCCGTACACCGCCCTCGCGCGGTGGATCGACCTCTTCGTGGACTTCCTGGTCACCAAGCACGGCCTCGCCGCCGTGCTGCAGTCCGACCACGCGGGTTTCGGGACACTGCACGCGTACTTCCTCGACCGCCTGGTGCCCGTGTGCGCCCGGCTCCTCGACGCCGCGACCGCCTCCGGCGAGATCCGCTCCGACCTGGAGGCCGTCGCGCTCATGCGCGGCGTCGGCAACCTCTGCATCGGTGCGGAGAGCGACCCCCGGTACGACGCGCGCCGCCTGGTCGCCCTCCTCGTCGCGGGCCTGCGCCGAACGGACTGACCGGGGTGCCCCGGCCGGACCCGAGCGGGAGGGTCGCCCCGCCGGGTCACCGCGCGCCGCGCAGCCGGACGAGGTACGTCGCGGTCAGCGCGACGGTCCGGTCCCCGTCGTGCGACAGCTCCGCCAGGGCACGTGCGGCCGTCGGCCCCGGAATGTCCGCCAGCGCCTGGGTCAGCCGTACGCGTCCCGGCGCGTCGGTGGTGTCGCGGGCCAGGTGGTCGACGAGTTCGCCGGCGATCCGTTCCGCCGTCGCGCCGTCGCCGGCCAGCACGCTCAGCGCGTCGGCCGCGTCGGTGTCGTGGCGTCCTCCGACGATCATGTCGGTGAGCGTCGGCACCGCAGCGGCCACTCCCCGCGCCCCGAGAGCCAGAGCCGCACGGCCGCGGACCGCGGCGTCGGGGTCCGCGAGGGCCTCCCGGAGCGGGGCGGTGGCCCCGGTGCCGGGCAGCTCGGCGAGGCACTGGACGGCGCGTTCGCGCACCGCGGCCTCCGGCGAGGCGAGGGCCTGCGCCAGCAGCGCCGTGCCGGCGTCGCCCGATCGCGCCAGCGCCCACCGCAGGGCGCCGGCGACGATCGGGTCCGTCTCGCCCAGTACCGCGTCGACCAGGGCCGCCACCGGCACCGGCACCTCGTCGACCGAGGAGAGGGCCGCGCGCTGGCGCGCCGCGGCGCTCTTCGACCCCAGTGCCTGCAGCACCGGGACGACCTGGAGGACGTCCTCCCAGCCGGCGGGCTCCGCGGCACCGATCCGGCACAGTCGCGTCAGCAGCTCGGTCTCGGCCGCGATGCGCGCACGCGTCTGCCGGATGAGGTCGTCGACCAGTGCCGACGGTGTGAAACCCGGATCGTCGAGTGCCCGGCCGATCTCGCGCAACGACAGTCCCAGCGACCGCAGGCTCTCGATGTGGAAGATCCGCCGGATGTCCTCGGCGGAGTACTCCCGGTAGCCGGAACCCGTGCGGGCCGAGGGCCGCAGCAGGCCCAGCGACTCGTAGTGCCTGAGCATGCGGGCACTGACCCCGGACCGCCGCGCCACCTCACCGATCAGCACCTGCCCCGTCGTCCCTTCTGGCCGGACCCGCCGAGGGCCACGACGCGCTTGGCCTCCTCGATCGCGTACCCGAAGTCGGTGTCCGGGTCACGCAGCAGGTGTTCCGTGGCGAGGGCGTGCGCGCGCACGCGCCCGTCCGGCGCCGATGCCGCCGCCGCGGCATGCAGCGCCGGCAGCACGACGTCCCCCAGCGCGGCCAGCGCCCGGCTGAGGCTCAGCTGCGTCTCCCGCTCACCGCGCCCGAGCTGCGTCACCAGCGTCGCGGCCAGCTCGGCCTCCTCGCCCTCCGGCACCAGGACGACGGCGGCCCGCCAGGCGCTCCGTGCCACCTCGTCGTCGGCGTCGGACAGCAGGGCACGCGTGATCGCCGGCCACGCCCGCCGGTCCCCGATCTTGGACAGGGTGTGCAGCGCCTGGCTCCGGGCCTGGGCTCGCTCGGAGCGGGTCTCCCGGAGCAGCGCGGGGAGCGTCGCGGACACCGGGTGGCGGGTGAGCGCCCAGGTCAGCATGTCGCGGACGAAGAACTCCGGCTCCACCGCGCACCGTTCGACGAGCTTGCCGACGAAGCGCGGATCAGGTGCCGTGCCGACCGCCAGGGCCGTCCGCAGCCGCACGGACGAACGGTCGTCCTCCAGGCCCCGGAGCGCGCGCAGCGCGTCCGGGTCCGGTCCCGTGGTCATGGTCATGGGAAGCCACCTCCTTGGACGGCAGTGAAGACCCTGCCACCGTGTCAAGGTCAACGCGGGCGACGGCGCGCGGGCCGGGCGGCGAGGAATCGCGAGGCGGTCTCGTGCGTTGACGTGGGTCGGATGGGATGCGGGCGTGTGCTGAGCAACCCGAGTGACCCGGCTGACAGGAAATGGGAGGGCCGCAATGGCTGCGCAGACACAGAGGGCCGTACTGGCGGGTGGATGCTTCTGGGGCATGGAGGAGCTGATCCGCCGGCTTCCGGGCGTGACGGCGACCCGGGTCGGATACACCGGGGGAGACGTGCCGAACGCGACGTACCGCGACCACGGCACGCACGCGGAGGCGATCGAGATCCTCTTCGACCCCGAGCGGACCGACTACCGCGCGCTCCTGGAGTTCTTCTTCCAGATCCACGACCCGAGCACGCGGAACCGCCAGGGCAACGACATCGGCCTCAGCTACCGCTCGGCGATCTACTACGTGGACGACGAGCAGAAGCGGATCGCCGAGGACACCATCGCGGACGTCGACGCCTCCGGTCTGTGGCCGGGCAAGGTCGTCACCGAGGTGGAGCCGGTCGGCCCCTTCTGGGAGGCCGAGCCCGAGCACCAGGACTACCTGCAGCGTTACCCCGACGGCTACACCTGCCACTTCCCGCGTCCGGGATGGCGGCTGCCCGCCCGGACCGAGGGCTGACGCGGCGCGGCCCGACGGCGGGCACGGGCCCGCCGCCGGACCGCCGGCGGCCGGTGTGGGCGCGCCCGGCCGCCAGTCCCGCCCGGCAGCCCCGGGGCACCGTCAGTGGGGGAGCGTCGCCGGGCTGCCGCCGTTCGCCTCGTAGCCCGCCACCGCCAGGGCGCGGTGGACCGCGAACTCCGCCGCCGGATCGGCGGACAGGGTCCAGGGCAGGGCGCCGACGTGGCCGTCGACGACGACCAGCTGGTTCATGGCCTCGGCCCAGCGCTCGCCGCGGACCAGGAAGAAGATCAACAGATGGCGGACGTGCGCCTGCATCGGGTCCCCGGGGCGGGCCGAGTGGACCGCGTGCAGAGCGCCGTGGACCGCCTTGGTGACGACCTCGCTCTGGTAGAAGCCCCTGACCAGATTGACCTCGGGCAGGTGCTCGAAGACCGCGAACAGCGGCATCGCCGCGAGGAGCGAGCCCTGCGGCGCGCGGGCCGCGGCGGCCTCCGCGAAGGAGTACGCCAGGTCCCGGGAGCCGTGCCACTTCTCGCACCAGTAGTGCAGGGCGGCCAGGTGCGCTCCCATGTGGTTCGGCGCGCGGTCGAGGATCTTCAGCCAGAGCTGCTCGAAGTCCTCGCGCGGATAACCGAGGCCCCGGGCCACCGACAGCTCGACGATGTACGGGACCGGGTCGCCGGGGGCGAGCAGGGCCGCCTCCGCACAGGCCGCCCTGGCCTCCTCCATGATGATGCGGAAGTCGTCCGTGCCGGGCGCCGCCGTCCGCCACGCCTGCTGCACCAGGAACTCGGCGTGCACGGCCGCGCCACCCGCGTCCTTCGGAGCCTGGGCCCGCCACACCCGCAGCCACTGCCCGCCCGGCGTCCCGCCGGCACCGCCCGGCCGCTGCCGCAGCTCCAGGGACGCGGCACCCGCGAAGGCCTGCACACGCTGCCAGCGCCGCTCGCCCTCCTTCTCCGTACCGGCGAGCAGCTGCTGCGCCCCCCGGTGGTCCTGCGTGCGCTGCACCAGGTCCAGGACCTCCAGCAGGTCGTGGTCGGGTCCGGGCATGCGGATGTCCAGCTCCTCCTCGCGGGCGAAGCCGTAGTTCGCGGGGTCGGCCGCGTCCGGGTGGCCGGGGGGCACCAGCCCCACCGCGCTCCGCCGGCGCCGCGAGAGTTGGAGCAGCACGAAGCCCAGCATGACCAGCGCCATCAGCAGCCAGAGAATCTCCATGTCTCCAGCGAACCAGACGGCGCCGACAATTGGCCAACCTGTGCCGCACCCCGGGGAGAACGCGCGGAGCCGTCCGCGCCGCTACCCTCGGTGCCCATGAGCGACAGGCAGATCAGTCAGCACTTCGAGACGCTCGCGATTCACGCGGGCAACACCGCCGACCCCCGGACGGGCGCGGTCGTCCCGCCGATCTACCAGGTGTCGACGTACAAGCAGGACGGCGTCGGCGGACTGCGCGACGGTTACGAGTACAGCCGCAGCGCCAATCCGACGCGCACGGCCCTGGAGGAGAACCTCGCCGCCCTGGAGGGCGGCCGTCGCGGCCTCGCCTTCGCGTCCGGACTGGCGGCCGAGGACTGCCTCTTGCGTACGCTGCTGAGCCCCGGCGACCACGTGGTGATCCCGAACGACGCGTACGGCGGCACCTTCCGGCTCTTCGCCAGGGTCGCCACGCGGTGGGGCGTGGAGTGGTCGGTGGCGGACACGGCCGACCCCGCCGCCGTGCGGGCCGCGCTCACCCCGAAGACCAAGGCCGTGTGGGTGGAGACACCCTCCAACCCGCTGCTCGGGATCACCGACATCGCCGCCGTCGCCGAGGTCGCCCGGGGCGCCGGCGCCCGGCTGGTCGTCGACAACACCTTCGCCACGCCGTACCTGCAGCAACCGCTGGCGCTCGGCGCGGACGTCGTCGTGCACTCCCTGACCAAGTACATGGGCGGCCACTCGGACGTCGTCGGCGGCGCGCTGGTCGTCGGCGACCAGGCACTGGGGGAGGAGCTGGCGTTCCACCAGAACGCGATGGGCGCGGTCGCCGGGCCCTTCGACTCCTGGCTGGTGCTGCGCGGCACCAAGACGCTCGCGGTCCGCATGGACCGGCACTGCGAGAACGCCACCGAGGTCGCCGACATGCTCTCCCGGCACGCGCGCGTGACGAGCGTGCTGTACCCGGGGCTGCCGGAGCACCCGGGGCACGAGGTCGCCGCCAAGCAGATGAAGGCGTTCGGCGGCATGGTGTCCTTCCGCGTCGAGGGCGGCGAGGAGGCGGCCGTCGAGGTCTGCAACCGCGCGAAGGTGTTCACGCTGGGCGAGTCCCTGGGCGGCGTCGAGTCGCTGATCGAGCACCCGGGCCGGATGACGCACGCCTCCACGGCCGGCTCGGCCCTGGAGGTGCCCGCCGACCTGGTACGGCTGTCGGTCGGTATCGAGAACGTCGACGACCTGCTCGCGGACCTCCAGCAGGCCCTGGGCTGAACCCGAGGGCTCACCAGCCCTCCCGGCCCGTCACGGGTGGGGTCGTCCGCGACGGCGGCGCCGCCCACGGCTGGACCGTCAGCGCCCACACCGTGAACGCCACGGCCGCGGCGCACAGCACCAGCCACAGCAGGCGGCGGGCCGCGGCCCTGCGCCGCAGCAACCGGCCCCCGCGGCGCACGGCGTCCGCGTACAGCTCGGGCGGCACCCGCGGGGGCGACTGCTCCATGATCCGCCGCGCCGCGGCCTCGCGCCCGGAGCGGTTCACCGGCGCCTGCCGGGGCGCCACGCGCGCGTGAAGGGCGCCGTACCGGCCGCCGCGCCCGTCACGGCGGCGCCGCCTTGGCCCCCGCCGCCGCGCGGGAGGGGCCGGGCGGCGGGTGCAGCAGGGTGGCCGTCGCGCGGTCGCAGATCGTGCGGACGCGTTCCACGGGCATGCCCAGCAGCGCGGCCGCCTGCACCTCGGCGACACCCTCGTGGAGCCTGAGCACCACAATCAGACGTTCCCGCGGGGTCAGGCCGCCCAGCGGACCGGCGGGGGACCTGCGGACCCGGCCGAGGCCGCCGCCGTAGCGGTGCCAGGCCGCGCGGGCGAAGCGGGCGGCCAGGTACTGGCGGGCCCGGTCGTACGGGTCCTCACCGTGCAGCCGGTCCCAGTCCGCGTACGTGCGGGCGAGGGAGAGCGCCAGCAGGCGCCGCGCGCACGGGTTGCCGGCCGGCGGTTCGGCCGTGAGCAGGGTGGCGGCATGCAGCAGCCGCCCTGCCGCCCCCGCGACGAACGCCTCGAACTCGCGGGCCCGGCGGGCACCGTGGGACGCATGCCGTTCTCGCACCGCGCCTCCCGCCCAGAGGGCGACGGCCCCTGGGTCTCGTACGACGACCCCCTGGGTCTCATATCAGGCCAGGGGCGGCACGCCGGTCAAGAGTTCGGTACGAACGAACCGCCCCGGAAAGCCCGCGGGACCTCTCAGGAAGCGGCCGGGGCCTCCTCGCCCGCCGCCCCGCCCGGCGGCGCCATACGCGCGGACAGGGCGCCGTTGAAGCGCGTGAGGAGCGTGCAGAACGCCTCGCGCTCCTCGGGCGCCCAGTCGTGGGTCAGTTCGGCCATGAGCTGACGCCGGGAGGACCGGACCTCCTCCAGCCGCGACTCGCCGCGCGGGGAGAGCTGGAGCACCACCGCGCGTCCGTCCTCGGGGTGCGAGGTGCGCTTGACGAGCCCGGTGTCGACGAGCGGCGCCACCTGCCGGGTGACCGTCGAGGAGTCGATGCCCATGCTCGCGGCGAGTGCCTTCACACCCATCGGGCCCTCTTTGTCGAGGCGGTTGAGCAGCAGGTAGGCGGCGCGGTCCATGGAGTTGCGCACCTGTCCGACCCCGCCGAGCCGGGTCTGTTCGGCACGACGGGCGAAGAGCGCCACCTCGTGCTGGAGCGTCTCGAGTAGACCGGTGTCACCGGCGGTCGTCATGTCCATCGACATTTCAGGTGTTGTGGGCATGGCCGGGGGCTCACTTCGTGGAGGGCTGCTAATTGGGGGACAGGGTACGCGGCCGGGCGGTGAGGCGTACCGGTGCTGGGGCAAAGCGGGGTCTCGGAGGTTGGTCACCACGACCTTGGACGTCCGTGAACTGCGATGCTGGAGGCATGAGCTACAGCACGGCCGCCCTCGTCGGACCCGTCACCCTCGACGACGTGCGCGGAGCACAGAAGATGCTCGCGGGGGTGGCGCGGGTGACGGCGATGGAGGGCAGCAGGCACCTGTCCCGGCTGGTCGGCGCGCCGGTGCACCTCAAGTGCGAGAACCTCCAGCGCACGGGTTCGTTCAAGCTGCGCGGCGCCTACGTCCGTATCGCCGGACTGCTGCCCGAGCAGCGGGCCGCCGGAGTGGTCGCGGCGAGCGCGGGCAACCACGCGCAGGGGGTGGCGCTGGCGTCGTCGCTGCTCGGAGTGCACTCGACGGTGTTCATGCCGAAGGGCGCCCCGCTGCCGAAGATCAGCGCGACCCGGGACTACGGCGCCGAGGTGCGGCTGCACGGACAGGTGGTCGACGAGACGCTGGCCGCCGCCCAGGAGTACGCGGAGCGGACGGGCGCGGTGTTCATCCACCCCTTCGACCACCCGGACGTCATCGCGGGCCAGGGCACGGTCGGGCTGGAGATCCTGGAGCAGTGCCCGGAGGTGCGGACCGTCGTGGTCGGTATCGGCGGGGGAGGCCTGGCGGCCGGGATCGCGGTCGCGGTGAAGGCGCTGCGGCCGGACGTGCGGATCGTGGGCGTGCAGGCCGAGGGCGCGGCGGCGTACCCGCCGTCACTGGCCGCGGGGCGTCCGGTGGCCGTCGAGAACCCGGCGACGATGGCCGACGGCATCCGGGTCGGGCGGCCCGGCGACGTGCCGTTCGGGATCGTCGGCGACCTGGTCGACGAGGTCCGTACGGTCTCCGAGGACGAGCTGTCCACCGCCCTGCTGCTGTGCCTGGAGCGGGCCAAACTGGTCGTCGAGCCGGCCGGGGCGAGTCCCGTGGCGGCACTGCTCAGCGAGCCGGGTGCCTTCGAGGGGCCCGTGGTGACGGTGCTGTCCGGGGGCAACGTGGACCCGGTGCTGATGCAGGGCGTGCTGCGGCACGGCATGGCCGCGCAGGGCCGCTACCTGGCGGTCCGGCTGCGCCTGACGGACCGGCCCGGCGCCCTCGCCACCCTGCTCGGGGTGCTGTCGGTGATCGACGCCAACGTCCTCGACGTGAGCCACGTCCGGACCGACCCACGGCTCGGGCTCACGGAGGCGGAGGTCGAACTGCACCTGGAGACGAAGGGCCCGGAGCACTGCGCCGAGGTCGACCGGGCGCTGCGCGAGGCGGGCTACCCCGTCATCGCCTGACCTCCGCCTTCCGGCTTCCGGCTTCCGCCCTCCCGCTTCCGTCTGCCGGCTTCCGGCTTCCGCCTTCTGCTCTCCGGCTTCCGGCTAGGGTGCATCGCGTGGCCGCGCTGGGGTCGGCCGTCACTCGTTCGAGTCATCGCATTGTGAGACGCGATACATCGCGTTATGGTTCGTCGTAATTCACTCGCTGAGCGCAGCGAAACGTACGAACCTAGGCTTTCCGAAGAATCCCCGACGACGTGGAGACTCATATGCCAGGCGCCATCCATGCCGAAGGCCTGGTGAAGACCTTCGGTGACGTAAGGGCTCTGGACGGCGTCGACCTCGACGTTCCCGAAGGCACGGTCCTCGGCCTGCTCGGGCCGAACGGCGCGGGCAAGACCACCGCCGTCCGCTGCCTGACGACCCTGCTCCGCCCCGACAGCGGCAAGGCGGTCGTCGCGGGCATCGACGTCCTCAAGCACCCCAACGAGGTCCGGCGCTCGATCGGCCTCTCCGGCCAGTTCGCCGCGGTCGACGAATACCTGACCGGCCGGGAGAACCTCCAGATGGTCGGCCAGCTCTACCAGATGCGGGCCGGCGCCGCGAAGGCCCGGGCCCGCGAGCTGCTCGACCAGTTCCACCTCACGGAGGCGGCCGACCGTCCCACGAAGACCTACTCGGGAGGCATGCGCCGCCGGCTCGACCTGGCGGCCGCCCTGGTCGTCTCCCCGCCCGTCATGTTCATGGACGAGCCGACGACCGGCCTCGACCCCCGCAACCGGCAGGAGCTGTGGGAGGTCATCAAGCAGCTCGTCTCCAGGGGGACCACCCTGTTGCTGACCACGCAGTACCTGGAGGAGGCCGACCACCTCGCGCACGACATCGCGGTCGTCGACCACGGCCGCGTCATCGCCCGCGGCACCTCCGACCAGCTCAAGGCCCGCACCGGGGGCGAGCGCGTCGAGGTCGTGGTCCACGAACGCGCCCACATGGGGACCGCCGCCGAGGTGCTCGACGGGTTCGGCAAGGGGGCGACCAGCGTCGAGGAGCACACCCGCAAACTCACCGTCCCCGTCACCGGCGGAGCCAAGCTGCTGGCCGAGGTCATCCGCGAACTCGACACCCGCGGCATCGAGATCGACGACATCGGCCTGCGCCGCCCCACCCTCGACGACGTCTTCCTCTCCCTCACCGGCCATGTGGCCGAGGCCGCGGGCGGCGACGGAGAGAAGGACCCGGTGGCCGGCGCCGGCCACGAGGACAAGAAGGAGGCCGCCAAGTGAGCACCCTCACCGAAACCGAAGCCGACACCGAGCCGTTCGCGGCGACCACCGACCCCGTCGCTCTTGTCCGCTCGGCTGAATCTCGTCCCAACTGGGCTTCCGGCCCCGGTCAGCGCCTGATCGCGGGGGAGGGGGGCGTCGCATGAGCATGGTCGCCGACTCGATGGTCATCGCCCGCAGGAACCTCATTCGGATGACCAGGATTCCCGAGATGGTCCTTTTCGGGGTCATCCAGCCAGTTATGTTCGTCATCCTGTTCACGTACGTCTTCGGCGGCTCGTTGAAGGTCGGCAACACAACCGACCCGGACGTCTACAAGAACTTCCTGATGGCCGGCATCTTTGCCCAGACGGTCACGTTCGCTACGGCCGGGTCAGCCGCCGGCATCGCGGACGACATGCAGAAGGGACTCGTGGACCGGTTCCGGTCGCTGCCGATGGCGCGCGGTGCCGTCCTGACGGGCCGCACTGTTGCCGACCTCGTCCAGACCTCGATCACCCTGCTTGTCCTGGCGGTCGTGGCCCTGATCGTGGGCTGGCGCACGGGCACGGGCGAGTCCACGAACCTGGCCCAGATTCTGGGTGGCTTCGGGCTCCTCCTGCTCCTCGGCTACTCCTTCACGTGGATCGGCGCACTGATCGGGCTGTCGGTCCGGACCCCCGAGGCCGCAACATCCGGCGGGATCATCTGGCTGTTCCCCGTCACCTTCGTCTCCAACGCCTTCGTCGACTCCAGCCAGATGACGCCCTGGCTCCAGCACGTGGCGGACTGGAATCCGTTCAGTGCGACCGTGCAGGCGTGCAGGGAGCTGTTCGGCAACCCCGGCGTCTCCACCTCGGACGCCTGGCCGATGGAGCATCCCGTCTGGGCCTCGGTGATCTGGTCCGTTCTGATCATCGTCGTCTTCCGGACCCTGGCCGTGCGGAAGTACCGGTCGGCGGACGGCTGAAGGCCCTGGCCGGGGTGAGCGCTTGGTTCCGTCCCCGAGGAGGTGTGTGCCGACTGGCCCGATCTGCCGGCCTGGCAGAAGGAGACCGACTCGGACATCTTCGAGGCCGTCGAAGACAGCCTGAAGTGAGCCGGCAGGTCAGCGAAGCAAGCGAGCCCCCGGCCAGTCGGCTGGGGGGCTCACTGCGGTGGCTGGAGCTGAACCCGAACGGTCAGTGGGACGGCTCGAAGACAGGACCGGGCTGGGGATGTCCGCCGCCTCATGACGAGGCCCCCGGCGTCGAAGGGGCACAGGACGCCGGGGGCCGGTCAGGGACGGATGGCCGGGCACACCGGCCGGCCCGGCAGGGTCAGCCGTTGTACGGCTCGGCCTTGAGGATCTTCACGGAGGCCGGCTTGCCGTTGGGCAGCTCGTACTGCGCGTCCTCGCCGACCTTGTGGCCGATGACGCCCGAGCCCAGCGGGGACTGCGGCGAGTAGGTCTCGATGTCCGAGCTCGCGTACTCGCGCGAGGCGAGCAGGAAGGTCAGCGTGTCGTCCTCGTCGCCGTCGAAGGCGATCGTGACGACCATGCCGGGGGCCACCGAGCCGTTCGCAGCCGGAGCCTCACCCACCTTGGCGCTCTCGAGCAGCTGGGTCAGCTGGCGCACACGGAGCTCCTGCTTTCCCTGCTCCTCCTTCGCCGCGTGGTACCCGCCGTTCTCGCGCAGGTCCCCCTCCTCGCGTGCCGCGGCGATCTTGGCAGAGATCTCGGTGCGCGCAGGACCAGTAAGGTATTCAAGCTCCTCCTTGAGCTTGTTGTACGCCTCCTGGGTCAGCCAGGTGACGTTCTCGCTGGTCTGGGTCACGGGTGCTCCTCGTTGGTACTGGGAATACAAATCAACGCCCTACCCAGAAGGATGTTCCTTCACGGAAGGGCGAAACCACGAGCCTAACAATTCAGTGGCCGAAGGGGGAGGACATAAGCCACCAGAATTCTGTTACCGCAGGTCAGCGCCCGCGGATTCGCGTCAACGGCCGCCTGGGGGATCAGTCCGCGTGGCAGCCGAGCAGCTCGGCCGACGTGCCCGCGGCCTTCGTCCGCAGGGTGACGACCTCGTCGACGCGCGTGTCGTCCCCGTCGAAGCGGAAGTCGGCCCGGCCTACCTCGTCGCCGTCCTCCGCCTGGGAGCGGACCGTGCAGTAGCCGGTGACACCGGCGTCCTTGCGGACTTCCAGGTGCACCTGCACCGAGTCCTCGGCCAGCTCGAAACCGATCAGCTCGCCGCTGATCTTGTTCTGACCGACGTAGTGGTAGCCGAACCAGCCGATCATCGCGAGCAGGACGGCGCCCAGCACCGCTCCGACGATCTTGAGTGTCCGGTCGGCCCGTTCGTCCGAGGAGCGGCCGTACCGGCTCTCGGGCGGGCGCGTGCTCGCCGTACTCATGATCGTCCTCTCGGCCGCCGCCGGTCTTCCCGGGCTCCGGAATTATTCCGCTCCCGATTCGGTCACTATAGAAGCCGCCACCCGCCACCCGACCGCCGCCCCTCACGGACGTCCCTGCCGGGCGGCACCCATTGGATCGCGCCGCTGCACACGGGCGCCGACTGACCGAGGATTGAGTCTTGACTGACCAGCTGCGACTGATGGCCGTCCACGCCCACCCCGACGACGAGTCGAGCAAGGGCGCGGCCACCATGGCGAAGTACGTGTCCGAAGGAGTGGACGTGCTGGTCGTGACCTGCACGGGCGGGGAGCGCGGCTCCATCCTCAACCCCAAGCTCCAGGGCGACGCGTACATCGAGGAGCACATCCACGAGGTCCGCAAGAAGGAGATGGACGAGGCCCGGGAGATCCTGGGCGTCAAGCAGGAGTGGCTCGGCTTCGTCGACTCCGGCCTGCCCGAGGGCGACCCGCTGCCGCCGCTGCCGGAGGGCTGCTTCGCCCTGGAGGACGTCGACAAGGCGGCCGGTGAGCTGGTGCGGAAGATCCGCTCCTTCCGTCCCCAGGTGATCACCACCTACGACGAGAACGGCGGCTACCCGCACCCCGACCACATCATGACCCACAAGATCTCGATGGTGGCCTTCGAGGGCGCGGCCGACACCGAGAAGTACCCCGAGGCGGAGTACGGACCGGCGTACCAGCCGGTGAAGGTGTACTACAACCAGGGCTTCAACCGCCCCCGCACCGAGGCGCTGCACCACGCGCTGCTGGAGCGTGGCCTGGAGTCGCCGTACGGGGACTGGCTCAAGCGCTGGTCGGAGTTCCAGCGCAAGGAGCGCACGCTCACCACGCACGTGCCGTGCGCCGAGTTCTTCGAGATCCGTGACAAGGCGCTGATCGCCCACGCCACGCAGATCGACCCCGACGGGGGCTGGTTCCGGGTGCCGATGGAGATCCAGAAGGAGGTCTGGCCCACCGAGGAGTACGAGCTGGCCAAGTCCCTCGTGGACACCTCCCTCCCCGAGGACGACCTCTTCGCGGGCGTCCGGGACAATGCCTGACATGAGTGCAAGCGCAAGCCTGGCAATGACGCACCTGGTCACTCTCGCCGAACTCGACGAGGACAAGGTCACCCCCGGTGTCCTCGGGTTCGTCGTCTTCGCGGTGATGGCCCTGGCGGTGTGGGGCCTGATGCGGTCCATGAGCCGGCACATGAACAAGGTGGACTTCAAGGAGGCGCCGGACCCGGAGGCGGAGCCCTCCGGCCGGGCGGAGCCCCGGAAGGGGTGACGCCGGGCACCGCCCACCTCGCCCCGACGCCGGTGCGCGCCGGGGCGAGGCCGACGCCCCGGCGCTGACGCGCGCCTCCCCGACCGTTCGCGCGCCGGGGAGGCACGACCGCGCGGCCGGAAGGCCGGTGGCCGGGAGGACCCTGGGGTACCGGGCGGCTTGTGCCCGGTCATGGGGAAAGGACGTTCCAGCGCTGTCAGACGGCTCCCAGGTCGACAGCGACGGAGAAGGGCGCAGCAGTCTTGATCGCGCCGGTGAACATCTCGCCGTCCCTGTAAGCCTTGGTGGCGGGGTCGAGGACATAGGTGTAGACGAGGGGGACACCGGTGGCGGCCTGCTCGACCCGCCAGTAGAAGGGGATGCCGGCTTTGGCGTACTGGTCCACTTTCACGATTCGGTCGGTGGTTTCCGAACCGGGCGACACGACCTCGACGACCAGGAGCACGTGCTCGGGGCGGGTGGGCGTGAGGTCGATGGTCTCCGCCCGGTAGACGATGACGTCCGGACGGCGGTTGGTGAGCGGAACATCCTGCAGGCGGACGTCGAATCCCGTGTCGGCGTTCCAGTCCGGGCCCGCGGCGGCGTCCAGGGCATTGGCCAGGATTCGGGCCAGCCGGTTGTGCCGCTTGGAGGCGCTCGGGCTCACGACGACCATTCCGTCCACGATCTCGATGCCGGTGCACTGCTCCTCGGACCAGGAGTCGTACTGCTCCGCGCTGACCTGCGTGTGCATCCACGCGGGCGCCACCATTTCGGCGGTCATGGTGTACCTCCTTCGAGGAGCCTCGGCAGGTCCGGCGCTGCTGCGCCAAGCCTACTGTTCCGAGGTGTCGGGCCGCCCGACTCGGAGGAACGCCGGGTGAGGTCCGGCGCCGATCCCGAGGGGTAGGAGCCGCCCACCACGTGATGGCTCACCAGTGCGATTCAGCCGGGCGGGGCGGGCCCGCGGGGGTTTCACCGGTCGGGCCAGGCGTGGTGAGAGGCATGCACGTATGAACCGGCTGGCTGGCGTGACCTCGCCTTATGTGCGCCAGCACGCTGATGAGCCGGTCCACTGGTGTCGGCGCCCTCCGCCCCGTTTGTGGTGCTGCCCCTGTGGCGCATGGGTGGGGCAGAGGCCGGTGCGCAAGGATGGGGGTATGCCCAACCGACTCGCGCAGGCCACGTCCCCGTACCTCCTCCAGCACGCGGACAACCCCGTTGACTGGTGGCCCTGGGAGACCGACGCGTTCGAAGAAGCCCGGCGGCGCGATGTCCCCGTGTTCTTGAGCGTCGGCTACAGCGCTTGCCACTGGTGTCACGTCATGGCGCACGAGTCCTTCGAGGACGACGACACCGCTGCGTACATGAACGAGCACTTCGTGTCCGTCAAGGTCGACCGCGAGGAGCGCCCCGACGTCGACGCCGTCTACATGGAGGCCGTGCAGGCCGCCACCGGACAGGGCGGCTGGCCCATGTCCGTGTTCATGACGCCGGACGGGGAGCCCTTCTACTTCGGCACCTACTTCCCGCCCGAGCCCCGGCACGGCATGCCGTCCTTCCGTCAGGTGCTGCACGGCGTCCACCAGGCCTGGGCGGAACGGCGGGGCGAGGTGACCGACGTCGCCGGGAAGATCGTGCGGGACCTCGCCGGACGGGAGATCTCCTACGGCGACGCGCAGGCGCCCGGCGAGGCGGAACTCGGGCAGGCGCTGCTCGGGCTGACCCGGGAGTACGACCCGCAGCGCGGCGGGTTCGGCGGGGCGCCGAAGTTCCCGCCGTCCATGGTCGTCGAGTTCCTGCTGCGCCACCACGCCCGCACCGGCGCCGACGGCGCGCTGGAGATGGCGCGCGACACCTGCGAGCGGATGGCGCGCGGCGGAATCTACGACCAGCTGGGCGGCGGCTTCGCCCGCTACTCCGTGGACCGCGAGTGGGTGGTGCCCCACTTCGAGAAGATGCTGTACGACAACGCCCTGCTGTGCCGCGTCTACGCCCACCTGTGGCGTGCCACCGGGTCGGACCTCGCCCGCCGGGTCGCGCTGGAGACCGCCGACTTCATGGTGCGTGAACTGCGCACCGCCGAGGGCGGCTTCGCCTCCGCGCTGGACGCGGACAGCGACGACGGCACGGGCCGGTCCGTCGAGGGTGCCCACTACGTGTGGACGCCCGCGCAGCTCACCGAGGTCCTCGGGGCCGACGACGCGGAACTCGCCGCCCGGTACTTCGGCGTGACCCAGGAGGGCACGTTCGAGCACGGGTCCTCCGTGCTCCAGCTGCCGCAGCAGGAGGGCGTGTTCGACGCCGGGCGGATCGCCTCGGTCAGGGAGCGGCTGCTCGCCGCCCGGGACGCGCGTCCCGCCCCGGGCCGGGACGACAAGGTGGTCGCCGCCTGGAACGGTCTGGCGATCGCCGCGCTCGCCGAGACGGGCGCCTACTTCGAGCGCCCCGACCTGGTGGAGGCCGCCGTCGCCGCCGCCGACCTGCTGGTGCGGCTGCACCTCGACGAGCAGGCGCGGCTCTTCCGCACCAGCAAGGACGGCCGGGCGGGGGCGCACGCCGGGGTGCTGGAGGACTACGCGGACGTGGCGGAGGGCCTCCTCGCGCTGGCCTCGGTCACCGGGGAGGGCGTCTGGCTGGACTTCGCCGGGCTGCTGCTCGACCACGTCCTCACCCGCTTCACTGACGACTCCGGTTCCCTGTACGACACCGCGGCCGACGCGGAGCGGCTGATCCGCCGCCCGCAGGACCCCACGGACAACGCCACCCCGTCCGGCTGGACCGCCGCCGCGGGCGCCCTGCTCTCCTACGCCGCCCACACCGGCTCCGAGCCGCACCGCACCGCCGCCGAGCGTGCCCTGGGCGTCGTGAAGGCGCTCGGTCCGCGGGTGCCGCGGTTCGTCGGCTGGGGGCTGGCCGTCGCGGAGGCGCTGCTCGACGGGCCGCGTGAGGTGGCCGTCGTCGCGCCTGAGCCGGGCGACCGTGCGGCGCAGGGCCTGCACCGCACGGCACTCCTGGGGACGGCCCCCGGCACCGTCGTCGCCTTCGGCACCGAGGGGAGCGACGAGTTCCCCTTGCTGGCCGGCCGGCCGCTGGTGGGCGGCGCCCCGGCCGCGTACGTCTGCCGGAACTTCACCTGCGACGCGCCGACGACCGATCCGGAACGGCTGCACGCGGCCCTGACCGGGTGAAACGGTCAGGGCGCCACGGCGGGGGCCGTCGGGTGGCGGAGCGCTGCTGGACGCGGCAGTTGCGCGGGCCCGCCACGGCGGAGCCCGCGCCGCCCGCTCGGCGGGGCCGCTACGGGGCCGCTAGTAGGCGACGAGCGAGATACCCACGTAGTGCGCGATGAAGGCCGCCAGGGTGAAGGAGTGGAAGACCTCGTGGAAGCCGAACCAGCGGGGTGAGGGGTTGGGCCGCTTGATGCCGTAGATCACGCCGCCCGCGCTGTAGAGGAGGCCGCCCACGATCACCAGGACCAGTACGGCGACGCCGCCGGCCCGCATGAAGTCCGGGAGGTAGAAGACGGCCGCCCAGCCCATGGCGAGGTAGCAGGGGGTGTAGAGCCAGCGCGGGGCGCCGACCCAGAAGACGCGGAAGAGGATGCCCGCCGCCGCGGCGGCCCAGATGCCCCACAGCAGCCACTGCCCCTCGGCCTCCGGGAGCAGGAGCATCGTGAGCGGGGTGTAGGTGCCCGCGATGATCAGGAAGATGTTGGCGTGGTCGAGACGGCGCAGGATGCCGTCCATCCGGGGGCTCCAGTCGCCCCGGTGGTACAGCGCGCTGACGCCGAACAGCAGGCAGGCCGTCAGGACGTAGATCCCGCAGGCGAGGCGGCCTTCGGACGTCTCGGCGCGGGCGGTGAGCACCAGCCCCGCGACCAGGACGGCCGGGAACATGCCCAGGTGCAGCCAGCCGCGCAGCTTCGGTTTGACCGGGTGGGGAAGGGAGAGCGCCACAGGGCCGCGGCCGGCGGCCGGTGTGTCCCTAGGCGCGTCGGGGACGGACGCAGTCATGGCGGCATCGTACCTACGGGACCGTAAGTTACGTATCAGTACGGACGCTCGTCGACGCTGGGTGATCATCGTCTCACGGAGTACCCCGCACCGCATCCCTCAAAAGTCCCGGCATCCCCCGAAGGTCCCGGCGCGGACACGTGGCGATCCTCACGCCGCTCAGGTGTGACGCCCTCTGGACAGATGGGCGCTCACGTCGGATGATCAAATGAGTGCGGTCGGCACCGGATGAGCACCCAAGAGGTCGACGTCACGCATCCGGGTCGCAGCCCCCACGGGGCCTCCCAACAAAAAAACCCCTCATTTAGGAGCAATCGTGGCGCGCGACATCGCTGCTCCCCCCGTCCCCACCCACCACCGGGAGCTGATCTCGTGGGTGAACGAGATCGCCGAACTGACCCAGCCGGACGAAGTGGTCTGGTGCGACGGATCCGAGGCCGAGTACGACCGTCTGTGCGGGGAGCTGGTCGAGAAGGGCACCTTCCGCAAGCTCGACCCGATCAAGCGCCCCAACTCCTACTACGCGGCCTCCGACCCCTCCGACGTCGCGCGCGTCGAGGACCGGACCTTCATCTGCTCCGCCAAGGAGGAGGACGCCGGCCCGACCAACCACTGGAAGGACCCCGCCGAGATGCGGGAGATCTTCACCGGTGACGAGGGCCTGTTCCGCGGCTCCATGCGCGGCCGGACCATGTACGTCGTGCCCTTCTGCATGGGCCCCCTCGGTTCGCCGCTCTCCGCGCTGGGCGTCGAGATCACCGACTCCGCGTACGTCGCCGTCTCCATGCGCACCATGACCCGCATGGGACAGCCGGTCCTGGACGAACTCGGCGACGAGGGCTTCTTCGTCAAGGCCGTGCACACCCTCGGCGCCCCGCTGGCCGAGGGCCGGGAGGACGTCCCGTGGCCCTGCAACAGCACCAAGTACATCTCGCACTTCCCCGAGGACCGCGAGATCTGGTCCTACGGCTCCGGCTACGGCGGCAATGCCCTGCTCGGCAAGAAGTGCTACGCCCTGCGCATCGCCTCCGTCATGGCCCGCGACGAGGGCTGGCTCGCCGAGCACATGCTCGTCCTGAAGCTGACCCCGCCCACCGGTGAGCCCAGGTACGTCGCCGCCGCCTTCCCGTCGGCCTGCGGCAAGACCAACCTCGCCATGCTGGAGCCCACGATCTCGGGCTGGACCGTGGAGACCATCGGCGACGACATCGCCTGGATGCGCTTCGGCGAGGACGGCCGCCTCTACGCCATCAACCCCGAGGCCGGCTTCTTCGGTGTCGCACCCGGCACCGGCGAGCACACCAACGCCAACGCCATGAAGACCCTGTGGGGCAACTCCGTCTTCACCAACGTCGCCCTCACCGACGACAACGACGTGTGGTGGGAGGGGATGACCGAGGAGACGCCCGCCCACCTCACCGACTGGAAGGGCGACGACTGGACCCCCGAGTCCGGCACCCCGGCCGCGCACCCCAACGCCCGCTTCACCACGCCCGCCGCGCAGTGCCCGATCATCGCGCCGGAGTGGGAGGACCCCAGGGGCGTGCCGATCTCGGCGATCCTCTTCGGCGGGCGCCGCGCCACCGCCGTACCGCTGGTCACCGAGTCCTTCGACTGGAACCACGGCGTCTTCCTCGGCGCCAACGTGGCCTCCGAGAAGACCGCCGCCGCCGAGGGCAAGGTCGGCGAGCTGCGCCGCGACCCCTTCGCCATGCTGCCGTTCTGCGGCTACAACATGGGCGACTACATGGGGCACTGGGTCGACGTGGCCAAGGACCGGGACCAGTCCAGGCTGCCGAGGATCTACTACGTCAACTGGTTCCGCAAGGACGACGAGGGCAGGTTCGTCTGGCCCGGCTTCGGCGAGAACGGCCGTGTCCTGAAGTGGATCGTGGAGCGCCTGGAGGGCAGGGCCGACGGCGTCGAGACCCCGATCGGCGTGCTGCCGACCAAGGAGTCCCTGGACACCGACGGCCTCGACCTCGCCGACGCCGACCTGGACTTCCTGCTCAGCGTCGACAAGGAGGTGTGGCGCGAGGAGGCGGCGCTCGTCCCCGAGCACCTGAACACCTTCGGCGACCACACGCCCGCCGAGCTGTGGGACCAGTACCGGGCGCTGGTGCGGCGCCTGGGCTGAGCACCGCCACCGCCAGACTCCGTGGCCGGTCCGACTAGCCCTGACCCGCGAAGTCGTCACGAAGGCCGGTCACGAGGGGGCCTTTCCGCGCTCCAGTAGCTCAGCAGTACCCCGGAGGGCGGAAAGGCCCCGCTCGGGCCGGGTCGCCGCACAACGGCGTGCGGAGGACCCGGCCCTTCGGCGTTGGCGGCCCCCCGGTCGCCGTTCAGCCCGAGCGGTCCTCCAGGTACCGCGTGTGGGTCTCCTGCCGCCGCGCCTCGGCCTCCCGCAACCGGTCCGTCAGCTCCCCCGCCTCCTCCCGGAGGAGGGTGAGCTGCCGTTCCAGGTGCCGCTCGGGCGGTTGCTGCCCCGGCGCCATCCGCGTCCACCAGCGGGCCCGCACATAGGCGTCCACCGCCTCCGGCACGTCCTGCCGCACCGCCCGCGACACCGCGTGCACGCCGTCCGGATCGGCCGCCAGCACCTCGGCGACCCAGCCTGGTTCCAGCAGCGCCTCCAGCAGGCCGGTCAGCTCACCGAGGCGCTCCCCGGCGCCCGGCGGCAGCTCGACGTCGGCCAGGTAGACGCGCAGCCGCCCGAAGTCGCCGCGCACCTCCTCCAGCTGCGCCGAGGCGTCGGGGAAGTCGGGCGGCGCGGGCCGCTCCGGCGGGGCGAGCAGCGCGCCGGCGCCGTACAGGCCGGCGACGACCACGGGCCAGTACGGTCCCGCCACCCCCGTGAAGGTCAGCACCACGCCCACCAGCCCGCAGGCACTGCCGGTCAGGTTCTTGCGGGACTCCAGGTACGCCCAGACGCCGCCACCCTCACTGGTAGCCACGGATCTCCTCGAAGGCGCCGTCCAGCGAGCCCTTCTGGGCGTCGAAGAGCCGGCCGCCGGTCAGCTCGGCGATGTGGGCCAGCTCCGCGCGGTCGGAGTCGCCGAAGACGACGGGGAAGACCGGGATCTCCCGCCGGGCCGCGCTCAGCGAACCGTAGAAGCGGTCGAAGTCGGCGGCTCCGGCGCCGGTGGTGTTCTCGCCGTCCGTCATCAGGACGATCGACGTGAACGTGTCCCCGCCGCTGCCGAGGTGGTCGTACGCCTTCTCCAGCGAGCTGTAGACCGCGGTGTCGCCCTGGGCGGTCAGGCGCTCGGTGTCCCGGCGGATGCCGTCCAGTCCGGCCTGCGGGTCGGCGGGGTCCACGACGTGGGTCGTCACCCGTTTCACGTCGGACCCGAACGGCATCAGCGTCACCTCCTCGCGGTCGCGGAAGTCGCCGGTGAGGGCGGTGAGCGACTGCTTCAGGCGGCGCAGCCGGTCGCCCTCCATCGAACCGGAGGTGTCGAGGACGTACACCGTCCGGGACGGGCGGCGCAGCTCGTTCTCGTAGGCGTCGAGCAGGCCGTCCGCCACGGACCGGGTGCCCGGGGAGGGCAGTTCGCGCCGTCGGCCGGTGTCCAGGCCGGGCTCGGGCGGCACGGCGGCGTTGACCGGGCGGCGGTGCGTGCGGCGGGTGATCTCCCGCTGGACGTCCTCCGTGCGCAGTGCCTCGGTGACGCGGCGGACGTCCTCGCGGGTGGCGGCGTTCGTCGAGGCGAGGGTGGAGAGCGGGTAGTCGGCGGTGAGCACGCCGTCGGTGGGGCGGATGACGGTGAGGCCGTCGATGCCCTTCAGGACGGACTCGTAGTTGAACAGCGCGTCCACGTTCCCGCGCCGCCGGTAGGCCGCCGCCAGCCAGCCCGACGAGCCCGAGGTCAGCTTCTGGCCGGTGAAGAACTCCTTCAGCCGCGGCGTCGCCTTCGCCACGTCCGCGTCCGTGAGCGCGGACTGCGCTCCGGAGAGCGCGGAGGCGACCGAGACGAGGGTGGCGAAGCCGGAGTTGGAGCGGGCCGGGTCGGTCATGCCGTAGGTGAGCTTCCCGGCGGCAACGGCCCGCTCCACGTCGGACCAGGTGACCCGACCCGGCTGCCAGCCCAGCTCCCGCGCGGCGGCCTCCTTCACACCGATGGCGACGGGACTGGTCATCACCGGCGTCTCGGACACGACCCGCTTCGCCGCCTCGGGCCGCAGGCGCAGCGAGTCGTTGGACGACAGCCACACGGCGTCGTACGTGCCGTCCGTCCCGCCCTTCGCCAGCAGGTCGACGGCGTCGAGGGTGCCGATGGGGGTGAGGCGGACGGTGACGCCGGTGTCCTCGCGGACCCGCTCCAGGATCGGGGCCATGTCCGTCAGCTCGCTGGAGGCCAGGACCCGCAGGGTGCCGGGCTCGGCGGTGCCGGGGGCACCGGGGGTCGGCGCGCCGTCCGTCGTGTCCTCCTGCGTGGTGCAGGCGGTCAGGAGGGCGAGCGCGGCGAGGCACCCGGCCAGGACGCGTCTCATGCGAGGCCCCCTTCGTGGGACTCCAGCCGGCCCTGCGCACGGCTGCGCTCCAGATACGCGCTCGCGTGCTGGAGTTCGCCCGTGAGCGACTCCACGGTCGCCGCCATCGCCTCCGTGGCCTGGACCTTGTAGGTGTCGATGGCGTCGAGGGTGCGGTAGATCTGCTGGAAGGCGCCGCGCAGGGTCTCCGCCCCGACGGCCGGGTCGGCGGCGATGCGCTGGATCTCCCCGCTCTGCGTGGCGAGCATCTCCGCGTTGCCCCGGATCAGTTCCTCGGTCGTCCCGCGCAGCGCGTTGACCTGCTCGACGACCTTCTTCTGGTGGTCCAGCGCGGAGGCCAGCATCACGGAGATCCGCAACGCCGACACCGTGGTCGTGGCCGCCCGGTCGACGCCCTTGATCAGCTCCTCGTTGTTGCGGCGCACGACGTCCATGGCGAGGTAGCCCTGCGCGCACACGGCGAGCTGGGTGAGCAGGTCCTGGTGCTTCTGCCGGACCGGGAAGAGGACGTCCGCGCGCAGGGCGTCGGCGGCCTGCGGGTCGGCCGGCTCCACCTCTGCGACGTGCCGCTCGACGGCCGTGTCCAGGGCCTCGGTGAGCACGACGTACTCCTGGAGCTTGCCCA
This sequence comes from Streptomyces sp. JK94, assembly GCF_053613315.1. Lineage (NCBI taxonomy): Bacteria > Bacillati > Actinomycetota > Actinomycetes > Kitasatosporales > Streptomycetaceae > Streptomyces > Streptomyces sp. JK94. The sequence continues at coordinate 161,691 of NZ_JBSICH010000006.1, read as the reverse complement.
TGGTCTCCCACAGGCGGACCCGCTCGGTCTGCAGCGCCGCGCTGTCGCGCCGCAGTTCGTCCTGGCCGCCGCGCAGCGAGCCCACGATCCCGTTGAGGGTGCCCTGGGCGGAGGCGTACTTGGCGACGTGGTCGCGCAGCCGGTTGCCGCCGGGCAGCCGGGACAGCCATCTGCGGCCCTTGGCGGCGGGCAGGTCGCGCGGGTCGAGGTCCTCCACCACGCGCCGCAGCTCCACGAGCGAGCCCGCGACCCGCGCCTGGGCGTCGTCGCCCCGGTCGGGCAGGCTGCGCACGGTCCGCTCCAGCATCCGGTTGGACTGCGCGGCGGCGGTGCGCATCTCGGCGGCGCCGAGCCCGGTGATCTCGCCGACCTTGCCGGCGAACTCCGGCGAGCGGGCGTCGAGCGCGGCAAGGTCCTCGACGTAGGCGGCGGCCTTGCGCTCCATGTCGGCGCGGGCCCCCTCGTCGACGGGCACGAGTCCGCCGGCCTTCTCCCGGGGTACGGGGGCCACGGGCTCGGGCGGCGTGAGTGTGAGCGTGAAGTCGTTTCCGGTGCCGGTCACGTGGACGGTCCCCCTGTCATCCGCGCGCCCGGCGGGCCATCTCGTGCAGCACCCCGGAGGTGGGCACGGGCGCCTGCCGGACGCCGGTCAGCTGCTGGTTGAGAAACGCGGTGTGGGCGTCGGTCGCCCTGGCGAACTCGACGCCCGCGCCCTGCGGCCGGAAGCCGTGCCGCACGGCCAGGTCCCGCAGCTCCGGGTCGGCGACGAGGAGTTCACCGAGCGCGCGGCCCTCCTCGGTCAGCGGTACGACGGTGTGGTCGCTGGTGGCGGTGGTGTCCGGGTACAGGACGGTCAGGTCCCCGACGGTGTCGCCGCCCTCCCGCAGCAGCGCGGCGACCTGCGACTCGTACGCCAGCACCAGCGGTTCCCCGACACCGCTCGTGAAGTCCCGGAACGCCTGGTCCGAACTGGACTTCTGGGCGCCCTGGACCTGGACCAGCTTGCGCATCAGGGGCGCGGTCCGGTCCAGGTCGGCGTCGCTCGCGACCACCCGGTCGCCGTTCGCCACGTAGGAGGCGGCGGCCAGGTACAGGGCGCCGGAGTTGGAGGTCTCCGGGTCGGTGGTCGCGACGTACACCGTGCCGGTCAGCTCGCCGTACTTCTCGGCACCCTTCAGCTGCTGCCAGGTGCGGTCGGCGCGGGCCGCCTCCAGGAAGGCGCCCATCTTCAGGGTGCCGCCCCTGCTGCGGTCGAGCGCGGCGAGCCCGTTGTCCGCGAGCACCTGGGCGGCGTTGCGGTGGGCCACCACGACCAGCGGCGAGTAGAAGGGCCGGGGCAGCGGCTTGCGCACGCCGTGCTGGTCGGCGAGTTCGTCGGCCGGTGCCTGGCTGGACGGGAAGGCGAGGTCGTAGCCCTTGAGGTCGAGCTCCTCCATCGCCCACGACCCGGAGGTCTCCGCCCGTACGGTGTAGCCCTTGGCGGCGAGGGCGTCCACCACGTCGGGGTCGGTGAAGAACGCCGCCTTCTCCGACCCGATCACCGCGCGCACGGTCTTCGTTGCCGCGCCCTTGTCCTCCGATTCCCGGCCCGCGACGACGGCTGCCACCACTCCGCCGATCAGCAGGACCGCGAGGACGATTCCCGTTATCCGTCTCACACGCGGAGCATCCCTGCGGAACCCAACGTTCCGTGGCGCCCCGGGTGAACGAGAGGTGTCCGGGCCATACCGGTATGCAACAGGAACGCCCCGCTCCGGCGGTGCCGGAGCGGGTCTCCTGCGCGCGGTCCGCCCGCGGGGAGGGGGTGTGTGGCACCCGGTCCGCGCGTCGCTGCGGGTGCGCGCGGACCGGGGCCGTCAGGGGGAGCCCGGAGGGCTCAGGGGGACGCGAGTTCGCGCGGCTCAAGGGCCGCGGCGTGCGCGTCCATGCGCTGGGCGGTCAGGATCGCGACCGCCGTGTCGGCGTTGGAGGCCGCCACCACCAGGGCCCGGCTCGCCAGGGTGTGCGCCCGCCGGTGCAGGGCCGCCAGGTGCGGCTCGGGGAGGGCCGCGGTCATCGGCACGCGGACCGGCGCCCGCCCTCCCCGCAGCCGGGCCACCTGCTCGGCGAGCCGGTCGGCGGCGGTGTCCAGGTCGGGGGAGGGGGCCAGTGCGCGCAGCTCGTCCGTGGCGGTGAGCAGTGCCGCGAGATGGCCCGCGAGCTGGATGTCCAGCTCTTCCTCCCGGGACCGGTGGGGAAGGTCCGAGGTGCTGCCGGCCATCGTGCTGTGGACGGACCTGGTACGGATCGGTTCGTACATGGGATGGCCTCCTGAGTTCTTCAGGAAACCATCCTACATTGGATTCAATCTAAAGTTGAGAAGGGTCAGGTTCTGGCTCGAGTTCGGCTGGGCTCGGGGCGGAGCGGAGGGGGCGCAGGCGGGGCGGGGCGGGTTCCGGGTCGGCCGGGGTCAGGGCTGGCTGTAACCGTGCAGGAAGTTCCCGATCCGGTCGACCGCCTCGCGCAGATCCCCGGCCGTCGGCAGGGTCACCACCCGGAAGTGGTCGGGTTCGGGCCAGTTGAATCCGGTGCCCTGGACGACCATGATCTTCTCCTGGCGCAGCAGGTCCAGGACCATCCGCCGGTCGTCCTTGATCTTGAAGACCTTGGGGTCGAGCCGCGGGAAGAGGTACAGCGCGCCCTTCGGCTTCACGCAGGTCACCCCCGGGATGCCGGTCAGCGCCTCGTGGGCGGCGTCCCGCTGCTCCCGCAGCCGCCCGCCGGGCAGCACCAGCTCGTTGACGGTCTGCCGCCCGCTGAGCGCGGCGACCACGCCGTGCTGGCCCGGCATGTTGGCGCACAGCCGCATGTTCGCCAGGACCGTCAGGCCCTCGATGTAGGACTCGGCGTGCGCGCGCGGCCCCGAGATCGACATCCACCCCACCCGGTAGCCGGCCACCCGGTACGCCTTCGACATGCCGTTGAAGGTGAGCGTGAGCAGGTCCGGGGCGATCGCGGCGGTCGGGGTGTGGGTGGCCTCGTCGTAGAGGATCTTGTCGTAGATCTCGTCGGAGCAGACCAGCAGGTTGTGCCGGCGGGCGATGTCGGTCAGCCCGCGCACCATCGCCTCGTCGTACACCGCGCCGGTGGGGTTGTTCGGATTGATGATCACGAGCGCCTTGGTGCGGTCGGTGATCTTCCGCTCCACGTCCGCCAGGTCCGGCATCCAGTCCGACTGCTCGTCGCAGCGGTAGTGCACCGCGGTGCCGCCGGAAAGGGAGACGGCGGCCGTCCACAGGGGGTAGTCGGGCGCCGGGACGAGGACCTCGTCCCCGTCGTCCAGCAGACCCTGCATCGCCATCACGATCAGCTCGGAGACGCCGTTGCCGATGAAGACGTGCTCGACGTCCGTCTCGATGCCGAGGGTCTGGTTGTGCATGACGACGGCCCGGCGCGCCGCCAGCAGGCCCTTCGCGTCGCCGTAGCCGTGGGCCGTCGACACGTTGCGGAGGATGTCCTCCAGGATCTCCGGCGGGCACTCGAAGCCGAAGGCGGCCGGGTTGCCGGTGTTCAGCTTGAGGATGCGGTGCCCGGCCGCCTCCAGCCGCATCGCCTCCTCGAGCACCGGGCCCCGGATCTCGTAACAGACGTTGGCGAGCTTGGTCGACTGGGTCACCTGCATGTGCGTGAGCTTACGACCCGATTGCGTGGAACGGGTCGTGTCTTCCGCCACGTGAGACGTGTGGTTCGCGTGGATTGTCCCAAGCCGCCGCCGAACCGCGGGTGAACCACCGGGGGACTGCCGCCCAGCGCCGCGGGTGAACCGCCGGCGGCTCGCCCGCCGCGGGAGCCGGGTGGCCGGCCGACGGCTCCCGCCGGGGAGCTACCGCGGAGTCCGCCGCACCGAACGCCCCGCCAGTACGTCCGTCCGCCGCCCGTCCCGCATCACGAACCGCCCGTCGACCAGCACGTACGGGATGCCCACCGGGAGCCGGCGCGGGTCCCGGTACGTGCTGCCGGCCGCGACCGTCGCCGGGTCGAAGAGCACCAGGTCGGCCCGGTGGCCCTCGCGGACCAGCCCGCGGTCCGGCAGCCGCAGCCGGGCCGCCGGGCGCGAGGTGAGGTGGGCGACGCACTCCTCCAGCGACAGCACGCCCAGCTCGCGCACGTAGTGGCCGAGGTAGTGCGGGAAGGTGCCGTAGGCGCGCGGGTGCGGCTTGCTGCCCCGGAGGATGCCGTCCGAGCCGCCGGTGTGGACGCGGTGCTGCATGATCGCGCGGACGTTCTCCTCGTGGCCGACGTGCTGGAGGATGGTCGGCGCCAGCCGGTCGGTCAGCAGCAGCCGGCGGGCCACCGCCCACGGGGTCTCGCCGCGCAGCCCGGCCGACTCCAGGACCGTGCGGCCGACGTACTCGGCGAGCGCCGGTTCGGTCACGCCGGAGATCTCGATCGTCTCCCACTCCACCGGCACGCCGTGGCAGCCGTCGGAACCGGTCACCTCCAGGTGGTGCCGGACGCGCTCGGCGGTCTCGTCGTCCGCCAGCCGCCTCAGGACCGCCTCCGGCCCGCCCTCGCTCGCCCAGCTCGGCAGCAGCGCCACGAGGGTGGTGCAGCCCGGGGTGTAGGGGTAGGTGTCGAGGGTGATGTCGGCGCCGGCGTCCAGCGCCGTGTCCAGCAGGGCCAGCAGCTCGGGCGCCCGGCCCTCGTTGACGCCGAAGTTCATGGTGGCGTGGGCCAGGTGCAGCGGGCAGCCCGCCTCCCGGGTCAGCTCGACCATCTCCTCGTACGCCCGCAGCGCGCCCGCCCCGTACGAGCGGTGGTGCGGGCAGTAGTAGCCGCCGTACGACGCCACCACCCGGCACAGCTCGGTCAGCTCGGCGTCCTCGGCGTACATCCCGGGCGTGTAGGTCAGCCCGGACGACATGCCGACCGCGCCCTGCTCCATGCCCTCGGCGACCAGCCGCCGCATCCGCTCCAGCTCGGCTCCGGTCGCCGCCCGGTCCTCCCAGCCCACGGCGAGCGCCCGGACGGTGCCCTGCGGGATCAGGTAGGCGGCGTTGACCGCGATGCCCCGGTCGAGCCGGTCCAGGTACTCGCCGACCGACCGCCAGTCGAAGTCGATGTCGTCTCCGGGGCCGTTCCACCCGGCGATCGCGCGGCGCACCTCGCCGAGGGTGCGGTCGTCGACCGGGGCGTACGACAGGCCGTCCTGGCCGATGACCTCCAGGGTCACGCCCTGCGCGGCCTTGGCGCTGTGGTCGGGGTCGCGCAGCAGCGCCAGGTCGCTGTGGGCGTGCATGTCGATGAAACCGGGGGACAGGACCAGGCCCTCGGCGTCCAGTTCCTGCCGGGCCGCGGGGCGCTGGCAGCCGGCGGCCGCCGCCTCCTTGACGATCGACACGATCCGGCCGCCGTCGATCACGACGTCGGCGCGGTAGGAGGCGGCGCCGGAGCCGTCCACCACGTCCGCGTCCCGGATGACCAGCTCGTCCATGCGAGACCTCCTAGAAGAACGTGCGGATGTAGTCGACGACCGTTCCGTCCGCCTGCGCGAGAGGGATCAGCTGCCACTTGTCGAAGGACGTGCACGGGTGGGACAGGCCCAGCCCCACCCAGTCGCCGACCTCCAGCTCCGCCCCGGGGGCGGTGCGCAGCCAGGCGTGCTGGTCGGACAGGCCGGTCACCGTGATGCCGGTGGCCGGGCGCTCCGGTCCGCCGTCCGCCGGGCGGACCGCCTGCGGGAGGGGCAGGTCGATGTCGTACGCCGCGTCCCGCTTGCCGGCGTTGGCGAAGGCCTGCCCGGCGGAGGGCCGGGAGACGACCTGGGTCCACAGCCGGAAGGCGGGCTGGAGGGCGCCCTCGGAGGGGACGCGGTTGAAGGGGGTCACCTCGCGGTAGTGCCCGTCGTCGTGCGAGACGTAGGCGCCCGAGCGCAGCAGCTTCAGCACGGGCAGGGAGAGAGCGGGGACCTCGGAGAACACGTCGGCGACCGCGTCGAACCAGGCGCTGCCGCCCGCGCTCAGCACGATCTCGTCGAGCCCGGCGAACCGTCCGGCCCGGTCGAGGTCCGCGGCCAGCGCGACCAGCCGCCGCAGCCAGGCGTGCACCTTCTCCGGGTTCGCCTCCGGCACCTCGCCCTCGTACCCGGCGACACCGGTCAGCCGCAGCGTCCGGGCCCCGGCCACCGCGTCGGCGACCGCGGCGCACTCCGCCTCCGTACGCACCCCCGTGCGGGCGCCCTCGCCGGCGGCCAGCTCGACCACGACGTCCACCGGGCGGGCGGCGCCCGCCTCGGACAGCGCCGCGTCCATCAGTCCGACGCCGCGCACGGAGTCGACGTAGCAGACGAAGCGGAAGTCCGGGTCGGTGTCCAGTTCCGCGGCGATCCAGCGCAGGGCCGCGGCGTCGACCAGCTCGTTGGCGAGGAAGATCCGCCGGACGCCGAAGGCGCGGGCGACCCGCACCTGGTGCGGCACCGCGAGGGTGATGCCCCAGGCGCCGCGTTCGATCTGGCGGTGGAAGAGCTGGGGGGCCATGGAGGTCTTGCCGTGCGGCGCGAAGGCGAGGCCGTGGCGGACCGCGTACGACTCCATCAGCGCGAGGTTGTGCTCCAGGCGCTCGGCGGACAGGGCCAGCACCGGGGTGGTGAAGCCGTCGGTGAAGAGATTGCGGCGCCGGTCGGTCAGCTCGCCGACGGTCAGGCCGTGGGCGTCCGGCGGGAGGCCCTTGAAGCGGTGGTCGACGCGCTCCTCGGCCAGACGGGCGAGGGCTTCGGAGCCGGTGTCGAGGGCCATGGAGCCTCCATGAGATGCGGTGTCGCGTCGGGTGCCGCGGCAGGGGGAGCGCCGGCGTCCGGCCGGGCGTTGCATGGTGTGCAACAGGCATTGCGTATGTCGCTTACTGCTGTCTAACATCTCGGCCAACGCGGGGTCAACGGATCCACCGGGGCCCGCGAGAGCCGCAAGGGAGCCCCCGCCATCGTGACCGCCACCGGACCCACCAGCACCGTCTCCGACGTCGTGGACGTCGTCGCGCTCGGCGAGTCCATGGTCACCTTCCTCCCCTCCCGTCCCGGGCGGCTCGCCGACGTCCCCTCCTTCGACCGGGGCATCGGCGGCGCCGAGTCCAACGTGGCCTGCGTCCTGGCCGCCGCCGGGCACTCGGCGCGCTGGGTCGGCCGGGCCGGCGCCGACGGCTTCGGCGACCACCTCGTCGAGGCGATCGGCGCCTACGGCGTCGACGTCCGCGCCGTGCGCCGCGACCCCGGCCGGCCGACCGGCGTGTACTTCCGCACCGCCGGGGACCGGGCCACCGACGCGCACGAGGTGGCGTACTACCGGGCGGGCTCGGCGGCCTCCGCGATGTCGGCGCACAACATGGACCTCGACGCGATCCGCTCCGGACGCGTCCTGCACCTGTCCGGCATCACGCCCGCGCTCTCCGCCGACTGCCTCGGCCTGATGCGCGCACTCACCGCCCGCCGCCCCGGCCGGCCCCTCGTCTCCTTCGACGTCAACCACCGGCCCGGGCTGTGGCGCGAGGACACCGACGGCCCGCGGGTGCTGCTGGAACTGGCCCGCGGCGCCGACCTGGTGTTCGTCGGCGAGGACGAGGCCTGGGGCCTGGGCGGCCCCGAGGCCGTGCGCGCCGCACTGCCCGAACCCGAACTGCTCGTCGTCAAGCAGGGCGCGACCGGCGCCACCGCCTTCCACGGGCCGCACGCCACCACCGTCCCCGCCCTCACCGTCGACGTCGTCGCCGCCGTCGGCGCGGGCGACGCCTTCGCCGCCGGCTTCCTCTCCGCCACCCTGCGCGGCCTGCCCGTGCGCGACCGGCTGCGGCACGGCCACCTGATGGCCGCCGCCGCCCTCACCGTCCCCGGCGACCTCGCCACGCCCCCCGCCCGGCCCCACGCCGACCGCCTGGCCGCCCTCGACGACGACGCCTGGGGGAGACTGCGACTCGGCCCCGGCTGGACACAGGCCGGCGACAGGGCCGAGGAGGAGGTACGCACACCATGAGCCAGACCGTCGACCGCGCGCTGAGCATCCTGCCGCTGCTCGCCGAGGGCCCCGCCGACCTGGGCCGGGTCGCCGACCGCCTCGGCGTCCACAAGTCCACGGCGCTGCGCCTGCTGCGCACCCTCCACGAACACGGCTTCGTCTACCGCCAGTCCGACCAGCGCTACCGCCTGGGCGCCCGGCTCATCGCCCTCGCCCAGGAGGCGATGGAGAACCTCGACGTCCGCGAGGTCGCCCACCCCCACCTCGTCCGCCTCAACGAACAGTGCGGGCACACCGTCCACCTCGCCGTCTACGAGGAGAACGAGGTCCTCTACATCGACAAGGTGGACAGCCGCTACCCGGTCCGCATGTACTCGCGCATCGGCAAGCCCGTCGCCCTCACCGTCGCGGCCGTGGCCAAGCTGCTCCTGGCCGACCTCCCCGAAGGCGAGCGCCGCGCCCTGGCGGAGAAGCTCGACTACCCCCTCTACACGGCCCGTTCGACGCCGAACGCCGACAGCTTCGTCAGGGAGCTGGCCAAGGTGCGCGAACAGGGCTGGGCCACCGACCTCGGCGGCCACGAGGAGTCCATCAACTGCGTCGCCGCGCCCATCCGGGGCGCCGACGGCCGCGTGGTCGCCGCGATGTCGGTCTCCGCGCCGAACGTCGTCGTCACCGCCGACGAACTCCTCACCCTGCTCCCGCTGGTGCGCCGTACGGCGGACGCGATCAGCGGCGAGTACTCCGGCAGGACCCCCGTGCAGCACCCCGAGCACCACCCCGAGCACCACCCCGAGAAGGACACGGTATGACCGACAAGACCGCCCTCACCCCCGCGACCCACACCGTCCCGCCGGCGAAGTTCTCCCACGGCGTGAAGAAGGGCAACATCCTCCAGGTCGCCGGCCAGGTCGGCTTCCTCCCCCACGAGGAGGGCAAGGCCCCCACGCCGGCCGGCCCGGGCCTGCGCGAGCAGACCCTCCAGACCCTCGCCAACGTCAAGGCCATCCTGGAGGAGGGCGGCGCGAGCTGGGACGACGTGATGATGATCCGCGTCTACCTCACGGACGTGGACCACTTCGCCGAGCTGAACGAGATCTACAACGCCTACTTCGAGGAGCAGGGCCTCACCCGGCCGCCCGCCGCGCGCACGACCGTCTACGTCGGTCTGCCCGCCGGACTCCTCGTCGAGATCGACGCCCTCGCCGTCCTGGGCTGACCCCTGCCCCGACGTCCCGTCTGTCTGTCGCACGGCACGGTGCCCCCACCCCTTCCGGGGGCGCCGTGCCGCGCCCCGCCCTGCCCGAAAGCAGTATGTGTTTACCCAGAGGACCCCCGTATGTCCTACCCGTCCCTCCAGCTCGCCGCCTCCGCGCCCGCCGAGACCCCACCGCACACCGGCGGCCTGCTCCACCTGATCGACGGCACCGCGGGCCTGCTGACCGTCGCCGCGATCGGGATCGCGCTCCTGCTCTTCCTGATCATCAAGGTGCGGCTGCAGCCGTTCGTCGCCCTGCTCTCCGTCTCCATAGCCGTCGGCCTGCTCGCCGGCCTGTCGGTCACCGAACTCTTCGGCACCGTCCAGAGGTCCGACGCCGTCTCCACCATCGAGTCCGGCATGGGCGGCATCCTCGGCCACGTCGCCATCATCATCGGCCTGGGCACCATGCTCGGCGCCATCCTCGAAGTCAGCGGCGGCGCCCAGGTACTGGCCTCCCGGCTGCTGGGCCTGTTCGGCGAGAAGCGCGCGCCCCTCGCCATGGGCCTCACCGGCCTGATCTTCGGCATCCCGGTCTTCTTCGACGTGGGCATCTTCGTCCTCGCGCCCATCGTCTACGCCGCAGCCAAGCGCTCCGGCAAGTCGATCCTGCTCTACTGCCTGCCGCTGCTCGCCGGCCTGTCGATGACCCACGCCTTCCTGCCGCCGCACCCCGGCCCGGTGGCCGCCGCCGGGCTGCTGAAGGTGGACCTCGGCTGGGTGATCCTCATGGGCATCGTCTGCGGCATCCCGGCCGTGCTCGCCGCCTGGGCGTTCTCCGCGTGGATCGGCCGCCGCATCTTCGTGCCCGTACCGCAGGACATGGTCGAGGCCGCCGAGGAGGCCAGGCAGGCCGTCATCGACGAGCAGACCAAGGCCGGCGTCGCGCCGCACGAGAGCCCGGTCGCGCTCGGCACCGTGCTCGGCATCATCGGCACCCCGCTGGTCCTGATCCTCGCCGCGACCTTCTCCTCCATCGCCCTGGGCCCCTCCACCGCCCGTTCGGTGATCGAGTTCTTCGGCAACCCGTTCGTGGCCCTGACCATCGCCCTGCTCCTCGCCTACTACCTGCTCGGTATCCGGCGGGGCTGGTCCCGCAAGTCCCTGGAGACCGTCTCGACGGCCTCGCTGAAGCCGGTCGGCAACATCCTGCTCGTGGTCGGCGCGGGCGGCGTCTTCGGTGCCGTCCTCAAGGCCAGCGGCGTCGCCCAGGCCCTCTCCGACACCTTCAACGACGTCGGCCTGCCGGTGATCGTCCTCTCCTACCTGATCTCCGTGGTCCTGCGGGTCGCCCAGGGCTCGGCGACGGTCGCCATCGTGACGACGGCGGGCATCGTGGCGCCGCTGCTCGCCGAGGGGGACCACTCCCAGGCGTTCGTCGCCCTGGTCATCATGGCCATCTCGGCGGGCTCCATCTTCGCCTCGCACGTCAACGACGGCGGGTTCTGGATGGTCGCCAAGTACTTCGGCATCAGCGAGCGGGACACCCTGAAGACGTGGACCGTGCTGGAGAGCGTGCTGTCGGTCGCCGGGTTCGTGGTGGCGGCGGTGCTGAGCCTGTTCGTGTAGGCGCCTTGGGCCGGGTCCTGTGTAGGCGTCTGATAACGAAGTCGGGGCCGACTGTGTCCGGCACAGGATCGTCGACCATACTGCCCGCTGTGGACCAGCGCAGAGGATCGACCAGCCAGCCCCTGGAAGGCGCCGGATTCGACCCGGCCTTCGTCCCCGGGCTCACCGCGCCCGTGACCGGCGAGCGGAAGGACCCGGAACCGGAGACGCCGGAGCCGGAGACCGAGGCCGGGGACGGGGACGCCCACGACGCGGAGGACATCCCCGTCGGGGACCCGTCCGCCGGCGAACCCGCCGGGGAGTCCGGCGAACCGGACGAGGAGGACCCCGACGGTCCCGTCTTCGAGGCGTCCGACCGCCGCGCCAGGATCGTCGCCGACCACAAGGGCGTACGCCTCTCCCTCGACGACCAGAGCTGCGAGTTCCGCTGGGACGAGGTCGGGGCCGTCGAGACGGAGACCGGACGCTTCGGCAAGCGGTTCACCGTCACGGTGCACACGCCCGACCGCCGCTGGTACCCGATCGAGATCGAGGCGACGTCCAGGAGCCGCTTCCAGGAGTGGGAGACCGCCCTGGACGAGGTCCTGGACGCCTACTTCGAGGACGACGAGCCGAAGGGCGAGCCGGACGGGGAGAAGGCACCGGCCGACGCCGAGCGGACAACGGACGAGTAGACACCATGGGGTGAAGATCCGGGCAGGCCCTCTTGTCGCACCGGCGGCTTTGGGCTTGGTTGATCCGCATGGCGGACACCACGGGCAACCTCAGCGACGCCGGGGCACCACGTGACCCCGGCCCGGCACCCCGTCGATCCAGTTGGCGCCACATCGGCCCCGGCATCGTCGTCGCGGCGACCGGGGTCGGCGCCGGCGACCTCGTGGCCACCCTGATCGCGGGCAGCAACTTCGGCTACACCCTGCTGTGGGCGGCCGTCCTCGGCTGCCTGGTCAAGATCTCCCTGGCCGAGGCGGCGGGCCGCTGGCACCTCTCCACCGGCCGCACCCTCTTCGACGGCTGGGCGAGCCTGGGCCGCTGGACCACCTGGTTCTTCGGGGTCTACGTCGTCGTCTGGGGCTTCGCCTACGGCGCGGCGGCCATGTCGTCCAGCGCCCTGCCCCTGCAGGCCCTGTTCCCCGGCGTGATGGACCTCGCGTGGTGGGGCGTGGCCTGCGGCCTGGCCGGCCTGGCCTTCGTCTGGTTCAACCAGTACGCCGTCTTCGAGAAGGTCATGACGGTCCTGGTGGGCGTCATGTTCGTGGTGACGGTCTATCTGGCGGTCCGGGTCGCCCCCAACCTGGGCGACGCCTTCGCCGGCCTCCTCCCCGTCGTCCCCGACGGCGAGGACTCCGTCCTGAACACCCTCGGCCTGATCGGCGGCGTGGGCGGCACGATCACGCTGGCCGCCTACGGCTACTGGGTCAACGCCAAGGGCTGGGCCGACACCGGCTGGATGAAGGTGATGCGGCTGGACAACCGGGTCGCCTACATCACGACCGGCGTCTTCGTCGTCGCCATGCTGTTCGTCGGCGCGGAGCTGCTGCACGCCGCGGACATCGCGCTCTCCGGCGGCGGCAAGGGCCTGGTGCAGCTCGGCGACATCCTGGAGGACAAGTACGGCACGGCGACGGCCACGTTCTTCCTGATCGGCTTCTTCGCCACGTCCTTCACCTCGCTCATCGGCGTGTGGCACGGCGTGAGCCTGATGTTCGCGGACTTCGTGACCCGCCTGCGCGAGAGGCGGGCCGGTGGGGCGGCGGGCGAGGCCGGCGGGGTGGCGGGCGAGGTCGAGGAGTTCGCCTCCGGCGAGCACGAACGCTCCTGGCCCTTCCGCGCCTACCTGCTGTGGCTGACCTTCCCGCCCCTCGTCCTGCTCTTCCAGGGCGAGCCCTTCCGCCTGGTGATCATCTACGGCGTCCTGGGCGCGGCTTTCATGCCCTTCCTCGCCCTGACCCTGATCTGGCTCCTCAACTCCTCCCGCACGCCGGCCGAGTGGCGCAACGGCCGGCTCAGCAACGGCATGCTGGCGGTCGCGGGACTGCTGTTCCTGGTGCTGTGCCTGAAGGAGATCTGGGACCAGCCGTGGGCGGACTTCTTCTGACACCCGCGGACCACCGGCCCCGCCGCAGCTCGTCCCACGCCGCTCCGAGCGCCATCCCGCGCAGCCGGCGGCCCCCCGTCCTCGTTTCCGAGGGCCGTCCTCGTTCCCGAGGGCGGGGGGCCGCCGGCGACGGGCCGTGGCTACGGCAGCGCGCGCACGTGGGCGCCCACCGCGTCGGACCACGCGTTGCCCGCCGTCGCGTCCCAGTTGGTGGACCAGGTCATCGCGCCCCGCAGGCCGGGGTACGTCTTCGACGGCTTGAAGGAGCCGCAGTTCGTGCCCTTGGTGAGGCAGTCCAGGGCGGCGTTCACCACGGACGGGGCGACGTAGCCCCCGCCCGCCGCGCGGGTGGAGGCCGGCAGGCCCAGGCCCACCTGGGACGGGTCGAGGCCGTTCTCCAGCTGGATGCAGGCCAGGGCGGTGAGGAAGTCGACCGTGCCCTGCGCGTACACCTTGCCGTCGCAGCCCAGCATCGAGCCGCTGTTGTAGTACTGCATGTTGACGACCGTGAGGATGTCCTTCACGTTCAGCGCGGTGCGGAAGTACGAGCCGGACGTCGACTGCATGTCGATGGTCTGCGGCGCCATCGTCAGGATCATGTCCGGGCCCGCCTTCGCCGACAGGGCGCGCAGGGCCTGCGTCATGTAGGTCGGGTTGAGGCCGTTCTCCAGGTCGATGTCGACGCCGTCGAAGCCGTACTCCTGCATCACCGCGTACACGGAGTCCGCGAAGTTGGCCGCCGAGGCCGCGTCGTTCACCGAGACGGTGCCCTTCTCGCCGCCCACCGAGATGATGACCTTCTTCCCGGCGGCCTGCTTGGCGCGGACGTCGGCCTTGAACTGCTCGACCGTGTAGCCGCCGAGCCCGGCCGAGTCGAGGTTGAAGGTGACCGCGCCCGGCGTCGTCGTCGCGTCCGCGAAGGACACCGCGATGATGTCGTACTGGAGGGAGACGTCCGAGATCCGCTGGACCGCCGCCCCGTTGTCGAAGTTCTGCCAGTAGCCGGTCACCGCGTGCCGGGGCAGGCCGCCACCGCCCCCGCCGTCGTCCTTCCCGGTGGTGCGGGCCGTGACGGCCGCCGACTTCGCCGACTCACCGGCCGCGTTCGTCGCCGTGACCCGGAAGGAGTACGAGGTCGAGGCCGCGAGGCCGGTCACCGTCGCCGACGTGCCGGTCACCGCCGTCACCTTCGTACCGTCGCGGTAGACGCTGTAGCCGGTGGCGCCCGCGACCGTGTTCCACGACAGCGACGCGGACGAGGGCGTGGTGCCGGAGACGCTCAGGCCGGCCGGAGCGGCCGGCACCGAGGGCTCGGGGCCGCCGTCGTCGCCCCCGCCCCCGTCCGGACCGAAGACGGACAGGTCGTCGACGTAGTAGGCCGACTGCCCGTACCAGCCGTGGGTGTACACCGTCACCGAGGTCGTGGAGGAACCCGTCGTGAACGTCGTCGACAGCTGCTTCCAGGAGGCCGAGTCCGGGGTCCAGGCCGACACGTCGGTCGTGCCCGTGCCCGTGACGCCCAGGTAGGCGTACCCGCCCTGCGTCCATGCGCCCAGTGTGTAGGTGGAGCCGGGCTTCACCCTGACCGTCTGGGAGCACCGGGCGTTGTCCTGGCCGCTCGGCGTCGCCTTGAGCGCGGCCGAGCCGCCGTGCGTCGGGGAGGAGACGGTCGTACCGCTGTTCGCGGAGCAGGTCCAGTTGCTCAGACCGGCCTCGAAGCCCGCGTTCTTCGCGTTGTTGACGTCGGCGGCGGACGCCTGGCCGACGGCCGTGACCGAGAGGGCGAGCGCGGCGGTGACGGCTCCCGCCCAGAACTTCGTCCGTCTGCCGGGCCGTCTGCGTACGGACTCCATGGGGGCCTCCGGTGGGGGAGTGGGGGTGGTGGGGGGTAGTGGATACAAGGTGGTCCAGACCAATTGGGGGTGTCAAGAGGGAGGTCCGGACCAAGTTGGCCGCCGGCCGCCGGACATGACGCGCCCCCGGACGGGCCCCCGCACATGACGCGCCCCCGGACGGGCCCCGGGACCACTCGGCCCCCACCAGGTATTACTCGACCTGTCCTGATTTGCCGCACCTTGTACATCACAAGTTGTTCCACAGCTGCGGGAAACGCTGTTCTCCCGTCACAGACGCGTGGTTACAGTGCTCAGGTAGTCACGCAGTGAAGTCATCCGGGTGTGCCGGAGTACCACCGGTGGACCGCCTGGCGTGGGGAGACGGGGAGCCGCGCATGCCAACTGCCATCGCCGTGACCAGCGCCGACATGGCGCTGCCGCCGCACGACGAACGGACGCTGCCCGCGGTCGTGCTCCAGGACGTGGACCGGCGCCCGCTGGAGCGGGTGCTGGCCGAACTGCAGACGCTGATCGACCAGCACGGGCACGTGATCGTGGTGTGCTCGCGGGCCGTCCCGACGAGCGTGCAACGGCGGCTGCACACCGTCCGAGCCCTCCTGGAGACCGACCGGATCGCCCTGTTCCGCCCGCCCCTGCCTCCGCTCGGACTCGCCGTCCTGGCCCGGCAGTTGCGCCAGCTCGCCTCCTGCGACCTCAGCCCCGGCGTCCTCGCCTCGGCCGGCCGTCTGCTCACCCACTACATCCACTCCGGCGCGCTCCTCGGCTCCGTCGCCCGGCTCGACCACGTCCCCGTCGGCCTGAAGGCGCACGCCAGGTCCTGGATGCCCGGCAGCCGGTTCGGGGTCGTGGCGCACCCGGTACCGCAGCTGGTGAGGATCGGGCCCGGCGCCGCCCTCGACGGCCCCGAGTTCGGCACCTGGCTGCTGGTCGCCAAGGGGCAGCTCCCGTCCGACTGGGTCACCGGCACCCTCGCCCCCGCCTGGCGGGCGCAGGGCCTGCGCGAGGCCCCGCTGCCCGCCGAGTCCGAGGAGTGGTGGGGGACCGGGAAACTGACCGAGTTCTGCGCCCACCTGCCCGACCTCTCGGTCCTCTACCAGCTGGTCACGTCGGTGCGGCGGAGCACCTGCCACTGGTGCGGCATCGATGTCATCGGCGACCGCTGCGTGTTCTGCTCCGCGACGCCACCGGAGTACGACCGGCGGCACGACCCCGGCCGCGCCCTCCAGCACCGCGAGAGACGCGCGCTCACGGGATAGGCCCGCACCGGCTCCGCCCGCCCCGCCATCCGATCCGGCTCGACCGATTCCCCCAACGAGGTTGCACGGCTCATGAACTCCCGTCAGCGCCGCGGCATCATCCTGCTGATCCTGTCGGTCCTGTGCGCCCTCGGCGCGTTCGCCGGCGTGCTGTCCGTCGTCAACGACGTGAAGTCCAAGGTCGGCCCCGAGGTCACCGCGTACCGGCTCAAGGACGAGGTGCAGCCCTACACGCCCCTCGGCGCGGCGCAGTTCGAGAAGATCGAGATGCCCGAGCGCTGGCTGTCGAAGAACGCCGTCACGGACCTCGACCAGATCCGCGGCAAGATCGCCGTGACGACGCTGAAGGAGGGCTCCCTGCTGCAGAGCGACATGATCGTCGACCAGCCCGCCCTGCAGCCGGGACAGCAGGAGGTCGCCATCATGATCGACGCGGCGACCGGCGTCGCCGGCAAGATCACCCCGGGCTCCGCCGTCAACGTGTACGCCACCTTCGAGGGGGAGCGGGGGGGCGACCCCGCCCAGTCCAGGATCATCGTGACGAACGCCCGGGTCATCGACGTCGGCGAACTCACCGCGCTGCAGCCCGACGAGAACAGCCGCGACCGCGAACCCACCGACGCCGTGCCCATCACCTTCGCACTCTCCGCCATCGACGCCCAGCGCATCACCTACGCCGAGTCGTTCGCCCAGCGGGTCCGGCTCGCGCTGGTGGCGCCCGGCGGCGACACCACGGTCCCGGACGAGGACCGGACGTACGAACTCGCGAAGGACAAGTGAGACCCGTATGCCCACGAGGATCCTCCCGGCGGTCGGCGACGCGGACGCCGTACGGGCCGTCACGAACCTGCTCGGCCGGCTCCCGGACGCCGAACCGGTGGCCCCGGTCGTCGACTCCACCCAACTCGTCGACACCCTCGCCCGGCTGGCCGCCGAGTCGGTCGACGAACTGCCCGAGGTCGTCGTCGTCCACGAGCGCATCGGCCCGGTGCCGGCCCTGGAGCTGATCCGCGAGATCGCCCTGCGCTTCCCGGCCGTCGGCGTCATCCTCGTCACCTCCGACCCCGGCCCCGGCCTCTTCCAGGCCGCCATGGACCACGGCGCCCGCGGGCTGGTCGCCCTGCCGCTCGACTACGAGGAACTCGCCAGCCGCGTCCACGCGGTGGCCCAGTGGTCGGTGGGCGTACGGCGGCACCTGGGCAGCGGCACCGGTGGCGGCGTGCTGACCGGTGCCGGCGGCACCGTCGTCACGGTCAGCGGCGCCAAGGGCGGGGTCGGGACCTCCCTGACGGCCATTCAGCTGGCGCTGGCCGCCCAGGCGTCGGGCCGCCCCACGGCCCTGGTCGACATGGACCTCCAGACCGGCGACATCGCCTCCTACCTGGACGTCCAGTTCCGCCGGTCCGTGGCCGACCTCGCCACCATCACGGACATCTCCCCGCGCGTCCTGGCCGACGCGGTCTTCCGCCACGACACCGGCCTCGCCCTGCTGCTCGCCCCCGGGGAGGGGGAACGCGGCGAGGACGTCACCGACCGCGCCGCCCGCCAGATCGTCGGCGCCCTGCGCTCCCGCTACGAGGTCGTCGTCATCGACTGCGGCGCCCAGCTAGGCGGGGCCGGCGCGGCGGCCGTGGAGATGGCGGACACGGCGCTCCTGGTCACCACCCCGGACGTGGTCGCCGTGCGGGGTGCCAAGCGGGTGGTGCGGATGTGGGACCGGCTGCAGATCCGCAAGGCGGAGGAGACCACCGTGGTCGTCAACCGGCACACCCGGGGCACGGAGATCCAGCCCCCGCTGATCCAGAGGATCACCGGCACGCTGGTCGCCGGTACCACCGTCCCCGCCAACTTCAAGGAGCTCCAGGGCGCCGTGGACGCCGGACGCGTCCACGAACTGGACAGCAGGAGCACGGTGAAGCAGGCCCTGTGGGCCCTCGCGGGCGAACTGGGGCTGGTCAAGGCGGGCGGGGCGGAGCGCAAGGGCGGCCGGTTCCGCGGGGACCGCGGGGCGGCGGGCTTCCGGCGGCGGAAGGACGGTGGGGGATGAACGCGTTACGGACCCGTGCCCGGCACCGGCACCGGGACCGGGACCGGGACCGGGACCGGCGGGCATCCCGCCGGAACCTTCTCCGGGACCTCCGACGGGACCCTCACCGGGACGGTCGTCGGGACCTCCGCCGGAGCCCTCACCGGAGCCCTCACCGGGACCGGGGCCAGGTCACCGTCGAGTTCCTCGGCATGCTGCCGGCCATCATCGCCACGCTGGTCGTGCTGTGGCAGCTCGTCCTCGTGGGATACACGTACACGCTCGCGGGTAATGCTGCGGACGAGGCGGTGCGGGCGGCGACGGCGGCCGACCGGGGGGCGCGGCAGGGCGCCTGCCAGGAGGCGGGCCGGGACAAGCTGCCCAGCGCGTGGGAGGGGGGCGCCGGCGTGGACTGCGGCACCGGGGGCGGCTATGTCACCGCCGACGTGCGGATCGAGGTGCCCATCCTCTTCCCCGGCACGGTCGGCTTCCCGTTCACCGTGCACGGGCACGCGGGCGCCGTCGAGGAGGAGGACGACTGAGATGCCGTACTCCGTGCGCGGCCGGACGAGGGACCGGGGCCAGGCGGCCATCGAGTACCTCGGCTTCCTGCCGGTCCTGATCATCGTCGCCATGGCCGCCGTACAGCTCGGTCTGATCGCCTACACCGCGCAGCAGGCCGGCACCGCCGCCCGGGCCGGGGCACGCGGGGCCTCGCTCGACCGGAGCGCCCAGGAGGCGTGCGCGGCGGCCGTCAGCGGCTGGCTGGCGGACGGCACCCGCTGCCCGTCGGCGTACGGCGGCGACGAGGTGACGGTCACCGCCACCGTCGGCATCCCCTCGATCGTGCCCGGCTGGGACTTCGGGGACGCCACCAGAACCGCCACCATGCCGATGGACCACTGACCGAGGAGCCGGAGACGCATGAGTCTGCGCGCACGCATCCACTCCCCCGAGGAGCACGGCAGCCGGGGCGAGGACACCCACCTGGTCGCCTCCTACCGGGCCAAGCTCCTGGAGGAGATCGACCTCGCCGAGATGAGCATGCTGGCGATGGCCGAGCGCCGGGCCCGCCTCGAACGGGTCCTCGGGCACGTCATCAGCCGCGAGGGCCCCGTCCTGTCGACGCTCGAACGGTCCCAGCTGATCCGGCGGGTGGTGGACGAGGCACTCGGCCTCGGCATCCTGGAACCGCTGCTGGAGGACGCCTCCGTCACGGAGATCATGGTCAACGGCCCCGACGCGATCTTCGTCGAGCGCGGCGGCCGCGTCGAACAGCTCCCGCTCCGCTTCGCCTCCCACGACCAGCTGATGCAGACCATCGAACGCATCGTCTCGACGGTCAACCGCCGCGTGGACGAGTCGAACCCGATGGTCGACGCCCGCCTCCCCTCCGGGGAGCGCGTCAACGTCATCATCCCGCCGCTGTCGCTGACCGGCGCCACGCTCACCATCCGCCGCTTCCCCCGCTCCTTCACCCTCCAGGAGCTGATCGGCCTCGGCTCGCTCGACGAGCACATGCTGTACCTGCTGGCCGGCCTGGTGCAGGCCCGCTTCAACATCATCGTCTCCGGCGCGACCGGCACCGGGAAGACCACCCTCCTCAACGCCCTCTCCGGCCTGATCCCGGAGCACGAACGCATCATCACCATCGAGGACTCGGCGGAACTCCAGCTCCAGCAGGCCCACGTCATCCGCCTGGAGTCCCGCCCGCCGAACGTCGAGGGCCAGGGCCGCGTCACCATCCGCGACCTGGTCCGCAACTCCCTGCGCATGCGCCCCGACCGCATCGTCGTCGGCGAGGTCCGCGGCGGCGAGTCCCTGGACATGCTCCAGGCCATGTCGACCGGCCACGACGGCTCGCTGGCCACCGTCCACGCCAACAGCGCCGAGGACGCCCTGATGCGGCTCCAGACCCTGGCCTCCATGTCGGACGTCGAGGTCCCCTTCGTCGCCCTGCACGACCAGATCAACAGCTCCGTCGACGTCATCGTCCAGCTCACCCGGTTCGCCGACGGCGTCCGCCGCATCACGGAGATCGCCCTGCTGGCCAGCCACGGCGGCGAGCCGTACCGCCTGGCCACGGTCGCCCGCTTCGACGCCCGGCCGATGACCACCGACGGCCGCATCGACGGCGCCTTCGCGTACCACCCCCTGCCGCGCCGCACCGCCGAACGCCTCTACATGGCCGGCCAGCCCATCCCGCAGGCCTTCGGCGTGGCCCACACCCCGGACCAGCTCGCCACCCGAGAGACCAGGTAGGAACCGAACCGATGGAAACCGAGTAGGTACCGCCCGATGGAACTGGAAACGCTCGTCACGCTCACCACCGGCATCACGCTGCTGACCTGCACCCTGGCGGTCGTGGGGCTGCACTCCTACGCCGCCGGCAAGGCCCAGCGCGACGCCCTGGTCGACCGTCTCACCGCCACGGGCCGCCTCACTCCCACCGGCCGCCGGCGCCGCTTCCGCACCCTGGACCGCCGCCTGCGCCGCACGAAGCTCGGCCGGCAGCTGGAGCTACGCCTGGCGGCGACCGGCCTGGACGTCACGCCCGGCGAGTTCTTCGCCTACATGCTCGCCGCGGTCGCCG
Source organism: Streptomyces sp. JK94 (assembly GCF_053613315.1). Lineage (NCBI taxonomy): Bacteria > Bacillati > Actinomycetota > Actinomycetes > Kitasatosporales > Streptomycetaceae > Streptomyces > Streptomyces sp. JK94. The sequence goes on along the minus strand of NZ_JBSICH010000006.1, from coordinate 141,053 downwards.
GCCTGTGGCTGATCGGCCAGGCCGCCCTGGCACCCTTCTTCGGCCCGCTCGCCGGGCTTCTCGGCATCGGGGTGGCGGTGCAGTACCTCAACTGGCAGCGCCAGAAACGCATCGAGAGGTTCATCAACCAGCTCCCCGAACTCGCCCGCATCCTCGCCAACGCCACCCAGGCCGGCCTCGCCCTGCGCACCGCCATCGGCATGGCCGCGGAGGAGCTGGAGGCCCCGGCGGGCGAGGAACTCGGCAAGGTGGCCGACCAACTGGCCCTGGGCGCCTCGATGGACGACGCCCTCGGCGAACTCGGCGACCGCCTCCCCTCCCGCGAACTCGTCGTCCTGGTCACCACCCTCGTGCTGGCCAACCGCGCGGGCGGCCAGGTGGTCAGCGCCCTGCGCAATCTCACGGAGACGCTGGAGGAGCGCAAGGAGACCCGACGCGAGGTCCGCACCCAGCTCTCCCAGGTCAGCATGACGTCGTACGCCGTTCCCGTCCTCGGGGTCGGCTCGTTGTTCCTGATGAACGGGGTGAAGGACGGCGCCCTGGACCGCATGACGGGCTCCCCGGCCGGCCAGGCCGCGGTGATCATCGCCTTCGCGCTCTACGCCGTCGGCTTCGTCCTCATCCGCCGCCTGTCCCGCATCGACGTCTGAGAGGGGGGACGACATGACACTGGGACTGCTCCTCGCCCTGCTCATGGCCCTGAGCGTCTGGGGGATCTTCGCCGGCGTCCGCATGTACCGGGCCGACGCCAGACTCCCCGGCGATCTGGCCCTCGCCCTGGAGGTCGGCTCCACCCGCACCGGCGCCGTCGACTCCCTCGTCGACCGCATGGGCATGCGGTACGCCCCGGCCGTACTGCGCCTCATGGGCCCGGCCCTGGTCGCCCGGTACCGCCGCCGCATCGACCTGGCCGGCAACCCCGGCGGCCTCACCATCGACCGCTACGCCGCCCGCCGCGCGGTCTACGGCTTCCTGGGCGCCGTCGGCTTTCTGGTCTTCCTCCTCCGCGGCCAGTTCGTGGTCGCCCTGCTCCTCCTCGCCTTCGGCGCGTTCTGGACGGAGGTCGGCATCTGGTCGGCGATCCGCATCCGCAAGGACGTGATCGAGCGCACCCTCCCCGACTTCCTGGACGTGCTGGCGGTCGTGGTCAGCGCGGGCCTCGGCTTCCGCCAGGCCCTGGACCGCGTGGCGTCCCGCTACGAGGGGCCCTGGGCCGACGAACTCCGCATCACCCTGCGCCAGATGGACCTCGGCATGAGCCGCCGCGAGGCCTTCGCGGAGCTGCGCCGCCGCAACGACTCGGAGCAGGTGGCGATGTTCGTGACGGCACTCCAGCAGGGCGAGGAACTGGGCGCCCCCATCGTCGACACCCTGGTCTCCCTGGCCAAGGACATGCGCCGCACGGACGCCCAGAACGCCCGCCGCAAGGCCGCTCGCGCGGTCCCGAAGGCCACGATGATGATCACCACCTTCATGGTCCCGGCCACGATGATCCTCCTCGGCGCCGGGCTGATCCTCGGCTCCGGCACGGACTTCGGCACGATCACGGGCGAGTAGGGGAGGCGGACGAGATGTCGACCACGCGACCGGGCAAGGAGGAGGGCGTCAACCGACAGAGTGCGACTGCACACGAAACGACGACATCAACCACCGTAATTTCATTGCCCAGTCGGGCTACTTTTCGGTACAACCTTTCGCACCTGCAATCAGCTGTGAGACAGTCTCTGTCTGGTACTCCCGACAGGTCGAGGTTCCCACTGGAGGCAAGGGAGGTGGAGATCATGGCTCCCGTCGCGCCCGGCACGGCCACCCCGGATCCCCGCCCCCGCCCGGCGGCAGAGGCCGCAGGGGCTTCGAAGGACCGGCTCACGGCACACGGCGGGGTTCGCGAAGGGGCCCTGCGGCCCTCGGACTCGAGGGCCGTCCCGCCGCACGTTCCGTACGGCGAACGCGGCACCGTCCACCCTGGAGGGGAACACCATGACCAACTGGCTCCGCACCACCGCCGCCCACCTGCAGACCCGCACCCCCGCCCGCGACGACAAGGGCCAGACGGCGGTGGAGTACCTGGGGATCATCGCGGTCGTGGTCGCCATCGTGCTGGCGATCACCGGGACGGACATCGGTCAGACGATCTACAACGCGATCAGGGACCAGATCACCGAAGTCACAGGGGGCTGACCTCTCTCCGTACGGGCGGGGACGCGGGGCAGGCCTTTCCCATCTACATCACGGTGGTGGGAGGCCTGCTCTTCCTCGCGCTCGCGTACTTCGCGGTGGGCCAGGCCGCAGCGACCCGTAGTGAGGCCCAGACGGCGGCCGACGCGGCGGCGCTCGCTGCCGCCCTGGAGAGCCGGGACGGTCTCGCAGACGAATGGCTCGCGAACGTGCTGGAGCCGGATACCTGGCTGGACATCTTCAACGGAATGGCGCCGATACCCAACGCCTGCTGGCGGGCTCACGAGTTGGCGGCACGTAACGACGCGAGCGTGGACTGCCGACCGGATGGGCTGCTGGGCTACACAGTGGTTGCGGAGACCAACGACACTGTCGGGGACACGATCGTGCCGGGAACGGAGGGCCAGAAGGCGACGGAGTCCGCGACCGCAGTCATCGAAGCCCGTTGTTCGTTCAAGCCGCCCGCCGAGGACGCCGACGACGATGTGCTGCCCCGTCTCTCTTGCAAGGGCGAGCACTGGGACCTGAACCCGGACGACCTGTCGGACCTGCCGGGGCCCGAGGATCTCTTCGACGTCCATCTGGCCGACTGACAAGTGAACGACGAGGACGAAGGAAGCGGAGTAATGAGCATTCGGTGCACGACAAGGGCTCGCAGGGGATGGATCGTATGGCCCGTCGCGATCGGCCTGGCCTTCGGTGCGGTGGGTTGTGGAGGCGGCGGTGACGATGACAAACCGGATGCATCGGCGACCTCCTCCAAGAGCAGCGAGTCCGAGCCGGAGGCTCAGGAGGGGAATGCTGAGGAGACTTTGGCGGAACTGAAGGGGCCCAGTGGCCTGTTCCTCAAAGTCACCGCCGCCCAGCGCGATGCCGGAGGGTTCGTCACGGTGAGTGGTGATTTGAAGAACGACGGCAGCAAGACGGTCAACGTACCCGCCCAGCTGAGCGGCAATGAAACCGAGATCATCAGAAACGGCAGTTCCTTCGGTGGCGCCACTTTGGTCGATTCCAAGGGCAAGAAGCGCTATTACGTGCTGCGCGACACCGACGGTCGCCCGCTCACGACGACCAATCTTCCCGCGTTGAAGGCAGGCGAGTCACTGCCGGTCTTCATGCAGTTTCCCGCGCCCCCGGCCGACGCCGCCGAGGTGACGCTCCAACTGCCCATGTTCACGGCCGGCGCCATCGAGATCTCCGGGTGAGGCCCACCATGACCTCTCCGCGCCTCACCCTGGCGGCCACCCTCACGTTCGTGCTCACCATGAGTCTCTCGGGCACCAGCACGGCCAACCCCACCGACGACCCCCCCGGCACCGAGCCCTCCGCCTCCGCCCCCGTCGACGTGGACCCCAACGACCCGGACCTCAAGCTGCCGGACGGCGCCACGCTCGCCCAGGCCAAGGTGCTGGACATCAAGACGGTCGTGGAGGAGCAGAGCGGCGACGAGCGGCGTGAGGACACCAACACGAGCGTGACGTTGGCGCTGCAGGCCGAGGTGCTGTTCGGCAAGGACAGCGCGAAGCTCGGCGCCGAGGCGAAGTCCCGCATCGGGGGCGTCGCGGAGGAGATCAGGACCCAGAACGCCACCCGGGTCCGGGTCTTCGGCTTCACCGACGACCTCGGCTCCTCCGCCCACGGCGACGTGCTGTCCAGGAAGCGGGCCGACGCCGTACACGACGTCCTGACCCAGAGCCTGAACGACGCCGACATCACCTACGAGGTCCGCGGCTACGGCGAGCAGTACCCCATCGCCGACAACGCGACGGAGGCCGGCCGTAAGAAGAACCGCCGGGTCGAGATCACCTTCCCGCGCTCGCAGAGCTGACGGTGTCGCCTATCCGCCCACGCCCACGCCCACGCCCACATCCACGTCCACGATCTCGACCCGCACCCCCGCCCGCACGCCCCACCCGGCCATCGCCCCGGCCTCGGCCTCCAGCACGTGCCGGGAGCGGACCCGGGGCAGCCCCAGCCTGCCCGGCCGCATGGTGCGTACGGCGACGACCGTGAGCCGCCGGTCCAGGTAGGCCACGTCGATGGGCATCCGCATCCGGAACGTGTGCACGCTGTTGGCGGGGGTCAGCAGCATCGCCCCGTCCACGGAGTCCCGCCCCAACAACCCCTTGGCGCGGGCCCGGTAGGACCCGGCGATCTCCAGCGGCACGCGCACGCCTTCGGCGCCGTCCCGCCCCGGCACGACCAACGCGCCCACCCCGTCCCGCCGGCGCCGCCCCATTCCCGTGCCCTTCCCCTGGCCCGCCACTTCGGTGAACGTATCCCGCCCGGCCCGTTTTCGGCAGGGCCCCCACGGGTGCGGCCTCCAGGGGCGAGCAGGCCGCTCCCCCGGACACCGCGCCGTGAAGCCGTTGTCCCGCGGTCCGGCCGGGGGGTAGGAAGGCCCCGTGGCGGGACTCGGTGCCGTGCTCCGTCCCGGCTCGCCCGGACCCGCGTGACCCGCCCGAGCCGCCCGACCGGTCGGGCGCGACGCACCGGTCCACCCGTCACGCCGACCGCGCTCCCTCGAACGTACTGATCGGAACCGCCCCCATGGCTCAGTCCGGCCCCCGCCCCCGCCCCCGCACCTTCGACGACCTCGTGGCCGAGGGCGCCTCCGTTCCCACCGATGGGTGGGACTTCTCCTGGTTCGAGGGCCGGGCCACCGAGGCACGGCCCTCCTGGGGGTACGCGCGGTCCATGGCCGCGCGGCTGGCCGGGGCCGGCGCGGTGCTGGAGGTGCAGACTGGGGGAGGGGAGGTCCTGGACCACGCGCTCGAGGCCGCCGCTCCCCACCGCCCGCCACTCGTCGTCGCCACCGAGGGCTGGCCGCCCAACGTCGCCAAGGCCACCGCACTGCTCCGCCCGCGCGGCGTCCCCGTGGTCGCCGTGCCCGACGACGCACCCCTCCCCTTCGCGGACGGCGCCTTCGACCTGGTCGTGAGCCGGCACCCCGTCGCACCGCACTGGCCGGACATCGCCCGCGTACTCGCCCCCGGCGGCACGTACTTCGCCCAGCACGTCGGTCCCGCCAGCGTCTTCGAGCTGGTCGAGTACTTCCTCGGGCCCCAGCCGGAGGAGAGCCGCAACCACCGCCACCCGGGCCGGGAGCGGGCCGGCGCCGAGGCTGCCGGCCTGGAGGTCGTCGACCTGCGGGCGGAACGGCTGCGGATGGAGTTCCACGACGTCGGCGCCGTCGTCCACTTCCTGCGCAAGGTCGTCTGGATGGTGCCCGGCTTCACCGTCGAGGACCACCGGGACCGGCTGCGCGACCTGCACGCACGCATCGAGGCCGAAGGCCCGTTCGTCGCCCACAGCACACGCCACCTCGTCGACGCCCGCAAGCCACACCGCTAGGGTCCGTCCGGTCCTCCCGGTGGGTCACGCGTGCGCGCCGACCGTCACCTCGCCCACCACCAGCTCCGCGCCCGCGCCCGCGCCTCCGGCACCTTCCCCATCCGCTCCACGCGGCAGGGGAGCGGAGCGGGATGGAGGGGGATCTCCGGGGCACAAGCGACGTACCGTCGCGAACGATCGCGGGTCCGGCGAGAGGATGCGGAATCACCCCTCAATCCTCACAGGGTTTCCACATCGTTATTCATCGGTGGCCGTCCCGGGTCGAATCGGTTCGGCCCTATCACGTACGTTCAACCCAGGTAATTCGCGTGAGCAAAGCTGCGCGTGTGGCGCCGCGCAGCGGAGGGGGCTGCGCGGTGCCGGGTCAAGCGGGCGTTCACCGGTGGTGTCACCCGGTCGGACGAGCCGGAGGCGGTCCGGCGTGCGGGCGGCGCGGTGTCCGCCGGGCCCCCGGGTCATCTTTCAGCGCCTCTCGGCGCCTCCTTCAGCGCCCCTCGGCACCTCATCCCGTGCCCCTCCATACCTCTTTCGGCGCCCTTCTTGGCGCCCTCCGGCACCCCCGGGCGCCTCTTGAGCCCCTTCGGTCGCCTTGTCCACCGGCGCATTCGCCTGGTTCCGGCCACCGTACGGGGCGGAATGAGGGGTTCCATGGCCAATCGGGTGTCGTCGGTTGATTTCGGAGAGTAGTTGTGGCGCGCCGATGCGCGCGACATCACTTACGAAGGGTTATGGTGGAAACCCCCCCTCGGGCCGGTCCGTATCCCCCCCACGGACCGGCCCGTTTTCTCTGCCTTCCCGCGTACCGGCTCCTCGGCCTCCCCGCCTCCCTCCCGGTGAGACGCCCGTCATGAGGAGTTCACCGGTGCGCCGTTCGTGCCGCGGCATGGCGCCGCTCGTTCGAGGGCATAAAGCAAGCAGGTCGACGCCCGAACCACGGGTGTCGGATCTCAGCGGACGGCTCGGAGCCGTCCGCCCGGGAGGCCCTTTGCACCAGCCCCACCGTGCGGTCACGGCACGGAAGACGCGGCGGAGGGCCGGCCGGCGGCCCGCGCCAGTGCAGGGCGGTCGTCGATCGGCCGGCTCGTTGCCGCTCTCCCGGCCCAGCGTCCACTTCGTCGCTCCCCGACCCTTTCCGAGGGGGTACGTCCTTCCGTGGTGACCAGCACAAAGCGCCACAAGCCCGACAGGCGCACCTACGTTCTCGACACCAGCGTCCTGCTGGCCGACCCCAAGGCTCTGCACCGCTTCGACGAGCACGAGGTCGTGCTCCCGATCGTCGTGGTGACGGAGCTGGAGGCCAAGCGGCACCATCCCGAACTCGGCTACTTCGCCCGGCAGGCCCTGCGTCTGCTCGACGAGTTCCGGGTGCGGCACGGTCGCCTCGACGCCCCCATCCCGATCGGGGATCTCGGCGGCACGGTGCGTGTCGAGCTCAACCACTCGGACCCCAGCGTGCTGCCCAGCGGCTACCGCCTGGGGGACAACGACTCCCGCATCCTCGCGGTCGCCCGCAACCTGCAGGCGGAGGGATTCGACGTCACCGTCGTCTCCAAGGACCTCCCGCTGCGGATCAAGGCGTCCTCCGTCGGCCTGCTCGCCGAGGAGTACCGCGCCGAGCTCGCCATCACGGACGCCTCCGGCTGGACCGGCATGTCCGAACTCACCCTGCCGGGCGAGCAGGTGGACGTGCTCTTCGAGGAGGGCCGGATCCACGTCCCCGAGGCCGCCGACCTGCCCGTGCACACCGGTCTGACCCTCCAGTCGGAGCGCGGCAAGGCGCTCGGCCGGGTCACGCCCGACGGCGACGTCCGTCTGGTGCGCGGCGACCGGGAGGTCTTCGGCATCAAGGGCCGCAGTGCCGAGCAGCGGATCGCGCTCGACCTGCTCCTCGACCCGGACGTCGGCATCGTCTCGATGGGCGGCCGGGCCGGCACCGGCAAGTCGGCGCTGGCACTGTGCGCGGGACTGGAGGCCGTGCTGGAGCGCCGGCAGCACCAGAAGGTGATGGTCTTCAGACCGCTGTACGCGGTGGGCGGGCAGGAGCTCGGCTACCTGCCCGGCTCCGAGGCCGAGAAGATGAGCCCCTGGGCGCAGGCGGTCTTCGACACCCTGTCGGCGGTCGCCAGCCGGGAGGTCATCGAAGAGGTGACCGCACGCGGGATGCTGGAGGTCCTGCCGCTCACCCACATCCGCGGACGCTCGCTGCACGACGCCTTCGTGATCGTGGACGAGGCCCAGTCACTGGAGCGGAACGTCCTGCTGACCGTGCTGTCCCGCATCGGGGCCAACTCGCGCGTCGTACTGACCCATGACGTGGCGCAGCGGGACAACCTGCGCGTCGGGCGGTACGACGGGGTCGTCGCCGTGGTGGAGAAGCTGAAGGGTCATCCGCTCTTCGCGCACGTCACCCTGACGCGTTCCGAGAGGTCCCAGATCGCGGCGCTGGTGACCGAGATGCTGGAGGACGGGCACATCTGAGAACACCCGGGAGTCCGGCCCGACAAGGGCCGGCCGCCCGACGGTTGACGCCGTCCGGAAGGCGAAGAGCCTAGCCGGGCGGCGTCGTCGCGCGTGGGGATTTCCGGCAATCCCCTGGGCCAAACGGGATGTGAGCTTTCACACGCAACACAGAATTGCCTCACCCCGTCGGGTTACGGCAGAGTCTCATTCCTGTCAGGCCCCGCATACGACACACCTGTACCCCCAGCGGTACGGCACCACAGAAGCACCAGATCCAACTCCATAGCAGCGTCGTATGCCGCCCGAGCACCACACGGCGCTCCCCGCAGGGGAGTCGTCCACCGGGCCCGCGCCTCCCGTGACCCGTAGTTGGGGAGGCCAGTGCCAGGGGCACGATTGCGTCCGCGAGGGTCACCGGAGCGGGCGATGCTGGAAGGAAACCGTGTGAGCCGGATCTCGGTCCGGGGATTCGCAGTGGCCTCGGCCACGGCGGTCACCGCAGTCGGCAGCGTCGTCGGCGTTGCCTCGGGCAGCACCGCGCAGAACAACGACGCGGAGGCGACGGCAGCAGGCACGACGCTGCTCGCGGACATCCCCATGGGCGAGCAGGCGCAGGTGCAGACCGCGTCCCTGACGCAGCAGGCCGACGTACAGGCCATCGCCGCGGACGTGAGCGCCAAGAAGGACGCCGAGGAGGCGGCCCGCAAGGCGGCCGCCGAGACCGCCGTGGCCAAGCAGGAGCAGGCCAAGAAGGAAGCCAAGGCGGCCGAGGAGGCCAAGAAGCGCGAGGCGGAGCAGGAAGCGGCCAGCCGCGACGCCGCGCGCGAGTCCACCAGCTTCGCCGTCCAGAGTTCCTACAGCATCGGCCAGATCCAGTCGATGGCCCGTCAGATGGTGCCCAGCGGCCAGTGGCAGTGCTTCAGCAACATCGTGGACCACGAGTCCAGCTGGAACTACAAGGCCGTCAACCCCTCCTCCGGCGCCTACGGCCTCTTCCAGGCCCTCCCAGCGGGCAAGTACGCCTCGGCGGGCGCCGACTGGCAGACCAACCCGGCCACCCAGATCAAGTGGGGCCTCAACTACATGGACAGCCGCTACGGCAGCCCGTGCGAGGCCTGGACCTTCTGGCAGGCCAACCACTGGTACTGAGCCCGCCCCGCCCCGGCACGGCCCGGACCACCGCTCAACCTCGCGCAGCCCCTCACCGTCCTATGGTGAGGGGCTTTCGCGTGCCCGCCCTGTACGGTCGGACCGGAACGGCTCCAGGGGGGAGTGGTGGGGAGAGACGGGGGAAGAGGACGGATCATGTCGCGAGTGCCAGGGTGGCTCGGCCGGCTGGGCGCCGGACTGACGCAGATGAGCAGACGGTTGGACCAGCGCCGTGAGGAGGCGCGTCGTGAGGAGGCCGACGACGGGCCGGTGCCGTCCGCCGCCGGCCACGAAGCGCACCCCCTGGAGCACCTGGCCCCGCACCAGCAGCTCGTGGTCCAGACCCGCCCCGACCCGGCGCAGGCCGTGCCCTGGGGCGTACGGGTCGCCGCGGAGGCCGGATGGCGGCTGCTGGTCCTCGCGGGCACCCTGTGGGTGCTGATGCGGGTCATCAGCGCCGTACGACTGGTGGTGCTGGCGTTCGTGGCCGCGCTGCTGATCACGGCCCTGCTCCAGCCGACCGTGGCGTGGCTGCGCCGGCACGGGGTGCCGCGGGGGCCGGCCACCGCCCTGACCGCGATCCTCGGGTTCGTCGTGATGGGACTGATCGGCTGGTTCGTGACCTGGCAGGTCATGGAGAACATCGACAACCTCTCCGGCCAGGTCCAGGACGGCATCGACGAGCTGCGCAACTGGCTGCTGAACAGCCCCTTCCACGTCACCGACAAGCAGATCAACGAGATCGCCACGAACCTGCGCGAGGCGGTCGGCGCCAACACCGACCAGATAACGTCGGCCGGACTCGAGGGCGTCACGGTCGTCGTCGAGGCGCTGACCGGCATCCTGCTGGCGGCCTTCTCGACGCTCTTCCTGCTCTACGACGGCAGGCGCATCTGGCAGTGGACGCTGAAGCTGGTGCCGGCGGCGGCCCGGCCGGGCGTGGCCGGAGCCGGCCCGCGCGCGTGGCGGACGCTGACGGCGTACGTGCGCGGCACGGTGGTGGTGGCGCTCATCGACGCCATCTTCATCGGCCTCGGCATCTACTTCCTGGATGTGCCGATGGCCGTCCCGCTGGCCGTGTTCATCTTCCTGTTCGCCTTCATTCCGCTCGTCGGCGCGGTGGTCTCAGGCGCCCTCGCGGTCGTGGTGGCGCTGGTGACCCAGGGCATGTTCGCCGCGGTCATGACGCTCGTGGTCGTGCTGGTGGTGCAGCAGATCGAGGGGCACATCCTGCAGCCCTTCATCCTGGGGCGCGCGGTGCGGGTCCATCCGCTGGCGGTCGTGCTGGCGGTGGCCACGGGCGGCCTGGTGGCCGGCATCGGCGGCGCGGTGGTCGCCGTACCGCTGGTGGCGGTGACCAACACCGTCGTGGGCTATCTGCGGGCGTACTCCCGGGAGGCGGCCGTACGGCAGGCCCCGGAGCCGCGCAAGGCGACGTCGACGGACGCCTCCCCGGCGACGGACGCCCCGCCGGGCACCGCGGAGGCCGACCCGCCGCCGGACACCTCCCCGGCGTAGCGCGACACAACGGGACCCGCCCACCGGATCGGTGAGCGGGTCCCGTGCGGTGTGCCGCGGCGCGGGGCTACTGCGCGGCCAGCACCGCCTCGGCGTCCAGCGTGGCGCCGACGGCCTCGACCACGGCGGCGATCTTGAACGCTTCCTGGATCGTCTCGCGGTCCACACCGGCCTTGCGGAGCACCTGCTCGTGCGAGTCCAGGCACATGCCGCAGCCGTTGATGGCGGAGACCGCGAAGGACCACAGCTCGAAGTCGACCTTGTCGACGCCCGGGTTGCCGATGACGTTCATCCGCAGACCGGCGCGCAGGGTGCCGTACTCGTGGTCCGACAGCAGGTGCCGGGTGCGGTAGAAGACGTTGTTCATCGCCATGACGGCGGCGGCCGACTTGGCGGCCGAGTACGCCTCGGGCGTGAGGTTCGCCTTCGCCTCCGGCGCCAGCTCGCGCAGCACGACGGGGGAGCGCGAGGCGATGGCGGTCGCCAGGACGGTGCCCCACAACTGCTGCGCCGGGAGGTCGGAGTTGCCGATGACCGAGCCCAGGTTGAGCTTCAGGTCCTTGGCGTAGTCCGGGACGGCGGACTTCAGGGAGTCGAGAGACATACGGATCACTCCCCGGCCAGCAGCGCGACCGGGTCGAGGGTCTCGTCGCCCTTGCTCCAGTTGCACGGGCACAGCTCGTCGGTCTGCAGGGCGTCGAGGACCCGCAGGACCTCCTTGGGGTTACGGCCGACCGAGCCGGCGGTCACCATGGTGAACTGGATCTCGTTGTTCTGGTCCACGATGAAGACGGCGCGCTTGGCGAAGCCGTCCTCGCCCTCGATGCCGAGGTCGCGCATCAGCTCGTGCCGGGAGTCCGCCATCATGGGGAACGGCAGGTCGGTCAGGTCCGGGTGGTCCTTGCGCCAGGCGTGGTGCACGAACTCGGAGTCGCCGGAGAAGCCGAGGATCTGGGCGTCACGGTCGGCGAACTCGTCGTTCAGCTTGCCGAAGGCGGCGATCTCGGTCGGGCACACGAAGGTGAAGTCCTTGGGCCACGCGAAGACGACCTTCCACTGACCCTCGTAGGTCTTGTGGTTGATCTGCTGGAACTCCTTGCCCTTCTCCAGCGAGACGCAGGCGGTCAGATCGAACTCGGGGAACTTGTCACCGACAGTGAGCACGCGCTCTCCTTGCAGCGAAGAAACACCCATTTCGTGGGTGTTTCCCATGGGTTGGACATTGTTGATGTTGGCACAGGGTGCATTGATTACGGAAATAGCTACACTCGGTCGAGTTGATCGGAGGTGGTTATCAGTGTCAGGCAGGAAGAGGCAGCCCAGCCTCGCCCAACTGCGGGCCTTCGCCGCGGTCGCGGAGCATCTGCACTTCCGCGACGCCGCCGCCGCGATCGGCATGAGCCAGCCCGCGCTCTCGGGTGCCGTCTCCGCCCTGGAGGAGACACTGGGTGTCACCCTCGTGGAGCGTACGACGCGCAAGGTACTGCTCTCGCCCGCGGGCGAGAGGCTCGCGGTCCGGGCGAAGGCGGTCCTGGCGGAGGTCGGCGCACTGATGGAGGAGGCGGAGGCGGTCCGGGCGCCGTTCACCGGGCCCCTGCGGCTCGGGGTCATACCGACGGTGGCGCCGTACCTGCTGCCGACGGTGCTGCGGCTGGTCCACGGCCGCTACCCGGACCTGGACCTCCAGGTCCACGAGGAGCAGACCGCGAGCCTGCTGGACGGCCTCACCACCGGCCGTCTCGACCTGCTCCTGCTGGCGGTGCCGCTCGGTGTCCCCGGCGTCGCGGAACTCCCGCTCTTCGACGAGGACTTCGTGCTCGTCACCCCGCTCGACCACCGGCTCGGCGGCCGGGACGGCATCGAGCGCTCGGCGCTGCGCGAGCTGAAGCTGCTGCTGCTCGACGAGGGGCACTGCCTGCGCGACCAGGCCCTCGACATCTGCCGGGAGGCGGGCCGGGCGGGCGTCCCGGCGACGACGACGGCCGCCGGCCTGTCGACGCTGGTGCAGCTGGTGGCGGGCGGCCTCGGGGTGACGCTGCTGCCGCGTACGGCGGTCCGCGTGGAGACGTCCCGCTCCAGCCGGCTCCTCACCGGCTCCTTCGCCGACCCGGCCCCCACCCGCCGCATCGCCCTCGCCATGCGCACGGGCGCGGCCCGCTCGGAGGAGTACGGGGAACTGGCGGGGGCCCTGCGGGAGGCGATGCGGGAACTGCCGGTGCGCGTCGTCGCGGACTGACGTACGCGTCCGTCCCGGCGGCACGGGGGAGTGCCGCCGGGACGGACGCGCCGGCCGGCACGCCGGGACCGCCGGGTCACTCCGTCCGCAGACCCTCCGGACGCATCAGGCGCAGCAGCGGCGGCAGGCTGGCCAGGGTCACCAGCAGGACGACGGCGGCGCCGATGCCGGTCATGGACAGGACGCCGATCCAGTCGACGGCGACCGGGGTGTTCGTCATCCTCATCAGCACCGCGCCCAGCGTCAGGCCCACCGCCGAGGCCAGCACCAGGCCCAGCACGATCGGGACCGCGGTCTGCCACAGCACCGACAGGCTCAGGGTGCGGCGCCGGGTGCCGAACGCCACCAGGGCCGACAGCAGCTTCCTGCGCTCGCGCAGCTGCTCCAGCTGGGACACCAGCAGACTGGCACCGATCAGCGCCAGCACACACGCGGCGCCGACGAACAGACCGGTGCGGACGGCGTCGAAACGGCCGCTCCGCTCCGTGGCCGCCCAGACCATCGGGTACGCCAGCGGATGCACGGCCGCCGCGGTGTTCCGCACCCGCTCGTGGACGTCCGGCACCGTCTCGTCGAGCCGGAGGTAGGCGTGCCCCTCCAGCCCCGGGGCGAGCGCCGCCGGCACCGCCTTCGGCGTGATCAGGAAGCCGCCCCGGTCGGTACCGGCGAGCAGACCGGTGCGCGGCGCCGCCTCCTTGACGCCCGACGGCACCTTCCAGGGGGCCTCCAGGCCCTTCGGGCCGCCCTCGTACGAGGGGTCGAGGTACAGCGTCCGCCGGGCCTTCGCCATCGCCATCACGTCGACACCGGCGTCCCACTCGGCCCCGCGCACGGCGAACACGTCACCGTCGCGGCACGAGGACAGCTGCGCGATCTCGCGCAGCGAGACGCAGTCGCCCACGGTCAGCGTCGTGGAGTTCTCCGGCTCCCGGCGCCGGTCGCCGACGTAGCCCTCGGAGTAGGAGAAGACGGCCTCGACGCCCCGGGTCTCCCGGAACTTCGCGGCGGCCGCCGCCACCGGCGCCTCGCTCGGCAGGGACACCTCCATCTGCGCCTGCGTGACGTCCTTCCCGGTGCTCCGGGTGTAGTCGTCGTCCACCCCCGCGAACAGCATCTGCAGCGCGATCGCGCCGGCGACGGCCACCGCGATGCCGTTGACCATCCGGGCCGCCGTGCCGCTGCTCAGCTGCAGCCGGCGCACGGCCAGCTGCCAGGACACGGAGCCCCTGCCGAGCCGGGCGACGACCGTCTCCACGATCCACGGCAGCAGCGCGGTGACGCCGACGAGCAGCAGGACGACTCCGCCGGTCACCAGGTACTGGTTGAAGTCGCCCTGGGAACGGCCCTGGCCGACCATCGGGTACAGCATCGCCAGGCCGGCCACCGGCGGCAGCAGCCGCCACCACAGGCGTCGCCGCGCGGGCCTGGCCGTACGCACCACGCCGAGCGGTTCGATGACCACCCCGCGCAGCGCGAACAGCGTCACCAGGACGGCCGCGGCAGGCACCGCCACCGCCACCAGCAGGGCCAGCAGCGGCGAGGGGTCGAGGTAGCTCGGGAACACACTGACGCTGAACACCTCCGCCGTCCCCGCGAGCTGACGTCCGACCAGGAAGAACCCGGCGCCGAAGACCAGCCCCAGCACCGCCCCCGCCATCGCCTCTCCGGCGGCGATCCGCCGGGTCATGCCGCTGTCGGAACCCACCAGCCGCAGCGCCGCGAGCCGCCGGTCCCGCCGCTCACCGCCGAACCGCACGGCCGTGGCGATGAAGACCGCGACCGGCGTCAGCAGCACCACGAAGACGACGAGGATCAGCAGCAGGAGCACCGGGTCGGACTGCTCGGGCGGCCCCGGGTCGGGGTCGCCGAAGTGGTCGATGCGGACGATCCGGCCGCTGTCGAGGTGCGCCGCGAGGCCGTCGGCGCCCCGGTAGAAGGCGAGTTCCTGCGAACCGACCAGCCCGCTCTCCCCGATGGTGCCGGTGATCCGCTCGGGCAGCCGTTCCCGCAGCAGCCCGCCCACGTCCGATGCCAGCAGCTCCTTGAGCGCGGGGGAGACCACCATCTCGCCCGCGGCGGGGAACCGCTCCACCCCCGGCGGCAGCGGTGCCCGGGGCCCCTCGGCCTCCAGGGCGCGACCGCGGACCGAGTCGTCGCGGAACTCGGTGTCCACGTTGGCGACGATCAGGGTGCCGTCGCCCTTGGCGGGCCGGTCGTCGGTGAACGTGATGTCGGTGCGCGCGGTCTCTCGCTCGTGCCGGACGGTGAGGGCGTTCGGCAGGGCCGTCGTCAGCAGGAGCAGTGCCACCCCGAGCCCGACGCCGACGGCCGTCAGCACGGCCCGGGTCCATCCCTCGCGCCCGCCGGTGACGGTGAAGCGGACGCCCATGGCCAGGTCGCGGGCCCACCGGCGCACGTTCATACGACCCGCTCCATGTCCCGGGACCTGCCGTCGCGCACGACGATCTCGCGGTCGGAGTAGGCGGCCACCCGTGCCTCGTGGGTGACCAGGACGACGGCGGCGTTGGTGGAGCGGGCGGCGTCCGTGAGCAGCTCCATCACGCGCTCGCCGTTGAGGGAGTCCAGCGCGCCGGTCGGTTCGTCGGCGAAGAGCACGCGGGGGCCGGTGACCAGCGAGCGCGCCACCGCGACCCGCTGCCCCTGGCCCCCGGAGACCTCACCGGGCCGCTTCCTGCGCAGGTCGTCGACCTCCAGCCGCTCCAGCCAGGTCAGCGCGGCCCGCTCGGCCTCCTTGCGGGAGGTGCCGTTCAGCCGCAGCGGCAGGGCGACGTTCTCCACGCAGGTCAGCTCCGGCACGAGCTGCCCGAACTGGAACACGAACCCGAATTCCGAGCGCCGCAGCGCACTGCGCTGGGCGTCGCTCATGGCGGACAGCTCCCGCCCGCCGTACGTGATCGTCCCCGAGTCGGGGGGCACGATCCCGGCGAGGCAGTGCAGCAGCGTCGACTTGCCGGACCCGGAGGGGCCCATGACGGCGACGACCTCGCCGGGGTGGATGGAGAACTCGGCGCCGTCGAGCGCGAGAGTCGGACCGTAGGCCTTGCGCAGCTGCTCGGCGCAGAGCAGCGAACCCGTGGGAGGGGTCATCGGGACACCGCCTCACGGAGCTTGTCGAGACGGGCCGCGGTCAGCTCCAGCCAGCGCAGGTCGGCCTCCAGGTGGAACAGGGCGTGGTCGCAGATGAGCTGGTCGGCCAGGTCACCCCTGCGCTTGCGGTCGGTCAGGATGCGCATGCTGCGCAGGTGCTCCGAGCGCTGGGTGTCGAGGACGTCGGCGGCGTCGCGGTGGGTGAGCAGCGCGAGGACGACCTTGGTGTAGAGCGTCGACTGGAGGTACGGCTCGGGCTTCTCCGGCGTGGCGAGCCACCGCTGTACGTCGGTGATCCCGGCGTCGGTGATCGCGTACCGCTTGCGCTCGGGACCGCCGCCCGCCTCGATGCCGTCGACGACGACGAGGCCGTTCTTCAGCAGGCGGGACATCGTCGAATAGACCTGGCCGTAGTGCAGTGGCCGGTCGTGACCGAACTTCTCGTCGAAGGCGCGCTTCAGGTCGTAGCCGTGGCGCGGCCCGGACTCCAGGAGCCCCAGGAGGGTGTGACCGATGGACATGCCGAGCACTCTACACACGGTGTATACCCACCATGTATACGCGGGGTGTACAGATCCTGGCGCGGTGTACGGAACCGCAGGTCGGAGCTGTTTGTCACGGTTCCGTGACGACGGAGCCCGTGCCTGCGTGCGGCGTGGTGCGGTGGCCCGGCCCGCCCGGCCCGCCCGGCCCGCCCGGCCCGCCCGGCCCGCCCGGCCCGCCCGGCCCGCCCGGCCCGCCCGGCCCGCCCGGCCCGCCCGGCCCGCCCGGCTCCGTCACGGCGGCGGCGTGGTCCCGGGCCCGGAACCCGGCCCCGTGGGCGGGCGCCCCCGGCGGGGCAGCGGCCCCGCGTCGCCGGGCAGGCGGCCCGCCTCCGCCAGTGCCCTGCGGAGCAGGAACTCGATCTGGGCGTTGGCCGAGCGCAGCTCGTCGCCCGCCCAGCGGGCCAGCGCCTCGTACACCTGGGGGTCCAGCCGCAGCAGCACCTGCTTGCGCTGCTGCGGCCGACGCTTCGGGGCCGGACCCTCGGACGGCGCCGTCACTGGTAGAGCGTCCCCGTGTTCAGGACCGGCTGGGCGGCGCGGTCCCCGCAGAGCACGACCATCAGGTTGGACACCATCGCCGCCTTGCGCTCGTCGTCCAACTCCACGATGTCCTGCTCGCTGATGCGGGCGAGGGCGGCCTCGACCATGCCGACCGCACCGTCCACGATCTGCCGCCGCGCCGCGACCACCGCGCCGGCCTGCTGGCGCTGGAGCATCGCCGAGGCGATCTCCGGGGCGTACGCGAGGTGCGTGAAGCGGGACTCGATGATCTGCACGCCGGCCGCCTCCACGCGCGCGTGCAGCTCGACGGCGAGCTTCTCGGTGATCTCCTCGGCGTTGCCGCGCAGGGAGAGGCCGTCCTCGTCGTGGGCGTCGTAGGGGTACTCGATGGCGATGTGCCGCACGGCCGCCTCGGTCTGGGTGGAGACGAACTCGACGTAGTCGTCCACCTCGAAGGTGGCCTGCGCGGTGTCCTCCACCCGCCACACCACGACCGCGGCCAGCTCGATGGGGTTGCCGTAGGCGTCGTTCACCTTCAGGACGGCCGTCTCGTGGTTGCGCACCCGTGTCGAGATCTTGGTGCGCGAGGTGAGCGGGTTCACCCAGCGCAGCCCGTCCTGCCGGATCGTCCCGCGGTACCGCCCGAAGAGCTGCACCACGCGGGCCTCGCCCGGTGCCACCGTGTTCAGCCCGCACATCGCCAGGAACGCGGCCAGGGCGGTGACGATGCCGCCGATGATCAGCGCGGCCTTCCCCCCGGTCGAGGCGACCGCGGTGGCGCCGACGACCAGGCCGGCGCCGACGAGCAGTCCGACCAGCCCCAGCAGCAGTGCGGTTCCGCCGCCGACGCTGTGCGCCTGCGTCTCGCGCACCCGTGGTGCCGGCATCTCCGGTACGTCCGCCGTGGCCTGCGCGACGCCGTGGGATTCGTGTACGGACATGGGTGGTCCCCCGTTCGGGCCGGGCGCGCTCGCGCCGTCCCGGCTCCTGTCGATGTTCCGGTGTTCTAGCTAAGTGATATCACTTTATCCGTACACGGCAACCCTGAACCCCTCTCGCACGTCGGTTCCTGTGGGGCGGGTGCTGATTCTCACGTCCGTACAAGGGCGGATCGGCAGCCGTATGTCACATCTCCCGGTGTTAGCTTTCTGAGCTGACCTGAGCGACGAACCTGTGTGACACGTGAGCGAACGTGGACACAGACGACCGAATCGGAGCGGATCGGATCCATGGGGCGAGCGGAAGAGAGAAAAGCGCGACAGCGCGGTGGCCGCCGCGCTGCGCCGAAACGCCGCCGCTCGTCGGGTGCGGGCGGGAAGAGCGGCATACGCGGGCTCTTCACCTGGAAGAAGATCCTCGGGTCCTTCTTCGGCCTCTGCCTGCTCGGCATGGGCGCCTTCCTGGTGCTGTACATGGTGATCGACATCCCGGCCGCGGGCAACGACGACGCCGACTCGCAGGGCAACGTGTACAAGTACAGCGACGGCTCGATCATGGCCCGCAAGGGCTACAACCGCGAGATCGTCGACCTGGCCAGGGTCCCCGAGGACGTCCAGCACACCTTCGTCGCCGCCGAGAACAAGACCTTCTACAAGGACTCCGGCGTCGACCTGAAGGGCACGGCGCGCGGCCTGCTCAACACCCTCTCCGGCAAGGGCGCGCAGGGCGGCTCGACCATCACCCAGCAGTACGTCAAGAACTACTACCTGACCCAGGACCAGACCGTCTCGCGCAAGCTGAAGGAACTGGTCATCTCCCTGAAGCTGGACCGGGAGAAGTCCAAGGACTACATCCTCGCCGGCTACCTCAACACCAGCTACTACGGCCGGGGCGCCTACGGCATCCAGGCCGCCGCCCAGGCCTACTACCGCGTCGACGCCGAGGACCTGACGGTCGAGCAGGGCGCGTACCTCGCCGCGCTGCTCCAGGCGCCCAACCAGTACGACTGGGCGATCGCCGGTGACACCGGCAAGAAGCTGGTCCGGGAACGCTGGGACTACGTCCTGGACAACATGGTCGAGCAGAAGTGGCTGGCCGGGTCCGACCGCCGGGGCATGACCTTCCCGACCCCCGAGGAGCCCAAGCCCGCTCCCGGGATGGAGGGCCAGACCGGGTACCTGGTCGAGGCGGCCGACGCCGCGCTCAAGGAGCAGCTCGTCGCCCAGGGCACCGCCGAGGACGTGAAGCAGGCCGACGTCCTCGTGGACGCCGGCGGCTGGACCGTCACGCTCAACGTCGACAAGAAGAAGCAGGCCGCGCTGGAGAAGGCGGTCAAGACCCAGCTCACCAGCAAGCTGGACCCCGACCGGCGTGAGGTCGACGCCGACGTCCAGGCCGGCGCCGTCTCCGTGGACCCGAAGACGGGCGGCGTCGTGGCGATGTACGGCGGCGTGGACTACGTCAAGCACTTCCGCAACAACGCCACCCGCGACGACTACCAGCCCGCCTCCACCTTCAAGCCGGTGATCCTCGCCGCGGCCGTCGACCAGGACGCCGAGACCCAGGACGGCGTGCCGATCACGGCCAACACCCTGTACGACGGCACGAGCAGGCGCCCCGTGATGGACGGCGACCAGGAGGTCGGCTTCGCGCCCCCGAACGAGGACGACGTCGACTACGACGACATCGACGTCCAGGAGGCGATGAACAAGTCCGTCAACTCCGTCTTCGCGCAGATGGGCATCGACGTCGGCATGGCCGAGGTCGTGAAGGTCGCGGGCGACCTCGGCATGGAGACCGAGGGCATGGAGGCCGTGCCCGCCCAGACCCTCGGCAGTATGGGCGCGAGCCCGCTGGAGATGGCCGGCGTCTACGCCACCCTCGACAACCACGGCAAGAAGGTCACCCCGGCCGTCGTGAAGTCGGTCGAGCACAACTCCCGCAAGGTCGACCTCCCCGACCCGATCGGCGAGCGGGTCATCAGCCGCGAGGCCGCCGACACGGTCACCTCCGTGCTCACCGGCGTGGTCAACGACGGAACGGCCAAGGACTCCGTACGGGACAATCCGCTGCGCGACGGCCAGCAGGTCGCCGGGAAGACGGGGACGTCCGACAACAACAAGTCGGCCTGGTTCACCGGCTTCACCCCCGGCCTGGTCACCTCGGTCGGCCTGTTCGGCGAGGACGCGAAGACGTACGCGCAGGTCCCGATGTACGAGGCGGGCGGCGTCGACCACCGCGTCAACGGCGGCGGCTTCCCCGCGGAGATCTGGGCGGCGTACACCTTCGGCGTGATGGGCGAGGTCACCGCGTTCGACCTGGAGACCAAGCAGGGCGCCGCGGTGCAGCCGAGCAGCTCGCCCTCGGCCCCCGCGTCGCCGACCCGGTCGCCGACGCAGGAGGAGACCCCCGAGGAGTCGCCCAGCGACGAGCCGACGACCCAGGAACCCACGACCGAGGAGCCGACGACGCAACCGCCGTCGCAGTCGCCCTCCCAGTCGCCCTCCAACAGCCCGTCGACCGCCCCGCCGACGGGCGGGGAGTCCACGGAGCCGGAGGAACCGCTCCTGCCGGACGGGGACCGGCAGGAGCGCTGACCGGCGCCAGGCACGCGCAAGGGCGCCCGGATCCACCGGGCGCCCTTTCCGGGTCCGCGGGCCTCAGCCCCGGTTCAGCTCGAACCAGACCACCTTGCCGGTGCTCAGCCGCGTCGCGCCCCAGCGCCGGGCCAGCCGGTTCACCAGGTACAGCCCGCGCCCGCCCTCGTCCGTGGCGCGTGCCTGCCGCAGCCGCGGCAACTGCGGCACGTCGTCGCCGACCTCGCAGCGCAGCACGTCCGTGCGCAGCAGCCGCAGGGTGACCGGCTTGGTGGCGTACCGCACGGCGTTGGTCACGACCTCGCTGACCAGCAGCTCCACGGAGTCCGTGAGGTCCTCCATGCCCCAGCGGGCGAGAGCGCGCCGGGCCATGCGCCTGGCCCGGCCGGGAGCGGTGTCGTCGGGATCCAGGAACCAGTACGCCACGTCGCTGGGCGCGATCCCGTCGAAGCGGGCGGCGAGGAGCGCGATGTCGTCGTCCCGGTCGCCCGGCCCGAGCATGTCCAGCACCTCGTCGCACAGGGCCTCCAGGGGCGGCGGATGGTCGGGCCCGGTGAGCTGCGCGGTGGCCGCGAGACGCTCCCGCAGCTGCTCTATGCCGGTCCAGACGTCCCGGAGGCGGGACTCGACCAGCCCGTCGGTGTAGAGGAGCAGGGTCGCCCCGGCGGGGGCGTCCAGCTCCACCGCCTCGAAGTCGACGCCGCCCACACCGATCGGGGCGCCCGCGGGCACCCGCAGCACCTCGGCCCGGCCGCCCAGGTGCAGCAGCACGGGCGGCGGGTGACCGGCGTTGGCGATGGTGATGCGGTGCGACACCGGGTCGTACACGGCGTACAGGCAGGTCGCCATGCGGTCGGAGCCCAGGCGCTGGGCCTGCTCGTCGAGGTGGTGCAGCACCTCCTGCGGCGGCAGGTCGAGCCCGGCCAGGGTCTGCGCCGTGGTCCGCAGCTGGCCCATGATGGCCGCCGACGTCATGGAGTGGCCCATCACGTCGCCGACGACCAGCGCGACCCGGCTGCCGGGCAGCGGGATCGCGTCGTACCAGTCGCCGCCGACCCGCGCCGTCTCGGCGGCCGGCAGGTAACGGGAGGCCAGCCGCACGCCGGTGCAGCGCGGCAGGTTCTCCGGCAGCATCGTGCGCTGCAGCTCGTCGGCGATGTACGCCTCACGCCCGTACAGCACCGCCTTGTCGATGCCGAGCGCGCTGTGCGTCGCGAGCTGGGCGGCGACCAGGAGGTCCTCGGCCTCGAAGGCGACGCGCTCCGGACCGCGCAGGAAGAGGGCGGCCCCGATCACCCGGCGCCGGCCGCGCAGCGGTGCGAGGATCGCCCGCCGGCCGTCGGGCACGGCGAACTCACGTCCGTCACCCAGCAGTTCCGGCAGGGCGGCATGGGCGGCGGGGGAGTCCGCGAAGACCGGGCGCACCCCGCGCAGCACCTCGGCGAGCGAACTGCCCGGCCGCACCTCGCACAGCTCGGAACCGACCGTCTCCAGCTGGGAGGGCTCGGGCTGGACCGCGGGGATGAACCCGCCCTCGGTGTCCCGCTCGGCCGGTATCCGGTCGGTGCGCCGCAACCGCAGCACGAGCGGGCCGGTGGGCCGCTCGTCGCCGACCGGGAGCGGCTCGCGCAGGTACACCAGGATCGCGTCCGCGAACGTCGGCACGGTGGCCCGGCACAGCCCCATCACGATCTCGTCGAGATCCATGCCCCGGGCGATCCGCCGGGTCGCGGCTCCCACGAAGCGCAGCCGGTCACCGTCCCGCCGCATGGGTGTCGGCTGCCCGGGCACGGTCGGCTGCCCGGTACGGCGCTCGGCTTCCGGCGGCGCGCCCCGCAGCTCCGCGGCCGCGGGCCCCGGACGGCTTCCGTCCGGCTGGACCGGGACGCCCTCGGCGGCGGGCCGGTGGCGGGAGGCACCGGGCTCGGCGGACGGCTCGGCGCCCGGCTGGGCGTGCTCGAAGGCGCCCGTGCCGGAGACGGGCGCCGGCTCCCCGGTGCGTCCCTGTGCCGGTAACGCGGCCCCGGGGGGAAGCGGCGGCACGGGGGTACGCAGGAGCGCCCCGCCGGGATCCGCGGGGTCGGCGCCCGTCTGGGGGCGGTCGAAGGAGGTCGGGTGCTCCGTCACGCGTGTCGAATCCATCCGTCCGGGACTGCGCGCGGCGCGTGCAGTTCGTCCCGCAGAAAACCCGATACCCGGAATACGTGTCCCGGGAACGGGATTCCCGCGTGGTCAGGGGCTGTTCCTGTGTCACCGGCGGGCCGTCGGCGGCCCGTGCCCGTCTTGCCCTCGTACCCCTCGCTCACGTCCAGCCGCCCCTCGGTGACGATCGGTCAAGCACAGCGCACGCTCCGCCGGTTGCCGCTGCCGCACTCCCTTGCGGAGGACGATCCTACGTTTCCTGCCCGGGGTCGCAGCAAGGGTCTCATGACGACACGTGCGCGGGTGTGCGGTCCCAGTCCCCGGGCAGCGACGGTACCGGCCAGGACGGATCCGGTCGCCAGTGTTCCCAGCCGTCCGCGAAGGGGGAGCCCCAGGCACGGACCTGCGCCACCGCGGCGCGCCCCGCCCCGCGCACCCGCTCGGCCAGCCGGGCGTCCACCAGCCGGTCCTGCTGGGCCTGGGCGAACTCGTCCTCGTCCCGCCAGTGCCAGGTCCGGTCCGGGTGGACGGAGATGTCCAGGAAGTGGTCCTCGGAGTCGACACCGCCCTCCCAACGGGTCAGCGGCTCCTCCAGGTTCACGTACCAGTTCTTGAACCGCCAGCCCGGGTCCCAGAACAGCCACACCGACCAGGCCTCGCCGGGCCGCGCCAGCTTCAGCACGCCCGTGCCGAACCACCGGTCGCGCTGCACACCGCGCGGCTTGGTGTACCGCGTCGCCAGCGGTTCCAGGTGCACGGGCGTGCCGTCGGCGAGCACCGGCTTCACGCACTCGGTGCCGGGCGCCAGCCACACCGCGAGCAGCTCGGCGTCGTCCCGTACGACGGTGACGGGGCGGGCGATGTGGAGGTGCGGGCCGCCGTTCTCCCGGTACCGCCACAGGATGTGACTCCCCGGCGCCCAGAACTGCGCCGGGGCCCTCGCCCCGTCCGTGGCCGCCGCCGCGCTCACCGCTTCTCCGTCTGCCATGGACAGATATTAGGTGCCCTCGCCACGCGGCGCGGCGGTGATCGCGAGGAGCGTCCGCGTCCGCGGGGCGGGCCCGGTCACGGCCGGGTCATCCGCAGCACGTCCAGAGCCTCGTCCAGCTGCTCGTTCGTGAGGTCGCCGCGCTCGACGTAGCCGCCCTCCAGGACGACCTGGCGGATCGTCTTCCGCTCGGCCAGCGCCTTCTTGGCGACCCTGGCGGCCTCCTCGTACCCGATGTACTGGTTGAGCGGTGTGACCACGGAGGGCGAGGACTCGGCGTACTCGCGGGCCCGCTCGCGGTGGGCGACGATCCCGTCGACGGTCCGGTCGGCGAGCAGCCGCGAGACGTTCGCGAGCAGCCGCACCGACTCCAGCACGTTCTTCGCGATGACCGGCAGCATGACGTTGAGCTCGAAGTTGCCGGCCGCACCGGCGGCGGCCACGGTCGCGTCGTTGCCGGTGACCTGGGCGGCGACCATGAGCACGGCCTCGGGGATCACCGGGTTGACCTTGCCGGGCATGATGGACGAGCCCGGCTGGAGGTCGGGCAGGGAGATCTCCGCGAGCCCGGTCCGCGGCCCGGACGCCATCCACCGCAGGTCGTTGGCGATCTTCGTCAGGCCTACGGCGATGGTCCGCAGCTGCCCGCTGGTCTCCACGATGCCGTCCCGGGCGCCCTGCGCCTCGAAGTGGTCGCGCGCCTCGGTCAGCGGCAGCCCGGTCACGCGGGCCACCTCCTCGATGACGGCGGCGGAGAACCCGGGCGGGGTGTTGATGCCGGTGCCGACGGCGGTGCCGCCCAGCGGCAGCTCGGCGAGCCGGGGCAGCGAGGCGGTCAACCGCTCGATGCCGTACCGCACCTGGGCCGCGTATCCGCCGAACTCCTGCCCCAGGGTGACGGGGGTGGCGTCCATGAGGTGCGTACGCCCGGACTTCACGACGTCGCCGAACTCCTCCGCCTTGCGCTCCAGGGCGCCGGCGAGGTGGTCGAGGGCCGGGATCAGGTCCCGGGTCACGGCGGCGGTGGCCGCGATGTGGATCGACGACGGGAAGACGTCGTTGGACGACTGGGAGGCGTTGACGTGGTCGTTGGGGTGCACGGCCCGGCCGAGCCGCTCACCGGCCAGGGTGGCGACCACCTCGTTGGCGTTCATGTTGGACGAGGTCCCCGACCCCGTCTGGAACACGTCGACGGGGAAGTGCTCGTCCCACTTCCCCTCGGCGACCTCCCCGGCCGCCGCCCGGATCGCCTCGGCGACGTCCCGGTCCAGGACCCCCAGCTCGGCGTTGACCTTGGCCGCGGCCCCCTTGATCCGTGCCAGCGCCTCGATGTGGGCGCGTTCGATGCGCTGCCCGGACACCGGGAAGTTCTCCACCGCCCGTTGCGTCTGGGCGCGCCACTTGGCGTGGGCGGGGACCCGCACCTCGCCCATGGAGTCGTGCTCGGTGCGGTACTCGGTCCTGTCCTGCTCGTCGGCCATCGACGATCACCTCCACGTGTCACAGCGTCCGGACCGGGACCACTGTTCCCCGTGGAGGCGAATCGTCACCGTCCTCGTCAGGCGAGTCCGGGGCCGCGTACCGGAATGGACGTGAAGGTGGGGGCCGGTGCCGGGTCCTGGAAGAAGTCGTTGCCCTTGTCGTCCACCACGATGAACGCCGGGAAGTCCTCGACCTCGATCTTCCAGACGGCCTCCATGCCGAGCTCCTCGTACTCGACGACCTCGACCTTCTTGATGCAGTCCTGGGCGAGCCGGGCCGCCGGGCCGCCGATCGAGCCGAGGTAGAAGCCGCCGTGCGCGTCGCAGGCGTCCGTGACCTGCTTGCTCCGGTTCCCCTTCGCCAGCATCACCTTGGAGCCGCCCGCCGCCTGGAACTGCTCCACGTAGGAGTCCATCCGCCCGGCCGTCGTCGGACCGAAGGACCCGGAGGCGTACCCCTCGGGCGTCTTCGCGGGCCCGGCGTAGTACACCGGGTGGTCCTTCAGGTACTGCGGCATCTCCTCACCCGCGTCCAGCCGCTCCTTGATCTTGGCGTGCGCGATGTCGCGCGCCACGACCAGCGGGCCGGTGAGGGACAGCCGGGTCTTCACCGGGTACCTGGTCAGCTCGGCGAGGATGTCGTCCATCGGCTGGTTGAGGTCGATCCGGACCACGTCGCCGTCGGCGTCGAGCTGCTCGTCCGTCGTCTCCGGCAGGAACCGTGCCGGGTCGGTCTCCAGCCGCTCCAGGAAGACGCCCTCGGCGGTGATCTTCGCGACCGCCTGCCGGTCCGCCGAGCAGGACACGGCGATGGCGACCGGGCAGGACGCCCCGTGCCGGGGCAGGCGCACCACGCGCACGTCGTGGCAGAAGTACTTGCCGCCGAACTGCGCGCCGATCCCGATCCTCTGCGTCAGCTCGAAGACCTTCTCCTCCAGCTCCTTGTCCCGGAAGCCGTGCCCGAGCGCCGAGCCCTCGGCCGGAATCCCGTCCAGGTAGTGGGCGGAGGCGTACTTCGCGGTCTTCAGCGCGTACTCGGCCGACGTGCCGCCGACCACGATCGCCAGGTGGTACGGCGGGCACGCGGCCGTACCGAGCGAGCGGATCTTCTCCTCCAGGAACTTCATCATGGAGGACTCGTTCAGGACGGCCTTCGTCTCCTGGTAGAGGAAGGACTTGTTGGCCGAGCCGCCGCCCTTGGCCATGAACAGGAACTTGTAGGCGCCGCCGTCGGTCGCGTACAGCTCGATCTGCGCCGGGAGGTTGGAGCCGGTGTTCTTCTCCTCCCACATGGTGAGCGGGGCCATCTGCGAGTAGCGCAGGTTCAGGTTCCGGTAGGCGTCGTGGATGCCCCGGCTCAGGGCCTCCTCGTCGCCGCCCGCCGTCAGCACGTTCTGGCCGCGCTTGCCCATGACGATCGCCGTGCCGGTGTCCTGGCACATCGGCAGGACGCCGGCCGCCGCGATGTTGGCGTTCTTCAGCAGATCCAGCGCCACGAACTTGTCGTTGCCCGACGCCTCGGGGTCGTCGATGATGCGGCGCAGCTGCGCCAGGTGGGCCGGGCGCAGGTAGTGCTGGATGTCGTGGATCGCCTCTTCGGCCAGCTTGCGCAGCGCCTCGGGCTCCACCTTGAGGAAGGTCCGCCCGTCGGCCTCGAAGGTGGAGACGCCCTCGGCGGTCACCAGCCGGTACGGAGTGGTGTCCTCTCCCTGGGGGAGCAGATCGGTGTACGCGAACTCAGGCATCTCGCCCATTCCTCACTCGACTCACGCGCGGCTGGATTCCACAGCACGACGGCTGGCCTCCATTGGCAGCGTCCACCAGCGTAAAACCTGCCGTCGGCGGCGAGCTGGTGAGGTAAGGCTCAGTGCGCCGGGAACGCGTTCCGGCAAGGCCGTCCACAGGGGTGGTCGCGATCTATCGCGTTTCGGTACGCTGCTGCCGTGGACCTTCACAAGCACGACCGACCCCAGGACGCGGCACCGCGCGGCACCGCACCGCGCGTCTCCGAGCTGCGTGCCTCGGACGCCGACCGTGACCGCATCGCCGACATGCTGCGCGAGGCCCTCGCCGAGGGGCGGCTCGACGCGGACGAGCACGCGGAGCGCGTCGAGGGCGTGCTGGCCGCCAAGACGGTCGGCGAGCTGGACGTCTTCGTGCGGGACCTGCCCGCCGCGCACGCCGGGCACCCCGCCACCGCCCCGGCCGCCCCCCACCGCCCGACCGCGGGTGCCGTCCCGGCCGACCCCGACGAGAACGTGGTGGCGGTCTTCAGCAGCGCCGTCCGCAAGGGCCGCTGGCGGGCGAGCCGCCGCATCCACGCGTACGCGGTCTTCGGCAGTGTCGAGATCGACCTCAGCGAGGCGGTCTTCGAGCACCAGCAGGTCGTGATCAAGGCGTTCGCCGTCTTCGGCAGCGTCGAGGTGCGCGTCCCGGAGAACGTGTCGCTGCGCGGCGCGGGCGGCGGTGTGCTCGGCAGCTTCGAGGTGGACACCCTCGACGCGGCCGACGCCGAGGCCCCCGTCGTCTACGTGGACGGCTGGGCCGTGCTGGGCTCCGTCGAGGCCCGTCCCAGGCGCGGCAAACTCGTCGCGGACCTGCTGGACCGGGTGCACCGCACGGCCGAGAGGGGTGTGCGCAAGCGCGTGTAGCGCGGCGCCGGCCACGGCGGGAAACCCAGTGCATAGGCGTGCGCACAGCGGGTAAGCCTGACGCATCGTCTCTCGCTCGCGAAGCCGTCGTCAGGAGTAGACCGTGCTGCAACCGCCGCATTCGTCCCTGCAGGTAGCCGCTGTTCCGGCCCAGCGGGTGCCCGTGCGGGACAGGGACCAAGACGCTCCCTGGCACACCGAGGCGGTGTGCCGGCGCGACGAGGCCGGACTGTTCTTCGCACCCTCCAAAGAACCCACCGCCGCCCGGCTCTCCCGCGAGGAGGCGGCCAAGCGCGTCTGCGCCCGCTGCCCGGTCATGGTCGAGTGCCGCGAGCACGCCCTCCTGCAGCCCGAGCCCTACGGCGTCTGGGGCGGCCTCACCGCCGCCGAACGCCGGGTGGTGCTGGCCCGGCGCCGCCGCCGCGACCTCGAACTGAAGAAGACGGCCCGCACCGCGGCGGACCGCATAGCCGCGGCCGGCTAGGACACGCCCACGCCGAAGGGGCACCCTCTCCGTGCACCGAGGGTGCCCTTTCGGCGTGGGCGCGTGGCGTTCCGCACGGGGACGCGCAGCCGGCCCGGGAGGGTGGCGGTCCTGGCGGATCGCCGTACCCGCAGGGGCGGTGACGTCGGCGCTCGCCGTACCCGTGGGGGCGGCCGGCCCAGGGGTGCGGGGAACCGCGCGGTCGGCCAAACTCACCCGCAGTCGTCCGTTCCGCGGCCCGGCCCCCGCTCAGGAGCCGTTCCGCGGCCCAGCCCCCGCTCAGGAGCCGTCCCGTGGGAGCGGGCGCGTCACTTCGCCCGGTCGAAGTCGATCGCGCTGTAGGCCCGCAGCTTGCTCAGCCGGTGCTCGGAGTCGATCCGCCGCACCGTGCCCGACTTGGACCGCATGACGATCGAGTCGGTCGTGGCCGTCTCGGACCGGTAGCGCACCCCGCGCAGCAGCTCGCCGTCGGTGATGCCGGTCGCGACGAAGAAGACGTTGTCCCCGGAGACCAGGTCGTCGGTGGTCAGCACCCGGTCCAGGTCGTGCCCGGCGTCGATCGCGCGCTGCCGCTCCTCGTCGTCCTTGGGCCATAGCTTGCCCTGGATGGTGCCGCCCAGGCACTTCACGGCACAGGCCGAGATGATGCCCTCCGGCGTGCCGCCGATCCCGAGCAGCAGGTCGATGCCGGTGCCCTCGCGCAGCGCCAGGATGGAGCCGGCCACGTCGCCGTCGGAGATCAGCTTGATGCGGGCGCCGGTCTCCCGGACCTCCTTGATGAGGCCCTGGTGCCGGGGCCGGTCGAGGATGACGACGGTGACGTCCTCGGGGGTGCGCCGCTTGGCCTTGGCGATCCGGCGGATGTTCACGGACACGGGTGCGTTGATGTCGACGAAGTCGGCGGCCTCCGGCCCGGTGACCAGCTTGTCCATGTAGAAGACGGCCGACGGGTCGAACATGGAGCCCCGCTCGGCGGCGGCCAGCACCGCGATCGCGTTGGTCATGCCCTTGGCGGTCAGCGTGGTGCCGTCGATCGGGTCGACGGCGATGTCGACCTCGGCCCCCGTGCCGTCGCCGACCCGCTCCCCGTTGAAGAGCATCGGGGCCTCGTCCTTCTCCCCCTCGCCGATCACGACGACGCCGTTCATCGAGACGGTGTGGACGAGGGTCCGCATGGCGCGCACCGCGGCACCGTCGGCGCCGTTCTTGTCACCGCGCCCGACCCAGCGGCCGGCGGCCATCGCCGCGGCTTCGGTGACCCGTACGAGTTCCATGGCGAGGTTGCGGTCGGGGGCCTCTGAGGGGACGTCCAGCTCGGACGGCAGATGATGCTCGGTCATCGGAACGCACCTTTCTGATACGACGACGGCCGGATGAGGGTGTGCCCAGACTCTATCGCCAGTCCGACAGGATGAGCAGGGGACCCCACGTATGAGCGGACCGGGCACCTGCGACGATAGGAGGCGTGGCAGGAACGAGTGGCAAGCAGAAGTCGGCCCGGGACATGATCCTCTCCCTCGGGCTCATCGTGCTCGCGGCGGGCGTCATCTGGATCTTCATCCCGCACGACGACGGCGAACCTCCGGTCAAGCGGGTCGACTACCGGGTCGAGCTGCTCACCGCGCAGCGCGCCGCGTCGTACCCGGTGGCGGCGCCGGAGGGCCTGTCCGAGGACTGGAAGGCGACCTCCGTGCGCTTCAAGGGCGACGACTCCGACGCCTGGCACCTGGGCTTCCGCGCCCCCGACGGCGAGTACGTGGCGGTCGAGCAGTCCACGAAGAAGCCGGCCGCGTTCATCGAGGACGCCAGCCAGGGTGCTCGGGCCACCGGGGCGACGCAGGAGATCGGCGGCCGGACGTGGACCCGGTACACGGGTGGCCGCTACGACGCGCTGGTGCTGAAGGACGCGGAGGGCATGGCGGGCGCGACCACGGTCGTGGCGGGCACGGGGTCGTTCGAACAGCTGGGCGCGATGGCGGCGGCGCTGAAGCTGGCGTGAGCCGGCCGCGCACCCCGCGAGCACGACGAAGCCCCCGGTGTGCGCCGGGGGCTTCGTCGTGCCGGGGGCCGTGCTCGGGCAGCGACGGGGCGGCCTGCCTCAGACCGTGGTGACGACCTGGTCGTACTCCAGGCGCGGCGAGCGCGGGAACCAGGCGTCCGGGCCCGGACGGCCGATGTTGACGACCATCAGCGGGGTGTGGTCGTCGTCCAGGAACTCCTTGCGGACGCCCTCGAAGTCGAGGCCGGTCATCGGGCCGGCGGCCAGGCCCGCGGCGCGGACGCCGACGATGAAGTACGCGGCCTGCAGGGCGGCGTTCAGCAGGGCGGCGCCCTCACGCGCCGGGCGCTCGCTGAAGAAGGCGTCCTTGGCCTGCGGGAAGTGCGGGAAGAGCTGCGGCAGCTCCTCGTGGAACTCGTTGTCCGCCGACAGGATCGCGACCAGCGGGGCGGCGGTCGTCTTGGGGCGGTTGCCCTCGGCCATGTGCCGGACGAGACGCTCGCGGGCCTCGGGGGAGCGGACCAGGGTGATGCGCAGCGGCGACTGGTTGAAGGCGGTCGGGCCGTACTTGACCAGGTCGTAGATCGCCTGGACCTGCTCGTCGGTCACCGGCTCGTCGGTGAAGGTGTTCGCGGTGCGGGCCTCGCGGAACAGCAGGTCCTGGGCGGCGGGGTCAAGAACGAGAGACATGCGTGATCTTCCTCGGGTGTGCGTCGGCGCTCCGCGCCCGTCGGTGCGGAGCCGTTGACGGGGACGACGCTACGGGAGATATGTTCAAGCTTCAACCAAAAGTGGGACGCGGTGATCCGCTTCACGCGAACGCCGGACGGGGAGGCCTTCGAAGTGACGTGGATCACAGGGGATCGGCGATCACTTCACGGGGCGTCCGCGGTCCTACCCGGCGTACACCGTCACTCGCACCGAGGGAGCGCACCGGCATGACGAACAGCACCGTGAAGGGGCCCGCCGGCTACTTCCCGTCGATCGAGAAGAAGTACGGCCGCCCCGTGGCGGACTGGAAGGAGCTGATCCGCTCCTCGCCGCTCACCCAGCACATGCAGCTCGTCTCCTGGCTCAAGACCGAGCACGGACTGGGCCACGGACACGCCAACGCCCTCGTCGCCCACACCCTCGCCGAGGACAGCGGGAAGTAGGCGTTCGCCCCCGGCGGGCCGGGGCGTCGGGGGCGGGGGCCGCAGTCCGGGGCCGGAGCGGACGGGGACCACGGGGGCTGGGGCTGGGGGTTGACGACTGAAGGCTGAGCGCCGGTGACTACCGGCTTTGGGACCCCGGCTCCGGTGACACCGGCCCGGGAGTGCCGGCCCAGAGCCACTGACCGGGGAGTGCCGGCTCAGAGCTACTGCCGGGGGCTGCCGGCCCGAGACGACTGGCTCGAGACGACTGGCCCGGGACGGCTGGCCCGGGACCACCGGGGGACTACGGGACGGGCGCCCCGGTCTGCGACCGCGGGCCGGGGGCTACAGCTCCCCGGCCTCGTCCTCCGCGCCCGCCTCCTCGGCCAGCGCCGCGTCCAGGCGGGCCCGGGCGCCGTCCAGCCGGCGGCGGCAGACCTTCGCCAGTTCCTCGCCCCGCTCCCACAGGGCGAGTGACTCCTCCAGCGTCGTACCGCCGGCCTCCAGCCGCCGTACGACCTCGATCAGCTCGTCCCGCGCCTGCTCGTACCCGAGCGCCTCGGACACGGCCGTCGGCTGCTCCACCTCGCTGGTCATCCACCCACCTTATGCGTCGACTCGAACGGAGAAATCACCTTCGGAGACGCGTGCGCGCAGCGTCTCGCCCGGCTCCACCTCGCCGGGGTCACGCACGGCGTGGCCGTCGGCCCGCTGCAGCACCGCGTACCCGCGCTTCAGGGTCGCCGCGGGGGAGAGGGCCACCACGCGCGCGTGCGTGTGCGTCAGCTCCGAGTCGGCCCGGTCGAGCTGGTGCCGCAGGGAACGGCGGCCCCGGCCCAGCAGGGCCGCCACCTGCTCGGCCCGCTCGTCGATCATCCGGTGCGGATCCTGTATCGACGGCCGGGCCAGCGCGTGGGCCAGCCCCCGCTCCTCGCGGTCGACGTACGCCGCCACGCAGCGCCGCGCGCGGTCCCGGAGCTGGCGCACCCGCTCGTACTCCTCGCCGACGTCCGGCACGACCTTCTTCGCGGCGTCGGTCGGCGTGGAGGCGCGCAGGTCGGCGACGTGGTCCAGAAGCGGATTGTCCGGCTCGTGCCCGATCGCCGAGACGACCGGCGTACGGCACGCGGCGACCGCCCGCACCAGCTGCTCGTCGGAGAACGGCAGCAGATCCTCCACGCTGCCGCCACCCCGCGCGACGACGATCACGTCGACGTCGTCCCTCGCGTCCAGCTCCTTCACCGCCTGCACCACCTGCGGCACGGCGTGCACGCCC
This sequence comes from Streptomyces sp. JK94, assembly GCF_053613315.1. Taxonomy (NCBI): domain Bacteria; kingdom Bacillati; phylum Actinomycetota; class Actinomycetes; order Kitasatosporales; family Streptomycetaceae; genus Streptomyces; species Streptomyces sp. JK94. The sequence continues at coordinate 108,314 of NZ_JBSICH010000006.1, read as the reverse complement.
TGCACGGGGACGTTGCGCACCTCGAAGCGGACGGCCGGCCAGCGGTGCCGGGCGTTCTCCAGGACGTCCCGCTCGGCGGCCGAGGCCCGACCGCAGACCAGGCCGACCAGCTGCGGAAGGAACGGCAGCGGCTTCTTCCTCTCCGGTGCGAAGAGCCCCTCGCGCGCGAGTGTCTTCTTGAGCTGCTCCAGACGGGCGAGCAGCTCCCCGACCCCCACCGGCTTGATCTCGGCGGCCCGCAGCGACAGCTGCCCACGCGGCGCGTACCACTCCGGCTTCGCCTGTACGACGACCCGCGCGCCCTCGCCGACCACGTCCGCCACCGCGTCGAACACCTGCCGGTAACAGGTCACGCTCACGGAGATGTCGTACGACGGGTCGCGCAGCGTCAGGAACACGACCCCCGCGCCGGGCCGCCGCGACAGCTGCGTGATCTGCCCCTCGACCCACACCGCGCCGAGCCGGTCGATCCAGCCCCCGATCAGCCGTGACACCTCGCCCACGGGCAGAGGGCTTTCGGGAGTCGAGTGAACAGCCATGCGCCCGAGCCTAACGGCCGGGTCCGACAACCCGGCCCGGCGTGACACCCCCGCCCGTCCCAGCGCCCACCGCCCGGCCCGCGTGCCGGGCGCCTCGCCCACTCGCGAGTACACCGCCCGACCCCCGTGACCAGGCGTCCCGCTCACTCGCGAGTACGCCGCCCCGGCCGCGTGCCAGGCGGTCCGCCGGGTCGGCTCACGCCCTCGCCGGGCGCCGCCGGCGTGCCTGGACAGCCAGCACCACCAGCCCCACCACCAGCCAGACCGCCCCCACCGCCTGCGCGGTGTGCGAAGCCTCCACGATCACCGCCACGGTGATCGCCGCGCCGAGCACGGGCACCAGCACATGACGCCACCAGCTCACCGGTCCTCCGCGGCGCCGTACCGCGAACCAGCCCACCACGCTCGCGTGCAGCAGCGTGAACGCCGTCAGTGCGCCGACGTCGACCACCGAGACCAGGTGGTCGAGGCCGTCGTCCCGCCGGGCCGCCCACACCGCCGCCACCATCGTGACCACGGCAGAGACCAGCAGCGCGACCCGCGGCACCCCGGAATCCGTCCGCGACAGCACCTTCGGCAGCCGCCGGTCGCGGCCCATCGCGAACAGCAGCCGCCCGGCCGCCGCCTGCCCGGCCAGCGCGGCGAACGCCGCGCCGATCGCCTTGCTCACCGCCACCAGGTCGTGCAGCCACGTACCGACCGACACGTCCACGGCGTCGTAGAACGCCGACCCCTGCCGCTCCGGCTCCGCCGCCAGCTGTGCCGACGACACCGGCTCCAGCAGCGCCACCAGGTACGTCTGCGCCACGAACAGCACGCCCGCCAGCGCCAGGCAGAACAGCAGCGCCCGCGCGACCTTCGCCGACCCGCCGGTGACCTCCTCCGCGAACGTCGCGATCGCGTCGAAGCCCAGGTACGACAGCACCGCCACCGACACCGCGCCCACCACCGCCGACAGCGCGAACGCCCCCTGCGTGCCGTCCCCGGACAGCGGCGACAACCAGCCGCGCTCCGCTCCGTCGCGCGCGAGGACCACGACCGCCGCCACCACGAACACCAGCAGGACCACGATCTCCATGGCGAGCACCAGGAAGCCCACCCGGGCCGCCGCCCGCACCCCCCACAGGTTCAGCAGGGTCGTGACGACCACGGCGACCACCGTCCAGACCCAGCGCGACACCTCCGGGACCAGCGCCTCCATCGCGATGCCGGAGAAGAGGTACGCCACCGCCGGGATGAGGACGTAGTCCAGCATCGCCATCCAGCCGGCCACGAAACCGGCCCCGTTGCCGAGCCCCGCGCGCGCGTAGGCGAACACCGACCCCGCCTGTGGGACCACCCGCACCATCTGGGCGTAGCTGAAAGCGGTGAACGCCATCGCGACCGTGGCGACGACGTAGACGAGCGCCACCGCACCGTGCGACTTGGCGTCCAGGGTGCCGAAGACGCCGACCGGCGCCATCGGCGCGATGAACAGCAGCCCGTAGACGACCAGGTCCCTGAAGCCCAGGCTGCGCTTCAGCTGGTGTTCCCCACCGGCCCCCTGGGCCGTCGTACCGGTCTCGGACATCGTGCCTCCGCCAGCGCATCGGACTGTGCCTCGGAACGTCCCCGCCAGTCTCCCCGGCACCGCCGCACCCACGCGATCTTTGACCCGCCGAACGCGGCCTTACGATGGGTGCCATGACTGCTTCGCCTGGCCGCCGTGTCCTGCTCGCCGCCCCCCGTGGCTACTGCGCGGGTGTGGACCGCGCCGTGATCGCCGTCGAGAAAGCCCTGGAGCAGTACGGGGCTCCCGTCTACGTCCGGCACGAGATCGTCCACAACAAGTACGTCGTCCAGACCCTGGAGAAGAAGGGGGCCGTCTTCGTCGAGCGGACGGAGGAGGTCCCCCCGGGGAACATCGTCATGTTCTCCGCGCACGGCGTGGCCCCGGTCGTTCACGAGGAGGCCGAGCGCGGCAAGCTCGCCACCATCGACGCCACCTGCCCGCTCGTCACCAAGGTCCACAAGGAAGCGGTCCGCTTCGCGGACGACGACTACGACATCCTCCTGATCGGCCACGAGGGCCACGAGGAGGTCATCGGCACCTCCGGCGAGGCCCCGGACCACATCCAGCTCGTCGACGGCCCCGCGGACGTCGCCAAGGTCGAGGTCCGCGACCCGTCCAAGGTCGTCTGGCTCTCCCAGACCACCCTCTCCGTCGACGAGACCATGGAGACCGTCGACGCCCTCAAGGACAAGTTCCCGCAGCTGATCTCCCCGCCGAGCGACGACATCTGCTACGCCACGCAGAACCGCCAGCTCGCCGTCAAGCAGATGGGCGCCGAGGCCGACCTGGTCATCGTCGTCGGCTCCCGCAACTCCTCCAACTCCAAGCGCCTCGTCGAGGTCGCCAAGCAGGCGGGCGCGCGCGACGCGTACCTCGTGGACTTCGCCGACGAGATCGACGCGGCCTGGCTGGAGGGCGTCACCACGGTCGGTGTCACCTCCGGCGCCTCCGTCCCGGACGTCCTGGTCGAACAGGTCCTGGAGTGGCTGTCCCAGCGCGGCTTCGAGGACGTGGAGATCGTCAAGGCCGCCGAGGAGTCGATCACCTTCTCGCTGCCCAAGGAACTCCGCCGCGACCTGCGCGAGGAGGCGGCCTCCCTGGTGGCGGAGCGGGGCGGCTCGGGTACGGCGGGGGCGTGACCGTCAGTCGTCCGTCGTAACGTGGAGCCATGCAGATCTTCGGCGTGGACATCGGCGGATCCGGGATCAAGGGCGCCCCTGTGGACCTCGACAGGGGCGACCTGGCGCAGGAGCGCCACAAGGTACTGACCCCGCACCCGGCGAGCCCCGACGGCGTGGCCGACGGGGTCAAGCAGGTCATCGAGCACTTCGGGTGGACCGGGCCGGTCGGGCTGACCTTCCCGGGCGTGGTCACGGACGGCGCCACCGTCCGCACCGCGGCCAACGTGGACAAGGGCTGGGTGGACACGGACGCGCGGGCCCTGTTCAGCGAGCGGCTGGGCGGGCTGGACGTGACCGTCGTCAACGACGCCGACGCGGCGGGCGTCGCCGAGATGCACTTCGGCGCCGGCCGCGACCGCAAGGGCACGGTCATCCTGCTCACCTTCGGCACCGGCATCGGCAGCGCCGTCTTCACCGACGGCGTCCTCGTGCCCAACAGCGAGCTGGGCCACCTGGAGCTGGACGGCCACGACGCGGAGAAGCGCGCCTCCAGCAAGGTCAAGGAGGACCACGACATGTCGTGGGAGCACTGGGCCCACCGCGTGCAGACGTACCTCGCCCACGTCGAGATGCTGTTCTCACCCGAGCTGTTCATCATCGGCGGCGGGGTGAGCCGCAAGTCCCAGAAGTTCCTGCCCCACATCGAGGGCATCAAGGCGGAGATCGTCCCCGCGCAGCTCCAGAACAACGCGGGCATCGTGGGAGCGGCGATGCACGCGGCGGACCGGACGGACCGGAGCGCCACCGGCTGATCCCCTCGACTCGCCCCGCCGGCTGATCCGTCCGTCACACCGGCGGACGGTTCCGGGCGGCGGCCCGCCGGCGCAGCAGCCGGATCCGCCGGACGATCACGGTCGTCCCCGCGACCAGGGTCCCGCCGTACAGCCAGCCCGCCTCCGTGGCCAGGGCGGTCACGAGCCCCATCAGCCGCCCGCCCAGCCCCTCACCGCTCTCGGCGACGGCCACCAGCCCCACGGCGAAGGCGATCGGCACGACGACGGGGGCGGTCAGGACATCGCCCCTGCGCACCCAGAGCGCGGTGAGCAGGCACACCGGCAGGAACAGCACGCCGTACACCGTCAGGGACGCGCCGAACAGCACCCGGTCGAGACAGCCGAGCACGAGCATCGCCGCCGCGCAGAACAGGCCGCTGCCCAGACCGGTCAGCCGCGGGCCGGGCATCGGACGCAGGGCGCGCAGGGCATGCAGCGCCCGCGCCACCGGCGGACCGGACCGCACGGCCGGCGCAGGCCGCACCGGCGCCGACCGTGCCGTGGCCGGCCTGCGCGGTCCGCCGCCCGCACCCGGACCGCCGCCGGGCCGCGCGACGGGACGTCCGGCCGCGGCGTCGCCCGCTCTCCGCCCCTGCGGGGGCAGCGGCGCCCGGCCCCGTCGCGGTCCGTACTGCGCAGGTCGCGTCCTGTGTTGCTCCACTGGACCAACTTAGGTCGTTTTATGTGCCGAATAGCCCGACAGACACGCCGTCGGGCGCAGCTTGGCCAAGCGTTCGACGCCACGCGGGGGCGGTACCGGCCACCCCGTAGACTGGTGGATCGGCCCCCTGCCCGGCCCGCTCCGCCCCCTCCGCATCCTCACGTACGGGAAGTCGCAACGTGTCGCTCACGATCGGAATCGTCGGTCTGCCGAATGTCGGCAAGTCGACCCTTTTCAACGCCCTGACCAAGAACGACGTGCTCGCGGCCAACTATCCGTTCGCCACGATCGAGCCCAACGTCGGCGTCGTGGGCGTCCCCGACCCCCGCCTGGCGAAGCTGGCCGAGATCTTCTCCTCGGAGAAGGTCCTCCCGGCCACGGTCGACTTCGTCGACATCGCGGGCATCGTGCGCGGCGCGAGCGAGGGTGAGGGCCTGGGCAACAAGTTCCTCGCCAACATCCGCGAGTCCGACGCGATCTGCCAGGTCATCCGCGCCTTCAAGGACGAGAACGTCGTCCACGTCGACGGCAAGGTCTCGCCCAAGGACGACATCGAGACGATCAACACCGAGCTGATCCTCGCCGACCTCCAGACCATCGAGAAGGTCCTTCCGCGCCTGCAGAAGGAGTCGCGCATCAAGAAGGACGTCGCGCCGAAGGTCAAGGCGGTCGAGGAGGCCAAGGAGATCCTGGAGAAGGGCGACACGCTCTTCGCCCACGGCATCCTCCAGGGCAGCGAGCGGGCCGAGCTCCTCCACGACCTGCACCTCCTCACCACCAAGCCCTTCCTCTACGTCTTCAACGTCGACGAGGACGAGCTGACCGACGAGGACTTCAAGAACGAGCAGCGCGCCCTGGTCGCCCCCGCCGAGGCCATCTTCCTCAACGCCAAGCTGGAGGCGGACCTCGCCGAGCTGGACGAGGACGAGGCCCTGGAACTCCTCCAGTCCGTCGGCCAGGACGAGCCCGGCCTCGCCACCCTCGCCCACGTCGGCTTCAACACCCTCGGCCTGCAGACCTACCTCACGGCCGGCCCCAAGGAGTCCCGCGCCTGGACCATCAAGAAGGGCGCCACCGCCCCCGAGGCCGCCGGTGTCATCCACACCGACTTCCAGAAGGGCTTCATCAAGGCCGAGGTCATCTCCTTCGACGACCTGGTCGCCACCGGCTCGGTCTCCGAGGCCCGCGCCAAGGGCAAGGCCCGCATGGAGGGCAAGGACTACGTGATGCAGGACGGGGACGTGGTGGAGTTCCGCTTCAATGTGTAGCGGCTGACATGTCACCACGTCGTTGATCTAGCAAACATGCAGGTCAGAGAGGGCCCAACTCTTCGGGGTCGGGCCCTTGGTTTTTCCCGTGCTGGGATCGTGCTGGGATGGGACGGCGGCCCCCGTGCTGGGTCTCGGACAGTGGTCTGAGAGGGCGTTACTGACTTCGGCTCTTCAAGGTGACGTGGGTTCGTCGAGGGTCAGGCCGGTGCCGGCTATGAAACCGTCGAGAGTGTCGGGCCGGTACTGCAGGCGCTTGAGCCGGCTGCGGACGAGGGCTTCGAGCCGGTCCAGGGCGACCACGGCGAGGTTGGCCAGGCTGCGCTTGACGTGTGCCCAGACCCACTCGACGGGGTTGAGATCGGGCGAGTAGGCGGGCAGGAGGAACACCGTCAGCCACTCCCGCTCGGCGATCAGCTCACGCATGGCGTGGGAGACGTGAGTGTTCAGGCGGTCCCAGACCAGCACGATCGGTGCCTTGACGAGTTGGTGGACGCCGTCGACGAGTGCGATGAAGTCCCGCTCGCCCATGCTGCGGCGTACGCCCTTGCCCGCCCGGTGGGTGCGCAGTCGGTGGCACAGCCGGGTGCGTGAGCCCGGCCGTATCGCGATCAGCCCAGCCACCGACAGGCGCCCCGAGCGTCGCCCGCTGACGGTCACGACCGGGGTGCGGCCGCGCCGGCCCCAGGTTCGACCCCGTGGTGGCTTCCGGGTGAACCCTGCTTCGTCCTCGAAGCAGATGTAACCCCCGCAGGCCGCCCGGGCTCTTTCACCTCGGCCCAGGTCACCTCCTTCCACACGGTGACGGCCTGCTCGTCGCGCTCGGCGACCTGGCGTGCGGGGACCTGCGGGCTGAAGCCGAGCCGGTGCATCAGCCTCGTGGCGCCGGAGACGCTGTAGGAGACGTGGAACTTCCTGCCGATCAGCGTGGCCACCCTCGATGCGGTCCACACCTGGTCCTCCACCCAGCCGTGGGCGGCCGGTCCCTCATCGAGGTACGCGGCCAGTTTCTCCAGGCAGCGCGGGGACAGCCGGCAACGGGATCCGCTCGGGCCGCGGGAAGCCAGAGCCTCACGACCGCCCTCCCGCCACAACTGGTGTCACTGATACGCCGATTTCACGCTCACCCGCAGCTGCCGTGCGACCTCCGGCGGCTTGATCTCCTGTTCGAACCACTCGGCTGCCTGCATCCGTACCGACTCCCGGCGCCGACGCCCCGCAGGGGTCAGCCCGCCCCCATCCGCATGTCTCACACCACACGGATACAGCCACCCACCCACACCCATCTGGGGCTTCTCAAACATTCACCCCGATGAGCTGAAGTCGGTAACCACGCGCAGCGTCCCGCGCTGGAGCACTACGGATGACTCGTCCGCCAAGGACTCCTCGAACAACCCGGACGCGACCGCCACCAGAAACGGACTCAACGCCCTCTGGATCCCGTCGCTCGTGGCGGGGCGACGGCGGTGCCGTGTGATGTTAGGTCAAGTTCACGGGCGAGAGCGGGAGTTCCGAGCCTGTGATCTGGCGGTCGTGGCGCAAGAGCAGCGACAGTGCCTGGGCGTCCAGCATCAGTAACCCGGCCGCGGGCTCCTTCATGCGGCGCTGTCATTCGAGGCGTGCGGCGCCGGTGCGTCAGCGGCAACTCGTGCTGCGCGTCCTGGATCTCGGCCTCACTCAACGGTCGTGCTCGGCTTCATACGCCGTCACGATCGTCGACCTGGTCCGCCCGGACTGTCCGGAATGTAAGGGACGTGCCGTGGAGGACACAGACTCTTACCCCGCGCACAGGTCTTTGACATGCCCTCCCTAACCGCCGGAGACACCGTGCGTGGCATGACCGACACCATGCAGGAGAACAAGTCGCGCACGCCGGGAGCCCATCGTTCCCGCCGTTGGTTCATGAACAAGGCTCTGCTCGCGGGCGGTGTCTCGGCCGTCGCGGTCATGGGAGGCTACGCCGCCACCACGGCCGGCGCCGAGGAGGCGGCCTCCTCGGACGCGACGGCGAGCGCCACGCCGTCCGGCCCGCCGCGGGGCGGTGGCCCCGGCGGCGGGCCCACCCCGATCGCCTATGACGACTTCGTGGGCGTCACCACGGACGGCACCGTCGTCGGCGACCTGTACGCGATCCACTCCACCGGGGTCTCCACCACGCCGGTGACCCGCGCCGCCAAGAGTTTCGTCGACTCGCTCACCGAGGAGCAGAAGTCGGCCACGCTCTACGACGTCGACTCCGACCAGTGGCTCGCCTGGACCAACGTCGACTCCAACGACCGCGACGGCCTCGCCCTGCGCGACATGACGGAGAAGCAGTACGCGCTCGGCATGAAGCTGCTCAAGGCCGCGCTGTCGGCCCGCGGGCTGAAGCAGGCCAACGGCATCCGCAAGCTCAACCAGTTCCTCGGCGAGTACGGGGGCGACACCACCAAGGCGCTCAACGAGGACGCCTACTGGTTCACCATCATGGGCACCCCGTCGGCGACCGAGGCGTGGGGCTTCCAGTTCGAGGGCCACCACCTCGTCATCAACTACTTCGTCCTGGGTGACCAGGTCGTGATGACGCCGACCTTCATGGGCTCCGAGCCGACGAAGATGACGTACGACGGTGTGAACTACCACCTGTTCAAGGAGGAGACCGCCGCCGGTCTCAAGCTCCTCCGCTCGCTGGACAGCACTCAGCTCGCCACCGCCCTCTCCGACCAGGAGAAGTCCGGCGACGACCTGGGGGTGGGGGCCTACAAGGACAACACCGTCCTCGCGTACGCGGGCGTCAAGGGCTCCGACCTGAACCGTCGCCAGCAGCAACTCCTGCTCGACCTGGCCGAGGTGTACGTGGGCTACCAGGACCAGGGCCACGCACGGGTGCGGATGCGGGAGATCGAGAAGCACATCGACGACACGTACTTCTACTGGATGGGGGAGTACGAGGACGACTCGGCGTTCTACTACCGCGTCCACAGCCCGGTCGTGCTGATCGAGTACGACGCGCAGCACCCCCTCGCCTATCACGAGGGCGAGGACGGCAGCTCGGCGTCGCCCGCCGCCTCCGCGGCCACCGGGTCGCCGAGCCCGGGCGCGGGCGCGGGCGCGGGTGGCCCCGGCCAGTCGGCCGAACCCACCCAGCAGCACATCCACACCGTCATCCGCACCCCCAACGGCAACGACTACGGCGTGGACCTGCTCAAGCTGCACCTGGAGACGGCCCACCGGAAGTGACACGACCCGCGCCACCAAGGGCGCGTCGGCCCGGCCGACGCGCCCTTGGTGGCTGTGATGCGGGGCGCCACTCCGTGAGCACCCTGTCCCGGCTGGAGACTGGAGAGCGGACAGCGCCGGGCGACGCCGGAGCTGCTGCTGCCCCTCGCCCGGATCCACGACGTCCCGCCGGACGACCTCGCCGGCGCCCCGCGCACGGGCGACCCCGCGTCCGCCCGAAGCCGATCCGGCGGTTCGGGATGGTCTTCGTACCGCTCCTCCCGCAGGCCCGGCGGGACGCAGGCCTTCAAGATGATCCTCCCGGGCCGGCCGCGACCGCTCGAACCGGCCCCGCGGACGCACGAGGGCTTCGAGTGGCTCCACGTGCTGAGCGGCCGGCTGCGGCTGGTGCTCGGGGAGTGCGACCTGACGCTGTCGGCGGGTGAGGCCGCCGCATGCGGCACCTCCCTGCCGCACCGGACGGGCAGTGCCGACTCGGGCGCGGTCGAACTTCTCGTACTCTTCGGCCTGCAAGGGGTGCGTGCGCACGTGCGCAGCGGCTGAACGGTGGGGCCGGGGGGCCGGGTCCCCGGCGGCCGGGAGGGAGTGCGGTAGGGGATGGGGCGCGGTGAGCGGGAGGCGGTCGCGCGCGGGGCGCGGCTGCGGGAGACGGCGCGGTCGCTGGCCGGTGACCACGAAAGGGCCGTCGAGGCGGTCCGGGCGGCGCTGAAGCCGCTGCACGACACGGCGGTGGCCCAGGCCCTGGACGCCATCCCCGTGGCCCGGTTGCAGGATGTCACCGGTGGGCGGCTGCGGCTGGGCGCCGTCGAGAAGAGCGGTCTCGGCACGGTCCGGGCCGTCCTGGACGCCGGTCCCTACCGGCTGCGGCAGATCCCCGGTGTGGGGCAGCGGACCGTCGACCAGATCGTCGCCGCCGCACGCGGGCTGGCGGAGGCCGCCGAGGAGACCGCCGCCGTGCACCTGGACGTGGACCGGCCAGAGCCGCGCACGACGGCGCTGGTCGGGGCGCTGCACGTGCTGGTCGAGGCCGGGCCGGACGCGCGGCGCGCGGTCGACGCGGCGGCGGGGCTGGTCCGGCGGCTCGACCCGCTGCTGGCCGACGCCCGGCCGGCCGCCGGGCGGGTCGGACTGCTGCTGGCCGGGCGGGCGCGGAAGACCCGCGCGCTGGAGGCCGTCGCGGCGATCCGGTCCCTCACCGACGAGGCGGAGCGGGAACGGATTCCCGAACAGCTCGCCCAGGCGTCGGTGGACCTGCTGCGCGGGCCGCCGGGCGACCTCGCGGCCTGGACCGACTTCGCGCTCCGCTCCGCCGAGTACTACGGGCTGCTCGGCGAGATCGCCGGACGCGCGCCCGACACCGCCGCCGCCGAGGGGTTCCTGCCCGACGACGTCGCCGAGCGGGTGCGGGGCCTGCGGCTCGACGACTCCCACCGGCGGGTCTCCCTGCGCGGGTACCAGGCGTTCGGCGCGCGCTTCGCCCTGGCACGGCGCCGGGTGATCCTCGGCGACGAGATGGGTCTCGGCAAGACCATCCAGGCCATCGCGGCGCTGGCCCACCTGGCCGCGGGCGGGCGGACCCACTTCCTGGTCGTGTGCCCGGCGAGCGTGCTGGTCAACTGGACGCGCGAGATCGGGTCCCGCAGCACCCTGCGGGCCCTGCCCCTGCACGGGCCGGACCGGCAGGACGCGTTCGCCGACTGGCGGGAGCGGGGCGGGGTGGCCGTGACCACCTTCGACGCCCTGCGCGGATTCCCGGTCCCGGACGCGGACGAACTCGGGATGCTGGTGGTGGACGAGGCGCACTCCGTGAAGAACCCGCAGGCACTGCGGTCGCAGGCGGTCGACCGGTGGGCCGCGCGGTGCGAGCACGTCCTGTTCATGACGGGTACGCCGATGGAGAACCGGGTCGCCGAGTTCCGCAACCTGGTCAGGATGCTCGACGCCGGCGTGGCGGACGATCTGGAGGACGGTGCCGGACTGGCCGGTTCGGTGGCGTTCCGCAAGGCGGTCGCGCCCGTCTACCTGCGCCGCAACCAGGTGGACGTCCTGACCGAACTGCCCAGTCTCCAGCACACGGACGAGTGGGAGGAGCTGAGCGCCGCCGACCAGGACGCCTACCGCGAGGCCGTGCGGGACGGTAACTTCATGGCGATGCGCAGGGCGGCGTACGCGCGTCCGGAGACGTCCGCCAAGCTCGGCCGGCTCCGGGAGATCGTGCGGGAGGCCGGCGAGAACGGGCTCAAGGTCGTGGTCTTCTCGAACTTCCGGGACGTCCTGGCGGCGGTGGCGGAAGCCCTCGCCACCGACCCCGCCGGCACCGCCGATGCGTCCGCCGTCCTCGCCGACGTCACCGTCCTCGCCGGTCCCGTCGGCCCTGCCGGCCCAGCCGACGCGCCGGACCTCGCCGACGCGTCCGCCGCCCACGAGACAACCGCCGCCCACGACACCGCTGCCGTCCCCGCGCCTTCCGCCCCCGTCCCCGGCCCCTCCGCCCCTCACGGCCCCGTGTTCGGTCCGCTCACCGGAGGTGTGCCGCCCGCCCGGCGGCAGTTGCTCGTCGACGAGTTCACCGCCGTGCCCGGTCCGGCGGTGCTGCTGGCGCAGATCCAGGCGGCGGGGGTCGGGCTCAACCTGCAGGCCGCCTCCGTGGTGGTCATCTGCGAACCCCAGATCAAGCCGACGACGGAGCACCAGGCGGTCGCGCGGGCCCACCGCATGGGCCAGGTCAGACCGGTGCGCGTGCACCGGCTCCTCGCCATCGGCGGGGTCGACGAGCGGATGGTGCGGATGCTGGAGAGGAAGGCCCGCCTCTTCGACGCCTACGCCCGACGCAGTGAGACGGCCGAAGCGACCCCGGACGCCGTGGACGTGTCGGACACGGACCTGGCACGTCGGATCGTCGAGGAGGAGCAGGCCCGGCTGGGCGTGGACGACGGGCAGCCGGCGCCGGCGACCTGAGCGGGCGTCACCCTGCTCGGCCGCCCGGCGGTCCGTTTCCCCGTGCCCCCGGCGGCGCGTTTCCCCGTGCCCCCGGCGGTCCGTCTGCCCGTGCCCCCGGCGGTCCGTTTCCCCGCGCCCCCGCCGGCACGTCTCCCCGCCCCGCCCGTCGGCACGCCTCAACGCCCCATCAAGTCCGTGCCCCCATCGAGCCCATCCCCCCATAGAGTCCACGCCCCCGTCGAGCCGGGCGTCTCCCGCACCGGCACCGGTCCGGTCGCGCACGGCCCAACGCCGGGGTCAGCGCAGACGGCGGTTCGGCGGCTGACCGACCGGTCAGGAGGGAGGTCCGGTAGCGGTCCGCTCAAACGGCACGGGGCCCCGCACATCCGTGCGGGGCTCTTGTGCAATTCCTCTGGAAGCCTCAATCTTTCGGCTGACGCACCAAAGTCGCCCCCGACTTGGCATGGTCATGACTTGAGAGTCTCCGGGGCGGCCTGCTCGGCGTGCACGAACCCCACCACGCACCACCGACTGAGGAGGACCCCTCACATGGCAGTGCTGCGTCACCACCCCCACCGCCCCACCCGGCGAAGACTGGCCGCCGTCTGCGCCGCGGCCACCGCGGCCCTCGCCGCGAGCCTCGTCTCCGCGCTCCCCGCGGGCGCCGCCCCGGCCGCCGCGGAGGGCCGTGTCCAGTACCAGGACGCGGCGAACGCGGTCGCAGGCAGCTACATCGTGACCCTGAAGGCGGACGAGGCGAGGTCCGGGACCGCCGAGGGCCGCGCCGTGGCGAAGAAGTACGGCGCCGACATCGAGCGCACCTACACCAAGGCCCTCAACGGCTACGCGGTCGAGGCCTCCGAGTCCGAGGCGAAGCGTCTCGCCGCCGACCCGGCCGTCGCCTCGGTCGTCCAGAACCGCACCTTCCACGTCACCGGCACCCAGCCCAGCCCGCCGTCCTGGGGCCTGGACCGCATCGACCAGCGGAACCGCCCGCTGAACAACTCGTACACCTACCCGGACAGCGCCGGGCGGGGCGTGACGGCGTACGTCGTCGACACCGGCGTGCGCATCACCCACAGCGACTTCGGTGGCCGCGCCTCCTACGGCTACGACGCCATCGACAACGACAACACCGCCCAGGACGGCCACGGCCACGGCACCCACGTCGCCGGCACCGTCGCGGGCGGCGCGTACGGCGTCGCCAAGCAGGCGAAGGTCGTCGGCGTCCGGGTCCTGGACAACTCCGGTTCCGGGACCACCGCCCAGGTGGTCGCCGGCATCGACTGGGTCGCCCGCAACGCCGTCAAGCCGGCCGTCGCCAACATGTCCCTCGGCGGCGGCGCGGACAGCGCCCTGGACGCGGCCGTGCGCAACGCCGTCGCCTCCGGCATCACCTTCGTCGTCGCGGCCGGCAACGAGTCCACCAACGCCTCCACCAAGTCCCCGGCCCGGGTGACGGAGGCGATCACGGTCGGCGCCACCACGTCGAGCGACGCCCGCGCGAGCTACTCCAACTACGGTTCGGTCCTGGACCTGTTCGCGCCCGGCTCGTCCATCACCTCGGCGTGGAGCAGCGGCGACACGGCCACCAGCACCATCTCGGGTACGTCCATGGCGAGCCCGCACGTCGCCGGGGCCGCGGCCCTCCACCTGGCCGACAACCCCTCGGCCACCCCCGCCCAGGTCGCCTCCGCCCTGACGTCCGCCGCCACCACCGGCGTCGTCACCAACCCGGGCAGCGGTTCGCCCAACCGGCTGCTGTACGTCGGCGGCGGCACCACGCCCCCGCCGACCGGTGACCGCTTCGAGAACACCGGCGACTACACCATCCAGGACAACGCCACCGTCGAGTCCCCGGTGACCGTCTCCGGCGTCCCGGGCAACGCGCCCTCGTCCCTGGCCGTCGAGGTGAACATCGTCCACAGCTACATCGGCGACCTCCAGGTCCAGCTGGTCGCCCCGGACGGCACCGCGTACACGCTGAAGGCGTACGGCACCGGCGGCAGCGCGAACGACATCAGCACCACGTACACCGTGAACGCCTCCTCGGAGACGGCCAACGGCACGTGGAAGCTGCGGGTCGGCGACAACGCGTCGTTCGACACCGGGCGCATCGACGCCTGGGCCCTGCAGTTCTGACGCCCGCTCAGTGACAGCCCTCGTCCTCGCGGTACGGCTCCGGGTCGGTGACCCAGCCGGCCGCGAGGGCGAGGCGCGTGTGGCGGTGCACGGCGAGAAAGCCGAAGGGGCGGTCGAAGACGGCCCGGACCGTGGTGCGCGACCAGCGCAGGCGCGGCATCCCCGCCCCGGGCACGCCGAGGGCCGTCACCGCGGCGGCCTCGAAGCCCCGGGCGTCGAACCGGGCCACGGCGGACTGCCGGGCCGCCCGGACGCACAGGGGATGCGCGCTGACGCCGGGGAAGTGACCGGGCACCGGCAGCGCCGCGGTCGCCAGTCCGAACCGCTCCGGGCGTTCCAGCAGGTCGTGTCCGGCCGTCATGCCGTACGCCGGCGTCGTCACGTCGAGCGTCGGCGGCTCGGGCGTCACCGTGGGCTCCCGTACGACACGCAGGCCCGGGCCCGCCTCCCCGTACGGCAGGCGGGGGCCCGGTACGACCGGGTGCGTGCGCGCGAGGACGCCGATGCCGGCTCCCAGGACCTGTCCGGGCGTCATGTCCACCTCGCCGAGCAGCAGATGGACGTCGACGGCGTCGTGCCCCAGCACCGCCAGCCCGGTGACCCGGCCGCCGGGCGTGTCCGCCACACCGATCCGGTCCAGCAGTGCGCTCTGCCGCCACAGTCCCCGCAGCCCACGTCCCGCCCAGGGGCCGCTCTCCGGCGCGAGGTACGTCTCCTCGAAGGGCCGCAGCCACCGGGTGCGCAGCGCCAGCGCGCTCGCCAGCACCATCTCGGTGTCCGGCGCCGCCGCGACCGGCATCCGGTCGACCAGCCCGCCCGTGCGCCTCACCGCCCAGGCGTCCAGTGCCTCCCGGTCGGACGTCTCGTCGCCCGTGAGCACCCCGTGCGCGCCGACGGGCAGTTTCGCCTCCCACTCCTCGTGCAGCTCCAGCGTGCGCCTGGTCCACAGCCCCAGGGCGGTCTCCAGGCCGCGCACGCGGCCCAGCCCGGCGAGCAGTTCCCGGGCGGCTCCGGCCGCCCGGTCGGCGGGCACGCCCACCGCCTCCGTCAGCTCCGCCCGGGCCGCGCCCGCCGCGCCGTCCGCGAGGAGGGCCAGCAGCGGCCACACGCCCACGGCGGAGAACACCGTGCCGCCGCTCGTGGCGGCCGCCCAGCGTCCGGTCAGGGCGTTCACCGCCCGGATCGTCGTGGGTGTGACCCGCATACCGCCCCCGTCCGTCGCGTACCTGCCCGGCGCTCAGTGATCGGCCGGACGCCCCACGGGCGCGGCCCGGCCCCGCCCCGCGGCGCCTGCACGTCACCGCCCGAAACAGGAGCACGGTACACGTGCCCACACCGCCGCCGCCCGGCCCCGGGGGCCCCAGGGACGGGTCCCGCGGGGCTCACCCCCGCCGGACGTCCGTCAACGGGGCGGCCGTCGCCGCCTTCGTGCTCGACGTCCTCCGCTTCGTGCCCGGGACCGGTCTCGCGCCGGGGGTGGTCGCGCTCGCCCGGGTCCGGAGGAGGGGCGAGCGGGGCGATGAGCTTCGCGGTGGGCGGTCGCCGAACTGGTCGCCGGTCCGGAGGCGGCGCGCGAGGAGTCCGCCGCCGCCCGGGCGAGCCTCGACGCGGGCCCGTTCCGGGAGCACGTGGACAAGGGCCGCGCGCGTCGGCGCCGGCACCGCGGTCACCGCCCGCCGGTCCCCGGGACTGGACGCCACGCCGCCGGTGGACGAGGAGGACGGCGGTGGGGGAGGGAGCCCCGGCGGGGAGGTGTGACGGTGGCCATACCGGGGAGAAAGTGCCTGCGTAAAGCCCCCCGCACCCACAAGTCATCACATCGAGTGGTTCTCTGGCCTTTGCTTGCCTGGGCGAACCCGCGGTTGCCACGCTGTTGCTGTCTGTACAACCTGACGGGAGCGGCCAGTGACATTCGGTGAGCAGCCGGCGTACCTGCGTGTCGCGGGTGATCTCCGCAAGAAGATCGCCGACGGCCTGCTGCCGCCCCACACCCGCCTCCCCTCCCAGGCCCGGATCCGCGAGGAGTACGGCGTCTCGGACACCGTCGCCCTGGAGGCGCGCAAGGTGCTGATGGCCGAGGGCCTGGTCGAGGGACGCTCCGGTTCCGGGACGTACGTGCGCGAGCGGCCGGTGCCCCGCCGCATCGCCCGCTCCGGATACCGCCCGTCGGGCGGCGCCACCCCCTTCCGGCAGGAGCAGGCCGAGGGCGAGACGCGCGGCACCTGGGAGTCGCGCAGCGAGCAGGCCGAGGCGAGCGGCGCCGTCGCCGAGCGGCTCGGGATCAAGCCCGGTGACCGGGTGATGTGCACGCGGTACGTCTTCCGGGAGGCCGGCGAGGCCATGATGCTCTCCACTTCCTGGGAGCCGCTGGACCTCACCGGCCGCACGCCGGTGATGCTGCCCGAGGAGGGGCCGCTCGGCGGCATGGGGGTCGTCGAGCGGATGGCCGCCATCGACGTCGTCGTCGACAACGTCACCGAGGAGGTCGGCGCCCGCCCCGGCCTCGCGGAGGAGCTGCTCGCCCTGGGCGGCGTTCCGGGGCATGTGGTCCTGGTCGTCCAGCGCACGTTCTACGCCTCGGGCCGCGCGGTCGAGACGGCCGACGTGGTCGTCCCGGCCGACCGCTACCGGGTGGCGTACCACCTGCCCGTCAAGTAGCCGCTCCGGCCCGGGGATTCAAGCCCGCGGCATTCCCGCCGGTGTGCCCGCCCGTGGTGCTCCCATCCGCGGCATTCCCGCCGGCGGTGTGCCCGCCCGTGGTGCTCCCAAGCGCGGCATTCCCGCCGGTGTGCCGGCGCGCGGTGCTTTCGCCGGAAGGAACACGCGCGGTGCTCCTGCCGCGGTGCCCGCGCGCGCTGCGTCCGCCGGTGTGCCCGCCCGCGGCGCTCCCGCCGGAGTGCGCACGCGCCTGCTTCCACCGCAGTGCGCGGCCGTGGTGCTCCCGCGGGAGTTCACGCGCCCCGGGTGTGTGAGATGGCGCACGCCTCCCGTGCGCCTCTCGCGCCCCTGCCCCGCCTGCCCACCGGCGCCCGTGCCTCGCGCCGACGTCCGCATGGCGCCGCGATCCGGCCGTTCCCGCTGGTCGCCCTCGCAGTCCCCGGTGCGCCTCCGACCGGAAGCGTCCCTGTGCGGGGCGGCGCGTTTCGTCTCGCGCGCCCCCTGCGTTCTGGCTGGTTGCGTACCTCTTTGTGCAAAGTCGTGTTCGCTGCGTGAAGGTTGGGCGTAGGGTCCGGCATATGCGGATCGGGGTTTCCTTGGCGGGCGGGGCGCGGGGCGTGCCGCGGACGGGAAGTGGAGGGGTGCGATGAACGACGGCACGGTCACTCTGCCCTGGCTGGTCTTCCGGCAGGACGACAACGGCAATCGCTACCGGGTGGGCCGGTACGCGACGCGGGACGAGGCCCAGAGCGTCGCGGACACCCTCGACGGCCGCGGGCACCAGCAGCTCTACTGGGTCGAGGAACTCGGCGTGAGCGGTACGGGCGCGGCGGACTGACCGCCCCGGCGGCGCCGGAGCACCCGCCGGACGGCCGTAGGCTCCGGCGTATGACGGAACGGATCGTGGTGGGCGCCGCCCTGATCGACGACGGACGCCTGCTGGCCGCACGCCGCAGCGCACCGCCCGAGCTGGCCGGACGGTGGGAGCTGCCCGGCGGGAAGGTGGAGGCGGACGAGGCGCCCGAGGCGGCCCTCGTGCGCGAACTGCGCGAGGAACTGGGCGTGACGGCCGAGCCCGGTGAGCGGGTCCCGGGACAGTGGCCGCTGAGACCCCCTCTCGTCCTCCAGGTGTGGACCGCGCGTCTGCTCCCCGGCTCCGCCGCCCCCGAACCCCTCGAGGATCACGACGAGCTGCGCTGGCTCACCCCCGCCGAGATCTGGGACGTGCCCTGGCTCGACCAGGACGTACCGGCCGTCGAGCGGGCGCTCGAACACCTGGGACCGGCGGTGACGGACACGCCGGGTGCGTGAACGGACCGACGGGAGCGCCCTGTGCGCCGGTGGTGCCACCATGCGCCTGTCCGGACGGTACCGGGGCGTGCATATCGGGTATGTCCCCACTAACCCCTAAAAATCGGGCAGGGTTGCGGGCGTCGGCCGGGGAAGTGAGCGGCGTGATCGACAGCGAGGGCGGACGTGCCGAGTGGGTCTTCCCCGCGGCACCGGACGCCGTGCGGACCGCCCGCTCCCTCGTCCGCCGCACGCTGCACGGGTGGGAGCTCGACAGCGTCGGCGACATCGCCGCCCTGCTGGTCAGCGAGCTGGTCACCAACGCCCTGCGGCACGCCACCGGCCCCATCGGCGTCCGTCTGGTGCACCGCCCCGCCGGACCGGTCGGCGTGCTGCTGGTGGAGGTCTCCGACCCGCTCCCGGACCCGCCCCGCAGACGCGTCGCCCGTCCCGGGGACGAGAACGGCCGGGGACTGCAACTGGTGGCTTCCTCCGCGCGGCGCTGGGGAACCCGGCCCGGAGAGGTGGGCAAGACGGTGTGGTTCGAACTCGCGGTGACCGGATGACCGGATGACCGGGTGGCGCGGGCGTCTCACGGCCTCCTCCACCGCCCGGATTCGCCCCGGTTCCGGGTCCGGTCCCGCCGGCCGACCGGATCAGGCCGGTGGCAGTTCTCGGATCGAGTGGTTCGATGTCGTGTCCGCTGGTTAGAAGACTGGAAGTGTTGTCACGGTCCGGACCGAAAAGCATCGGGATCGTGCTGTGATCGTGAACACCGTGTCGTGCGGCGCCGTAGTGCTGGATACTGCGGACAGCCGCCCCCGGTGACCGGTGCCGGACGCGGTGAGCTGGAGGGGACGGTTCGCGTGAGCGAGATACCAGCGAGGGCCTCGGAGTCCGAGGGCCCGTCGGACGGCGCGCCGTTCGGTGACGCGGTGTGGCAGAGCAGCCCGCCCGGCTCCATCTACGACTACGTCAAGGTCGCCTCCTTCTCCATCGGTCCCGACGGGCTCGTCGAACAGTGGAGCCTGCGCGCGGAGCAACTGCTCGGCATCCCGGCCGAGCACGCCGTGGGCACCGATCCCATCGAGGCCTTCATCGACCCCGACCTGCGGGAGCGGGGCCAGCGGAAAATGGCCGAAATCCTCGACGGACGGGAGTGGACCGGCGTGGTCCCCTTCCGGACACCGGACCGGACACCGGACACCGGCACCGGAGGCGGGCGGCGCGGACGCGGACAGCGCGGCCTCGCCGAGGTGTACGTCATGCCGACGCGGACCGAGGACGGTGAGAAGGCCGCCGTCTGCATCGTCGTCGACGTCCGCGTCCTGCGCAGCATCGAGACCGACCTCGCCGCCTCGCAGGCCATATTCGGCCAGTCTCCCTTCGGCTTCCTGCTGATCGACCCCGACCTCAGGGTGCGCCGCGCCAACCAGCGCTTCGCCTCCGTCTTCGGCGGTACGCCCGACGGCCACCGTGGCAAGGGCGTCCACGACTACCTGCCGCGCGCCGAGGCCGACCGGGTCTCGGCGACCCTGCGCCGGGTGCTGGAGACCGGCGACTCCATCACCGACATGCACGTCACCGGCTTCGCGCCGGGCTCCGACGAGCGCCGCCACTGGTCCGTCAACCTCTACCGGGTGCACAGCGGTTCCGGCCGGCCCATCGGCGTCGCCTGGCTCGGAACCGACATCACCGCCCGTCGCGAGGCCGCCCGCGAGGCCGCCGCCGCCCGGCGCAACCTCGCCCTCCTCAACGAGGCGGGCGCCCGCATCGGCAACTCCCTCGACCTGGAGACCACCGCCCGGGAACTCCTCGACGTCGTCGTCCCCGGCTTCTGCGACCTGGCCACCGTCGACCTCTACCAGGGCCTGCTGGCCGGCGACGAGACCCCGCCCGGCCTCGCCGACGGCAGCGCGGAGCTGCGCCGCGTCGCCTTCTCCAGCGCCGTCTCCGACGCACCGTTCCAGGGGGCCGGCGAACGGGTCCGGCTCGGCGCCGTCCACCACTACCCGTTCACCTCGCCCTGCGCGGACGCCCTGCGCGCGGCCCGTCCGCGCACCGTCCCCGCCGAGGACGGCGGCCTCGTGCAGTCCACGCTGGCCGTGCCGATGGTCGCCCACGACACGGTCGTGGGACTGGTCCAGTTCGCCCGGACCAAGGGCAGCGAGCCGTTCGGGGACCGCGACCGCGACCTCGCCGTGGAGCTGGCCGCGCGAGCAGCCGTCTGCATCGACAACGCCCGCCTCTACCGGCGCGAGCACGAACGCGCGCTGATACTGCAACGCTCCCTGCTCCCGCCGGGCGACCCGGAGGCCTCCGGCCTCGACATCGCCTGCCGCTACCTGCCCGGCAACGCCGCCACCGGCCGGCCGAGCGAGGTCGGCGGCGACTGGTTCGACGTCATCGAACTCCCCGGTCACCGCACCGCGCTGGTCGTCGGCGACGTCATGGGCCGCGGACTGCGCGCCGCCGTGGCGATGGGGGAACTGCGCACGGCCGTCCGCACCCTGGCCCAGCTCGACCTCGAACCGGCCGAGGTGCTCTCCCAGCTCGACGAGATCGCGCGCGGCCTCGGAGCCCCCGGAGGCGTCCAGCAGGCGACCCGGGCCGCCCGCCGCCCCCGCGAGGCCGACCTGTCCGAGGTGTACCTGGCGACCTGCGTCTACGCCGTCTACGACTCGGTGACCAGGCGCTGCACCTTCGCCAACGCGGGCCACCTGCCGCCCGTCCTGGTCGAGCCCGGCGAGTCCGCGCTGATGCTGGACGTGCCGCCGGGCCTGCCGCTCGGCGTCGGAGGGGAACCCTTCGAAGAGGTGGAGGTCGAACTGCCCGAGGGCGCCCTGCTCGCCCTCTACACGGACGGGCTGGTCGAGAGCCGCGACCACCCCCTCGACGAGGGCCTCCAGGCCTTCGTCGGGGCGCTCAGGGACCCCACCCGTCCGCTGGAGGACGTCTGCGACCAGGTCCTCAACACCCTGGACAGCCACCACGGCGAGGACGACATCGCCCTGCTGATGGCCCGCGTCCAGGGCCTGCCCAGCGAGTCCGTCGGCGACTGGACCCTGCCGCGCGAGCCGCGCAGCGTCGGCCGGGCCCGCGAGTACGCCCGTGTCCAGCTGCTCGCCTGGGACATGGAGCCACTGGTCGACACGACGGAACTGCTCGTCAGCGAGCTGGTCACCAACGCCCTGAGGTACGGCGAGGGGGAGATCAGGCTCCGCCTGCTCCTCGACCGCACCCTGGTCTGCGAGGTCTGGGACTCCGGCCTGGTCCAGCCCCGCCGGCGCCGTGCCCGGGACACCGACGAGGGCGGCCGCGGCCTGCAGCTGGTCGGCCTGCTCAGCGCGGCCTGGGGCTCACGTCGTACGCCGCGCGGCAAGACGGTGTGGTTCGAACTGCCCCTGCCGGGCGGCGACACCCGGCTCACCGACCCGGCGGAGGCCCTGCTGAGCCTGTTCTGACGCGGCCGGGAGTCGTACGGGTCCGGGTGCGCCGGATGCGGCGCACCCGGGCGCGCCCGGCCAGGAGAAGGGCCGCCCCGGCCGCGACCAGGGGCGGCACCAGGTCGGCGGAGATCATCGTGGCGAGCCCCCGGCTGCAACCGGAACACCGGTTCGAGTCGTCCACGTCGGCAACACCAGCCACGACCGGTCCCACCTGCCACATGGCCTCACCCGCGCAGCGTACGAGTGCGAGGGGGCCACCGCGACCGGGGCGGGCGACAGGGAGGGGAACGCCGTGGACCACACACAGCCGAAGACCGACGAACCGGCGGCCGGTGACCCGGAGACGGGTGCACCGAAGGCCGGCGATCCGGCGGCCGGTGCACCGGCCGCCACCGCCCCCGCGGCCACTGACTCTGAACCCACCGCCCGCGCGGCCACCGCCCCTGACCCCACCGCCCCCGCGGACGACGAGGAGAACTCCCCGCAGGGGCCACCCGCACCGGCCGGCGAGGGGGAAAACGGTGTCGCGGAGGGAAGACCGCGGAAGAACCGCCGGCCGCGCCGCACCCGCGCCCGCGCCCGCCGAACCCTC
The DNA here is from genome assembly GCF_053613315.1 of Streptomyces sp. JK94. Taxonomy (NCBI): domain Bacteria; kingdom Bacillati; phylum Actinomycetota; class Actinomycetes; order Kitasatosporales; family Streptomycetaceae; genus Streptomyces; species Streptomyces sp. JK94. Next base: position 86,050 of record NZ_JBSICH010000006.1, on the reverse strand, counting down.
CTCGCCGTCCTAGCGGTCCTGCTGCTGCCCCTCCTCACCGCCGAGGCGGCCCTGCGCGTCGCGTACGTCGGAGACCCCGCCGACGGCACGTACACCAGGAACCGCGACGCGATGTGGCTCGGCCACGCCTGGGTCGACGGCCGCAAGGACGACGCGGACGTCACCGCGCTCGCCCGGCGCCTGAGGACCACCGGCATCCGGGACCTGTACGTCCACACCGGCCCGATGGAACACGACGGCACTCTGCCGAGGTCGCGCTACCCGAAGGCCCGCCGGCTGACCGACGCCGTGCACCGGGAGCTTCCCGGAGTCCGCGTCCAGGCCTTCCTCGGCGACGTCCTCGCCACCGAGACCCCGGACGGCATGCGGCTGGAGCGGGCCGGTACCCGTGCCGCCGTCGTCCGCAGCGCCGGCCAGGTCCTGGACGCGGGCTACGACGGCGTCCACCTCGACGTGGAGCCCCTGCACTCCGGCGACCGGAACTACCTCTCCCTCCTGGACGACCTGCGCGAGACGACCCGCGCCCGCGAGGCGCAGCTGTCCGTCGCCGCGCACCAGATCGACCCGCTCCCCGCCTTCCACTCCTTCTGGGGCGCCCTCACCGGGCACCCGAAGTGGTGGTCGCAGGAGTTCTTCGGCCAGGTCGCCCGCCGCGTCGACCAGATCGCCGTCATGACGTACGACACCATGCAGCCCCTGCAGAGCACCTACGGCGGCTACGTCGCCCAGCAGACCTCGCTCGCCCTGGAGGCGACCCCGCCCACCACCCACCTCCTGATGGGCCTGCCCTTCTACCACGAGAACCGCTTCGGCCACTGGAACCACGCCGAGACGGTCGCCGCCGCCGTCCGCGGTGTCCGCCTGGGCCTGTCCCGCACGGACGCCGGCCGGGCCCGCTTCGGCGTCGCCGCCTACATCGACTTCGCGGCGACGGAGGAGGACTGGCGGGCGTACCGGGAGGGCTGGGTGCGCTGAGCCCGCCCGCGCACCGTCAGGAGCGGCGCCTGATCTTCGAGCCCAGCCACACCAGCGGGTCGTACGCGCGGTCCACGGCCCGTTCCTTCAGGGGGATCAGCGCGTTGTCCGTGATCCTGATGCCCTCGGGGCAGACCTCCGTGCAGCACTTGGTGATGTTGCAGTAGCCGAGGCCGTGTTCCTCCTGGGCCGTGCGTCCCCGGTCGAGGCCCGTGTCGTCGGCGGAGTCCAGCGGGTGCATGTCCAGTTCGGCGACGCGCATGAGGAAGCGCGGGCCCGCGAAGGCCGGCTTGTTCTCCTCGTGGTCGCGTACGACGTGGCAGGTGTCCTGGCACAGGAAGCACTCGATGCACTTGCGGAACTCCTGCGAGCGGTCCACGTCCTCCTGCATCATCCGGTACTCACCCGGCCCGAGGTCGGCGGGCGGCACGAACGCCGGGATCTCGCGGGCCTTGTCGTAGTTGAAACCGACGTCCGTCACCAGGTCGCGGACGACCGGGAAGGCGCGCAGGGGCGTGACGGTGATCGTCTCCTCTCGGGTGAAGACGGACATGCGGGTCATGCACAGCAGTCGCGGGCGCCCGTTGATCTCCGCCGAGCAGGAACCGCACTTGCCCGCCTTGCAGTTCCACCGCACGGCGAGGTCGGGGGCCTGGGTGGCCTGGAGGCGGTGGATGACGTCGAGGACCACCTCGCCCTCGTTCACCTCGACCCCGAAATCCTCCAGGCCGCCGCCCTCCACGTCGCCCCGCCACACCCTGAAGCGGGCCTCGTAGCCGCTCATTCGGACAGCTCCTCCTCGGTGAGGTACTTGACCAGCTCCTCCTTCTCGAAGAGGGCGAGCAGGTCGGGTCGGACGGGTTCGGTGGCCGTCCGCTCCAGGACGATCCGGCCGCGTTCCGCGTCCGTCGCCGCCGGGCCGCCCGTCGGGTCGGCCAGCGAACACAGCAGGTTGACCGGGCGCCAGCGGCGGTCCATCGACGGATGGTCCTCGCGGGTGTGCCCGCCGCGCGACTCGGTGCGCTCCAGCGCGGACCGTGCCACGCACTCGCCGACCAGCAGCATGTTGCGCAGGTCCAGGGCGAGGTGCCAGCCCGGGTTGAACTGCCGGTGCCCCTCCACGCCGGCCCGGCGGGCCCGTACCCGCAGCTCCGCGAGCTTCTCCAGGGCCCGCTCCATCTCCGGCCCGCGGCGGATGATGCCGACCAGGTCGTGCATCGTCTGCTGGAGTTCCTGATGGAGCGTGTACGGGTTCTCCGGCGGACCGTCGTCGGGCGAGCCCGTCCCGGCGGAGAACGGCCGCAGCGCCTCCGCGGCGGCCGCGTCCACCTGCGCGTCGTCCACCCGGGGCCGCGCCGCGTCGGCCCGCCCCGCCGCGTACCGGGCCGCGTGCCAGCCCGCCCGGCGCCCGAACACCAGCAGGTCGGACAGCGAGTTGCCGCCGAGCCGGTTGGAGCCGTGCATGCCGCCGGCCACCTCACCGGCCGCGAACAGCCCCGGTACCCCGCGCGCGGCGGCCGAGTCGGAGTCGACGGCGATGCCGCCCATGACGTAGTGGCAGGTCGGTCCGACCTCCATCGGCTCGGCCGTGATGTCGACGTCGGCCAGCTCCTTGAACTGGTGGTACATGGAGGGCAGCCGGCGCTGGATCACCTCGGCGGGCATGCGGGTCGAGACGTCGAGGAAGACGCCCCCGTGCGGGGAGCCCCGGCCCTCCTTCACCTCGGTGTTGATGGCGCGCGCCACCTCGTCGCGGGGGAGCAGTTCGGGGGGCCGCCGGTGGTGGTCCGGGTCGTCGTACCAGCGGTCGGCCTCCTCCTCCGTCACGGCGTACTTGTCCTTGAAGACGTCCGGGACGTAGTCGAACATGAACCGCCGGCCGTCCGCGTTCCTGAGCACCCCGCCGTCGCCGCGCACCGACTCCGTGACGAGGATGCCCTTGACCGACGGCGGCCAGACCATGCCCGTCGGGTGGAACTGCACGAACTCCATGTTCAGCAGGGGCGCCCCGGCCAGCAGCGCCAGGGCGTGGCCGTCCCCGGTGTACTCCCACGAGTTCGACGTCACCTTGAAGGACTTGCCGATGCCGCCCGTGGCGATCACCACCGAGGGCGCCTCCAGCACGAAGAAGCGGCCCGTCTCGCGCGCGTAGCCGAAGACGCCCGAGACCTGGCCGTCGGCCTTGAGCACGCGGGTGACCGTGCACTCCTGGAAGACCTTCAGACGGGCCTCGTAGTCGCCGCTCTCCGCGAAGTCCTCCTGCTGGAGCGAGACGATCTTCTGCTGGAGGGTGCGGATCAGCTCCAGGCCCGTACGGTCACCGACGTGGGCCAGGCGCGGGTACTCGTGGCCGCCGAAGTTGCGCTGCGAGATCCGGCCGTCCTTCGTACGGTCGAACAGCGCGCCCCAGGTCTCCAGCTCCCACACCCGCTGCGGCGCCTCCTGGGCGTGCAGTTCGGCCATCCGCCACTGGTTGAGGAACTTGCCGCCGCGCAGGGTGTCGCGGAAGTGGACCTGCCAGTCGTCCCCGGCGTTGGCGTTGCCCATCGCCGCCGCGATGCCGCCCTCGGCCATCACCGTGTGCGCCTTGCCGAACAGGGACTTGCAGATGACGGCCGTACGGGCGCCCCGCTCGCGGGCCTCGATCGCGGCGCGCAGCCCGGCGCCGCCCGCGCCCACCACGACGACGTCCCATTCCTGCCGGTCGACCACGGACATCAGAAGGCCTCACTCATCAGAAGAAGCGCGGATCGTCGAAGGCGCCGGACGCGACGAGGTACACGTAGAGGTCGGCGAGGGCCACGCTCACCAGCGACGCCCAGGCCAGCTGCATGTGGCGGGCGTTGAGCCGCCCGGCCCACCGCCACATCCGGTAGCGCACGGGGTGCCGGGAGAAGTGCTTGAGCTTGCCGCCGACGATGTGCCGGCAGGAGTGGCAGGAGAGGGTGTACGCCCAGATCAGCACGATGTTGGCCAGGAACACCAGGGTGCCCAGGCCCATGTGGCCCCAGTCGTGGTGCTCGTCGCGGAAGGCGAGCACGGTGTCGTAGGTGAGGATCAGCGCGACCAGGAGGGCGGCGTAGAAGAAGTACCGGTGGATGTTCTGCAGGACGAGCGGGAAGCGGGTCTCGCCGGTGTACTTCCTGTGCGGCTCGGCCACCGCGCAGGCCGGCGGGGAGGCCCAGAAGGCCCGGTAGTAGGCCTTGCGGTAGTAATAGCAGGTCAGGCGGAAACCGAGCGGGAAGACCAGGATGATGATCGCGGGGGAGAGGCCCCACCAACCGCCGAGGAGTTCCCAGTTGGGGCCGCCTTGCATCGGCCGGCAGTTCTCCGCCAGGCAGGGGGAGTAGAAGGGCGACACGTAGGGGGCCGCGTAGTAGTCCGCGCCCGCGAAGGCCCGCCAGGTCGAGTAGACGACGAAGGCCAGCAGGCCCGCGGCGGTGGCGGCCGGGGCCAGCCACCAGCGGTCGGTGCGCAGGTGCGGGGCGCGGATGGCGGCGCGCGTCGGGCTGTGGACGCCGCGGCCCCGGGATTGCGGTGCGGTGTCTGGGGGTTCCGTGCCAGTGGCCACGGGGCGACTCCGGTCGGTCGGGTCGGGTTCAGGGGGCGCGTCGGTCGCGGGCGCCGAGGCCCTCGTCGTCCGAGTCCGTCCACAGCGAGCCGTCGTACGGCGTGTCGGGGATCGGGACGAGGTCCGGACGTCCGGGCGTGTCCGGAGCGGCCGCCGCGCGCAGCAGCGCGACGCTCTCGCGCAGGTGGTCGGCGTCGGTGCGGACCCGGCGGACCTCCAGGCCGCCGCTGCCCATCTGCTGCTCCAGCCGGGCCACCGACCGGGACAGGTCGTCGAGACTGCGCTGCATCGATGTCAGGTCGTCGTGCACGGACATGACGTGACCTCACTTCCGCCCGCCAACGGCGCGGGCCGGCCCTGGATGGCGACGTTCATGCGCCTGAGAGTGTCGCGCGTCACACCTGCCGCTGGGAAGGGACGTGCCGCGATTGGCCGGGGCGTGTCGGTGCGTCGCGGGTGGCGTTGCGCCGCACGGGTGGGCTTGCGCGCCGTCGCCGTCGTGTCTCCCGGCGTCGGCGAACCGTTTCCTCTTCAGTGGCCGCATCCCCGTCCGGATACAAATGATCAACTCCAAATACCGCATATCGCGCCTGTCACGCAGACGCCGCCAGGGCGATCACCGCGCCCGCGGCCTTCCGGAGGTAGCAGAGATGTCTCACGTCGGCGTCGGACCGCGCGCGGTCATGCGCTCGGTCGCCTTCCTCACCGCGAGCGCGCTCGCGGTCCCCGCGCTGGCCGGCTGCAGCTCCGAGGACCCGTCGGGCAAACCGCTCGCCGAGCAGGACATCGCCTCCGCGGCCCGCGCCCGGATCGCCGACGGCGGCACCCTGCGCTGGGCGGTGGACTCCGTGCCGGACACCCTCAACACCTTCCAGTCGGACGCCGACACCACCACGACCCGCGTCGCGCAGGCCGTGCTGCCCTCGATGTACCGGATGGACGAGGCCGGCCGTGCGGTGCGCGACCCCGAGTACCTGGAGTCGGCGAAGGTCGTCGAGACCGAGCCCAAACAGGTCGTCGTGTACAAGCTCAACCAGCAGGCCGTGTGGAGCGACGGCCGGGAGATCGGCGCCGCCGACTTCGCCGCCCAGTGGCGTGCCCTGTCCGGCAAGGACAGCGCCTACTGGACCGCCCGCAACGCCGGCTACGACCGCATCGAGAAGATCGAGCGCGGCGCCGGCGACCTGGAGGTCAGGGTCACCTTCAGCCGGCCCTACGCCGACTGGAAGTCGCTGTTCACACCGCTGTACCCGAAGGACGTCATGGGCACCCCGGACACCTTCAACGACGGCGCGCGACGCAAGCTCAAGGTCACCGCCGGCCCCTTCGCCCTCAAGAAGGTCGACACCGAGGCCGACGAGGTCGTCCTCACCGGCAATCCGCGCTGGTGGGGGGAGCCGGCCAAGCTGGACGAGATCGTGCTGCGCGCCGTACCGCGCGACGAGCGGGTCGCCGAGCTGGTCGCCGGCAGGCTGGACCTGGCCGAGATCGACCCGGACACCGCCGGCCGGGTCGCCCTGGCCGCCGCCCCCGAGGGCGCCGGCACCGGCACCCCGCTCACGGGCCCCGACGGCACGCCGGCCGCGGACGCGTCGCCCCGCCCGGGGCCGCAGGGCAGGTCCGCCGCGGCCGCCCTGCGTTCCTGGGCGGTCGCCAACGGCTCCGACGAGGAGGCCGCCGAGGAGGAGGTCCTCGCCCGTGAGAAGCGGCGCGAGGCCGCGGCGAAGCGCGAACGCCGGCAGAAGGCCCTCAGCGGCTTCGAGGTCCGCAAGTCGCTGGAGCCTGCCTACACCCAGCTCGCCCTCAACGGCGCCGACGGCCCCCTCGCCGACGAACGCGTCCGCCGGGCCGTCGCCCGCGCCCTGGACCGCGACGCGCTCGCCAGGGCGGTGCTGAAGCCGCTGGGCCTGCCCACCGAGCCGGTGGGCAGCCACCTCGCCCTTTCCGGCCAGCCCGTCTACGCCGACGGCAGCGGCGCCCTCGGCGACCAGAACGCCAAGGAGGCCCGGGCCCTCCTCGCGGACGCCGGGTGGGTGCCCGGCGGGCCGGTGAAGGAGCCCGAGGAGGGCGAGAAGGCGGCCGGCGCCGAGAAGTCCGGGGACGACGAGGGCGGCGACAAGTCCGACGGCGGCGACGACGGGACGTACATCGTCGGCGAGGACGACAAGAACGCGGACGGCGGGGACGAGAAGGACGGGGACGAGAAGGACAAGAAGGAGAAGGGGGAGAAGGGGGAGAAGGGCAAGGCGGAGAAGGAGGGCGACGGCGCCGGCGGTAGCGGCCAGGAGAGCGGCGAGAAGCACAGCAGCGGCAAGAACACCGCGCAGGGCGGCGCCCCCGGCGCCTACGCCCCCAAGGGCACCGCCGCCCCGGCCGGCTCCGCGGTGGCACCGCTCGCCAAGGACGGCAAGGCGCTCACCCTGAGCTTCGTGCTCCCCTCCGGTCCCGGCGCCGAGCCGCTGCGCACCGTGGCCGACCGCATCACGGACATGCTGGAGGAGATCGGCATCGGCGTCGAGACCACCAAGGTCTCGGACGAGAGCTACTTCAAGGACCACATCGCCTCCGGCGAGTACGACCTGGCGCTCTACTCGTGGCCGGCCTCGGCCTACCCCGCAACCGACGCCCGCCCCGTCTACGCCAAGCCCGTCCCGGCCGCCGACGGCTCCCTGAACGTCGCGCAGAACTACACCCGGGTCGGCACCGACCAGGTCGACCAGCTCTTCGACCAGGCCATGGCGACGCTGGACGAGAAGGAGGCCCGCGACCTGCTGCGCAAGGCCGACTCGCGGATCTGGGCGGCGGCCGGTTCCATCCCCCTCTACCAGCGTCCCCAGCTCATGGCGGCCCGCAAGGACCTCGCCAACGCGGGCGCCTTCGGCTTCGAGACGCCCGTCCACGAGGACATGGGTTTCCTGAAGAAGGGGGCCCGGGGCGCCGAGGCCCCGGCGCGCCCCTCGTCGTGAGCTCGTGAGCGGCCGCCCCCGGCCCGTGCGTCCGCGACCCGGCAAGCCGCAGCCCCCGGGGCCCCGTACCATGGGGTGAGGCCGTGGCATGTACCGCCCGGCAGGCCCGCGTGACACGGACGTACGCAAGGGCCGTCCTCACATCTCCGGGAGTACGCCTCAATATGGCCACGCGCCACGACATCCGCAACGTCGCCATCGTCGCCCACGTCGACCACGGCAAGACCACCATCGTCGACGGAATGCTCAAGCAGGCCGGTGCCTTCGCCGCGCACCAGCTCGACTCCGTCGACGACCGCATGATGGACTCGAACGACCTGGAGCGTGAGAAGGGCATCACGATCCTGGCCAAGAACACGGCGGTCAAGTACCACCCGAAGGATGGCGGCGACGTCATCACCATCAACATCATCGACACCCCCGGCCACGCCGACTTCGGCGGTGAGGTCGAGCGCGGCCTGTCGATGGTCGACGGCGTCGTCCTGCTCGTGGACGCCTCCGAGGGCCCGCTGCCGCAGACCCGCTTCGTGCTGCGCAAGGCGCTCCAGCAGCGGCTGCCGATCATCCTGTGCATCAACAAGACGGACCGGCCGGACTCCCGGATCGACGAGGTCGTCAACGAGACCTACGACCTCTTCCTCGACCTGGACGCCGACGAGGAGCAGATCGAGTTCCCGATCGTCTACGCGTGCGGCCGGGACGGCGTCGCCTCCCTCACCAAGCCCGAGGACGGCACGGTGCCGGCGGACTCCACCAGCCTGGAGCCCTTCTTCTCCACCATCCTGGAGCACATCCCGGCCCCGACCTACGACGAGGACGCCCCGCTCCAGGCGCACGTGACCAACCTGGACGCCGACAACTTCCTCGGCCGTATCGCCCTGCTGCGCGTCCACCAGGGCGAGCTGAAGAAGGGCCAGACGGTCGCCTGGATGAAGCGCGACGGGACCGTCAGCAACGTGCGCATCTCCGAGCTGATGATGACCGAGGCGCTCACCCGCAAGCCCGCCGAGAAGGCCGGCCCTGGTGACATCTGCGCGGTCGCCGGCATCCCGGACATCATGATCGGCGAGACGCTGGCCAACCAGGAGAACCCGGTCCCGCTGCCGCTGATCACGGTGGACGAGCCCGCGATCTCCATGACCATCGGCACCAACACCTCCCCGCTGGTCGGCCGCGGCGCCACCGGCAAGGGCGCGGACAACAAGGCGGTCGTCAAGGACCGCAAGGTCACCGCCCGCCAGGTCAAGGACCGCCTCGACCGCGAGCTCATCGGCAACGTCTCGCTCCGGGTCCTGGACACCGAGCGCCCCGACGCCTGGGAGGTGCAGGGCCGCGGTGAGCTGGCGCTGGCCATCCTGGTCGAGCAGATGCGCCGCGAGGGCTTCGAGCTGACCATCGGCAAGCCGCAGGTCGTCACCCGCGAGATCGACGGCAAGGTCCACGAGCCGGTCGAGCGCATGACGATCGACGTGCCCGAGGAGCACATGGGCGCGGTCACGCAGCTCATGGGCGTGCGCAAGGGCCGGATGGACAACATGTCCAACCACGGTTCGGGCTGGGTCCGCATGGAGTTCGTGGTCCCGTCCCGCGGTCTGATCGGCTTCCGGACCGAGTTCCTGACCCAGACCCGCGGCACCGGTATCGCCCACTCCATCCACGAGGGCCACGAGCCCTGGTTCGGCACCCTCACGACCCGGAACAACGGCTCGCTGGTCGCCGACCGCTCCGGCGCCGTCACCGCCTTCGCGATGACGAACCTCCAGGAGCGCGGCGTGCTCTTCACCGAGCCCGGCACCGAGGTGTACGAAGGCATGATCGTCGGAGAGAACTCCCGCTCCGACGACATGGACGTCAACATCACCAAGGAGAAGAAGCTCACGAACATGCGGTCGTCCTCGGCCGACTCGTTCGAGGCGATCGTCCCGCCGCGCAAGCTCTCGCTGGAGCAGTCGCTGGAGTTCTGCCGCGACGACGAGTGCGTCGAGGTGACCCCGGAGGCCGTACGTATCCGCAAGGTGAACCTGGACGCCCGCGAGCGCGCCCGCGCCGCGAGCCGCGCCAAGCACGGCTGACCCGCCAGCCGCGACGGCGACACACAGCGGAGCCCGGGTGCCCCCATCATGGGGGCACCCGGGCTTTTTTCAACCGGTTTTCCGAGCGTCGGACGCCCCTCCGTGACCTCCCCAGCACCCCCTTGTGTCCGAAACGCGGAGATCGACGCCCGATAGGCATGTAACACGTCCGTTTCGCGGTCTTCTCGCCCCGAACGGTTTGTCCAGATTTTGGAAGATCTACCCCGCAGCTGTGACTGAATTGAGATTTAAAGACGGTGGTCGGTTCTTCTGCTCATGGCAGATAGTTAGCCGCGTAACGCTCGGGTCGATGGGTCAAGACACTGTGGGGACAGTGCCCGACTCACGAGCACCGGGGGGTGACTGAGCTTCCGTCAGGGGTGTCGGAAGCCAGACGCACGCCCCCTCCTGTCGGTGAACACGTGGAGTCATGAGGAGGAGTCCCATGCGAGGTGTCACGAACACCAGGTGGGTCACACGGTCCGTCGCCCGCATCTGTGCACCGTTGGACGGCGACCGACTCTGAGGAGCGGGCCGGCCGCTGAAGTCCGGGCATCCGGCTACGCGCGTCCGGCTGCGGGTTTCCGGTGTCTTCCGGGACGTCCCGACGCTTCTTCATGATCCGTTCCGCGATGGCGCACACCCTGCGCCCGTCGCCGGTTCGGCACACCCACACCTGTGAAATGGGCGAATTGTGACAAGTCCGATCGACATTGAGGACGGCGGAACGGCAGCCGTCGCCGCCGACGCTCCGGAGCCCGTCAAGACGGGGGAGGCGAAGAGCCACGAGGGCCGGTCACCCGGGCAGTTGAGGTGGCTCCGCTTCAAACGCGACCGCACCGGAGTCGTCTCCGCCTGTATCGTGATCCTCTACTTCGTCGTCTCCGCACTGGCGCCGCTCATCGCCAAGGTGTACGGGAAGAACCCCTACACGCTGTACGCCCGGGAGCCCGATTACCCCTTCCTCCTGGATGACTTCGCGATGCCCACGGGTTCCTTCGGCGGCATGTCGGGCGACTTCTGGTTCGGCGTCGAACCCAAGCTGGGCCGCGACGTGTTCACCATGCTGCTGTACGGCATGCGCACCTCCCTTTACATGGCCGTGCTCGTCACCACGCTCTGCGTCGTCACCGGCGTGCTCATCGGGATGGTCAGCGGCTTCTTCGGCGGCCGGGTCGACTACTGGCTGGGCCGGGTCATCGACTTCTTCCTGGCCTTCCCGCAGCAGCTGTTCTTCATCGCCTTCATGCCCGTCGTGACCGCGATGTTCGTCTCCCCGCAGGACGAGACCCCCACCTATCTCAGGGCCGTGGCCATCACCCTGGTGATGTGGTTCCTCGGCTGGATGGGTCTGGCCCGTCTGGTGCGCGGCTCAGTACTGACGCTGCGGGAGCGGGAGTTCGTGGAGGCCGCCAAGGTGTCCGGGGCCTCTCCTTGGCGCATCGTGCGCAAGGAGATCCTGCCGAACATCGTCACACCGATCCTGGTGCAGGCCACCTACATCCTCCCGAGCACGATCCTGTCCATCGCCTTCCTGTCGTACATCGGCGTGGGCTTCGTCGAACCGACCCCGGACTGGGGCCGCATGTTCGCCATCGGTGCCGACGTGTACGAGCAGGACCCGATGTTCATGTTCTTCCCAGGAGTGGCGCTGGTCGTCTTCGTCCTCTCCTTCAACCTTCTCGGCGACTCCGTCCGGGACGCATTCGACCCCAAGACCGGACGGTAACCGTCCATTGGTGGGTGGGGGAGCTGCCACCCCCGTGCCGGGCTTCCGGACCGTCAGGCAGCACTCGTGGACAACTCTCGACAGGCAGGTGGATCGGCACTATGAAGCCCATCAGAACCCGCACCACGCGCAGCACGCGCGCCATAGCCGTGGCCATCGTGGCCGGCGCGCTGGTGCTGACCGGCTGCTCCGGCGACAACGACGGGGGCGGCGGCAAGGGCAAGAGCGACGCCAAGAACCAGAAGGACGCCGCCGAGCAGCAGGACCCGGTGGCCTACGGCGACGCCGCGGCCTCCAACGGTCCGGCCGAGGAGGTCCCCGGAGCCAAGCCCGGCGGCTTCATCAACGTCTACATGCAGTCGGACCTGACCCACATGGACCCGGGCCAGATCTACGTCAGCGACGCCGGCCAGTTCGCCAACCTGATCCACCGCGGCCTGACCAACTTCCAGGAGGACGACGAGGGCAACCTGACCGTCGTCGGCGACATCGCCACCGACTCCGGCCAGTCCTCCGACGGCGGCAAGACCTGGACGTACAAGCTCAAGGACAACGTCAAGGACGACCAGGGCAACGCCATCACCTCGGCGGACGTCCGGCACAGCATCGAGCGCCTGTACTCGAAGGTGATCTTCGACGGCCCGACCTACATCCAGTCCTGGCTCTCCGGCAACGACTACCGCAAGGCGCTGCCGGACGGCCCGTACAAGGGCAAGCACCTGCCGGACTCGGTGCTGGAGACCCCGGACGACAAGACGGTCGTCTTCCACTTCTCCCAGCCGCGCCCGGACCTCCCGCAGGCCCTCGCCATGGCCGGCTACGCCATCGTGCCCGAGAAGCGGGACACGAAGGAGAAGTACGACGACGCCCCTGCGTCCCTCGGCCCCTACAAGATCGCCGAGTACAAGCCGGGCAAGTCCATGAAGCTGGTCAAGAACGACCAGTGGGACCCGAAGACGGACTCGGTGCGCCACCAGTACGTCGACGGCTACAACTTCACCAGCACCATCGACCAGGCCAGCCAGACCAAGCGGCTGATCGCCGACCAGGGCGAGGCCAAGAACGCCATCCAGTTCACCGACCCGGTCGACCCGGCCCAGATGTCGACGGTCGTCAGCGACCCGGCGACGAAGAAACGTACCATCGCGGGCTACCAGGTCTACGTCTGGCAGATGAGCTTCAACCTGGACCGTCTGAAGGACAAGAAGGTCCGCGACGCGATCACCTACGCGATCCCGAACCAGTCCATGGTCCAGGCGGACGGCGGCCGCTACGGCGGCGAGGTCGCCGGCGGCCTGCTCGCGCCGACCCTGCCGAACTTCGACCCGAAGTACGACCCGTTCGGCAAGCTGAAGAAGCCCAACGGCGACCCGGAGAAGGCCAAGGCGCTGCTCAAGGAGGCGGGTGTCAAGGAGGGCACGAAGCTCACCTACGCCTACTCCAACACCCCGCGCGGCCAGGCCCAGATGCTCATCGTCAAGGACGCCCTGGCGAAGATCGGCTTCGATGTCCAGGCCAAGGAGATCGACCGGGCCAGCTTCTACGAGCAGATCGGCAAGCTGAACAACCCGTACGACCTCTACATGACCGGCTGGGGCCAGGACTGGCCCAACGCGTCCACGGTCATCACCCCGGTCTACGACGGTGAACTGGTCGCCGACGGCGGGTCCAACTACTCGCACATCGACGACGCGCAGGTCAACGCACTGATCAAGAAGGCGCTGACGCAGCAGCCGGAGGAGGCGGCGAAGACCTGGGAGAAGGCCCACCACCGCATCGTGGAGGAGATCAACCCGGCGGCCCCGGTCTACTACTCCAAGCAGATCCAGCTCTACGGGTCGAACATCGGCGGTGCCCGGTACAGCAACGAGTCGAGCTACATCGACATCAACGACCTGTACCTGAAGCAGCCGTAGCCCGCCGGCCCGGCTGACCGCGGGGGTGCGCGCCAAGCGGAGCGCGACGGAGCGCACCCCCGCGGAGGTCCTCCTCACCTGCCGCCGCGTTTCCGAAGAGAGCATCCACCTGCCATGCTTCAGTTCCTCGTTCGCAGGTTGATCGGCGCATGCGTGATCATCTTCCTGATCGGCGCCTTCACCTTCTTCCTGTTCTATACGATCCCCCAGGACTTCGCCGAGCTGTCCTGCGGCAGAAACTGTACCCCGCAGAACATCGCGGTGATCCGCGAGAACCTCGGCCTCGACAAGCCCATCACCTCCCAGTTCTGGGAATTCATGGCGGGCATCGTGAGCGGCCGGGACTTCACCCAGGGGCACTGCTCCGCGCCGTGTCTGGGGGTGTCCTTCGACACCGGAGAGTTCGTCTGGGACTCGATCCTGGACCGGTTCCCGCTGACGCTCTCCCTGACCCTCGGCGGCCTGGTCATCTTCCTGTTCCTGGGTCTCGGCTCGGGTCTGCTGGCCGCCTGGAAGCGCGGCACCGTCGTGGACAAGGCCGTCAGCGGTGCCTCGATCGTCCTCAGCTCGTTCCAGATCTACTTCCTCGGCCCGATCGTCCTCGGCATCTTCGTGTACCAGTCGGGGATCATGGACAACCCGAAGTACGAGCCGTTCACGGAGAACCCGATCGCCTGGATGGTCGGCATGATCATCCCCTGGTGCGTGATGGCCACCATCTTCACCGCCCAGTACACCCGTATGGCGCGCTCGACCATGATCGAACAGCTCCAGGAGGAGCACGTCCGCACCGCCCGGGCCAAGGGCATGAAGCAGCGCTACGTCTTCTTCCGCTACGCCTGGCGCGGTTCGCTGATCCCGATCGTCACCATACTCGGCGTGGACCTCAGCGCGCTGCTGTCCGGGGCGGTGGTCACGGAGTTCACCTTCGACCTCGCCGGCATCGGCCGGCTCGCGGTCGACTCGTCGCTGACCAAGGACCTGCCGGTGACGATGGGCGTCATGCTGTTCGGGGCCTTCTTCATCCTGCTCCTGAACATCGTCGTGGACCTCGCCTACGCCTACATCGACCCGCGCGTGCGGCTCAGCTAGGAGAACTTCGTGAGTACTTCGACCAAGACCGAAGGCGCCGCGGCCCCGACCGGGCCGGAGTCCTTCTTCTCGGTCCGCGACCTCCGGGTGCGGTTCTCCACCGAGGACGGCATCGTCAAGGCGGTCGACGGCCTGTCCTTCGACGTCGAACGCGGCCGGACCCTCGGCATCGTGGGGGAGTCGGGCTCCGGCAAGTCCGTCACGAACCTCACCGTGCTCGGCCTGCACAACCCCAAGACGACCACGGTCGACGGCGAGATCGTCCTCGACGGCAAGGAACTGGTCACGGCGACCGAGAAGGAGCTGGAGAAGCTCCGCGGCAACAAGGTCGCCATGATCTTCCAGGACCCCCTGACCGCGCTGTCGCCCTACTACACGGTGGGCCGGCAGATCGCCGAGCCGTACATGAAGCACACCGGTGCCTCCAAGAAGGAGGCGCGGGCACGGGCGATCGAGATGCTGACCAAGGTCGGCATCCCGCAGCCCGAGTCCCGCGTGGACGACTACCCGCACCAGTTCTCCGGCGGTATGCGCCAGCGCGCGATGATCGCCATGGCCCTGGTCTGCGACCCCGACCTCCTGATCGCCGACGAGCCGACCACCGCCCTGGACGTCACCGTGCAGGCGCAGATCCTGGACCTGCTCAAGGACCTCCAGCAGGAGTTCGGCTCGGCCATCGTCTTCATCACCCATGACCTCGGCGTCATCTCCGACATGGCCGACGACCTGCTCGTGATGTACGCGGGACGAGCCGTGGAGCGCGGCAGCGCCGCCGAGGTGCTGCGCAGCCCGCGGCACCCCTACACCTGGGGCCTGCTCAGCTCGATGCCGCGCCTCGGCGGCAGCCTCGACCAGCCGCTCAGCCCGATCCCGGGCTCGCCGCCCAGCATGCTCAACCCGCCGTCCGGCTGCCCCTTCCACCCGCGCTGCGCGTTCACGGACGAGGTGGCCGGCGACCGGTGCGCCACCGAGCGTCCGCCGCTCGGCGAGGGACGCGCCGCAGCCTGCCATCTGACGGCGGAGCAGAAGCAGACCCTCTTCATCGACAAGATCCAGCCCCGGCTGCGTTAGGGAGACCGAGACATGAGCGACGACGTCACGCTTCCCGCGCAGCAGTACACCGCCACCGCCTCCGCCCCGTCCGAGGTGCTGCTGAAGGTCGCGGGCCTGACCAAGCACTTCCCGGTCTACGGCGGCTTCCCGATCAAACGCAAGGTCGGAGCAGTCCAGGCCGTGGACGACGTCGACCTGACCGTCGGCGCCGGCGAGAGCGTCGGCCTGGTGGGCGAGTCCGGCTGCGGCAAGTCCACCACCGGCCGGCTCATCACCCGGCTCATGGAACCGACCGGCGGGAGG
This sequence comes from Streptomyces sp. JK94, assembly GCF_053613315.1. Classification (NCBI taxonomy): domain Bacteria; kingdom Bacillati; phylum Actinomycetota; class Actinomycetes; order Kitasatosporales; family Streptomycetaceae; genus Streptomyces; species Streptomyces sp. JK94. The sequence continues at coordinate 70,373 of NZ_JBSICH010000006.1, read as the reverse complement.
ATCGAGTACGCGGGCCGGGACATCACCCACGCCTCACGCAGGCAGCTCGCGCCCGTCCGGTCCGAGATCCAGATGATCTTCCAGGACCCGTACTCCTCGCTGAACCCCCGGCAGACCGTCGGCACGATCATCAAGTCGCCCATGGAGGTCAACGGGATCAACCCCAAGGGCGGCCGGGACACGAAGGTCCGCGAGCTGCTCGAACTGGTGGGTCTCAACCCCGAGCACTTCAACCGCTTCCCGCACGAGTTCTCCGGCGGCCAGCGCCAGCGCATCGGCGTCGCCCGCGCCCTGGCCCTCAACCCGAAGCTGATCGTGGCCGACGAGCCGGTCTCCGCGCTCGACGTGTCCATCCAGGCACAGGTCGTCAACCTGCTCCAGAAGGTGCAGCGGGAACTGGGCATCGCGTTCCTCTTCATCGCCCACGACCTCGCCGTCGTACGGCACTTCTCCCAGCGCGTCGCGGTGATGTACCTCGGTAAGGTGGTCGAGGTCGGCGACCGGGTCTCCATCTACAGCAGGCCCCGGCACCCCTACACCCACGCCCTGCTGTCGGCGGTCCCCGAGGTGTCGACGATCGACGAGCCGGAGGACCGCGAGCGCATCCGCCTCGCCGGCGACGTCCCCTCACCGATCATGCCGCCCTCCGGCTGCCGCTTCCGCACCCGCTGCTGGAAGGCGCAGGACAAGTGCGCCAGCGAGGTGCCGCCCCTGGTCCGCATCGACGGCAACCACGAGGACCACCTGACCGCCTGCCACTTCCCGGAGCAGCCGACGACCGCGGCCCGCGACGAGGACATCGTCCTGGACCCGGCGCTGACCGCACTGGAGGACACCGGGAAGGACTGAACCCGGCACCGCGGAGAAGACAGACCGAGGGCCCGCGCCTGGGGAGGCGCGGGCCCTCGGTTTCCCTGGAAGCGGACGAGTCCGGGCTCGGGTCAATGGGCCTTGGACGGTCCCTTCCGCGGGCGGTGCCGACAGAATAGGGGTGTTGTCAGGCGGCCGCCCCGGGGCTCTTGGTGAGACGGGGCGAGGCTACGTCATCCGTCTCGGGGTAGTGACAGGCAGTGAGGTGACTGGCCTTGTTGCCCTCCACCTGGACCAGCGGCGGAGCTTCGGACGCGCACTTCTCCGTCGCCTTCCAGCAGCGGGTGCGGAAGCGGCAACCCGAGGGCGGGTTGATCGGTGAGGGCACGTCGCCGACGAGCCGGATGCGCTCGCGGGGCGTGTCCTCCACCGTGGCCTCGGGCACGGCGGAGAGCAGGGCGCGCGTGTAGGGGTGACGCGGGTTGTCGTACAGGTCGTCGCGGTCGGCGATCTCCATGATCTTACCCAGGTACATGACCGCGACGCGCTGCGAGAAGTGCCGTACGACGGCCAGGTCGTGGGCGATGAAGACGAACGCGATGCCCAGTTCCCGCTGCACCTTCTGGAGCAGGTTGACGACCTGCGCCTGGATGGACACGTCGAGCGCGGAGACCGGCTCGTCGGCCACGATCAGCTTCGGCTCCAGGGCCAGGGCGCGGGCGACGCCGATGCGCTGGCGCTGGCCGCCGGAGAACTCGTGCGGGAAGCGGTTGAAGTGCTCGGGGTTGAGACCCACGATCTCCAGCAGCTCGCGCACGCGGTTCTCGCGGCCGCCGACCGGGTTGATGTTGTTGATCTCCATCGGACCCGCGATGATCTTGCCCACCGTCTGGCGCGGGTTGAGGGACGCGTACGGGTCCTGGAAGATCATCTGGATCTCGGACCTGATCGGCGCGAGCGCCCTGCGCCCCGCGTGCGTGATGTCCTGGCCCTGGTAGACGACCTTGCCGCCGGTGGGCTCCAGCAGGCGAGTGATCAGCCGGCCGGTGGTCGACTTGCCGCACCCAGACTCGCCGACCAGACCCAGGCTCTCGCCCGCGCCCACCGTGAAGTCGAGGCCGTCCACGGCCCGGACGGCACCGACCGTGCGGGAGATCGGGAAGCCGCCCTTGATCGGGAAGTGCTTGGTCAGGCCGCTGACGTCCAGGAGCGTTTCCGCGTTGCTCATGATGGTGAAGTCCTGTCTCTTGTACGTCAGTTGTGCCGCGAGGCGACGGAGTCGGCGAACAGCTCCTTGCGCTGCTCCTTGGGAAGGTGGCACGCGGACCCGCGGCCCTCGAGCACCGTGAGCACCGGCTGCTCCGAGGAGCACAGCCCGCCCTCGACCTTCTCGAGGAAAGCGCACCGCGGGTGGAACCGGCAGCCCGTGGGCGGGTTGAGCAGCGAGGGGGGCGAGCCCGGAATCGGCTCCAGCGGCACGTCGACCGGCCCGTCCAGGCTCGGCATCGAGCTCATCAGGCCCAGCGTGTAGGGGTGCTGCGGGTCGCGCAGCACCTCCTCCTTGGTCCCCCGCTCCACGCACCGGCCGCCGTACATCACCAGGACGTCGTCCGCGATGTCGGCGATGACACCGAGGTCGTGGGTGATGAAGACGATGGCCGTGCCGAACTCCTGCTGGAGGTCCTTGAGCAGGTCCATGATCTGCGCCTGGACCGTCACGTCCAGGGCCGTGGTCGGCTCGTCCGCGATGAGCAGCTCGGGGTCGCAGACCAGGGCCATGGCGATCATCGCGCGCTGGCGCATACCGCCGGAGAACTGGTGCGGGTAGTCGTCCACCCGCATCTCCGGCTGCGGGATGCCCACCCGGCGCAGCATCTCGATCGCCCGCGCCCGCGCCTCCTTCTTGGAGGCGCCGGTGTGCTTGCGGTACGTCTCGCCGATCTGCTTGCCGATGGTGTGGTATGGCGACAGCGAGGCCAGCGCGTCCTGGAAGATCATGGCCATCTTGTTGCCGCGCAGCCGCTCCAGCTCCCGCTCGGTGGCGGTGAGCAGGTTCTTGTCGTCGAGGACGATCTCGCCCTCGATCGAGGTGTGGTCCCGGTCGTGCAGGCCCAGGATCGTCAGGTTGGTGACCGACTTGCCCGAGCCCGACTCACCGACGATGCCGAGCGTCTTGCCCTTGGCGAGATCGAAGGAGAGCCCGTCGACGGCCTTGACGATGCCGTCCTCGGTGGAGAAGTGGACCTTCAAGTCCCTGACGGAGAGGAAGGGCTGCTGTTCGGTGCTCGTCACGGGGACGCTCCAGGAGGTGATGCGGGGGGTAGCCGGGTGGGGCGGTGGGAGAGGCGACTGTGGCGGGCGCAGGTCAGGCGAGCCGGATCCGCGGGTCGATGAGGGCGTAGACCGCGTCGACGACGATGTTGAAGATCACGATGGCGCCGGCCGCCAGCACGGTGACGCCGAGCAGCATGGGCAGGTCGCTCTTGAACACGGACTCGATCGCGAGCCGGCCGATGCCCTGGAGGCTGAAGGTCGTCTCGGTGATGATGGCGCCGCCGATCAGGACACCGAGGTCGACACCGAAGATGGTGACGATCGGGCCCATCGCACCGCGCCAGGCGAAGCGGAAGAAGACGTTGCGCTTCGACAGGCCCTTGGCCCGCGCGGTGCGCACGTAGTCCTCGCTCAGCTGCTCCACCATCTGGGAGCGCGTCATACGAGTGTAGTTGGCGGTGAAGATGATCGACAGCACCAGCCAGGGCAGCAGCAAGCCGGACACCCAGGCGGCCGGGTCGTCGGTCAGCGGCGTGTACGACGGCTGGCTGAGGATGCCGAGCTCACCGACCAGGAAGAACATGGCGATGTAGCCGACGAAGTAGATCTGCAGCGAGGAGCCGAGCAGCGACACGGAGCTGGCGAACTTGTCCAGGAACTTGCCCTGCTTCGAGGCCGCGAGCATGCCAGCGCCGATACCGATGATCAGGAAGAAGATGGCCGCACCGAAGGCGAGCGACAGGGTCAGCGGCAGCCGGTCCATGATCGTGCCGTAGACGGGCTGGTTGTTGGCGAACGAGTAGCCGAGGCACGGCGCCTCGCAGTTGCCGTAACCGGCGTAGTCGCGGCCCGCAAAGATGCCGGAGAGCCAGTGCCAGTACTGCATGACGATCGACTCGTCGATGCCCAGGTTCTTCCGGATCTGCTCAAGGTTTTCCGGCGTGCAGTTCTTGCCGCAGGACATCATGGCGGGGTCGCGCGGCACGGCGTAGAAGAGCCAGAAGGTGATGGCGCTGATGATCAGCAGGATGACCAACGCACCGAAGACTCGGCGGACTAGGAAGCGGAACATGGGGCGTGACTTTCCGGACGGGGCGCCGTCGCCGGGGTGAGAGGGGGGTGGGCCTCAGGGGGGCGGCCATAAGGGTGGTGGCCGCCCCCCTGTGCGTCTGCGCGCTTACTTCTTGACGTAGAGCTTGCAGAGGGCGATGCAGGTGTTGCCGTAGTCGAACACGACGTTGCCGATCTTCGATCCGTACATCCAGTTGCGGATCGAGTGGTAGTCGGGCACGACGGCCGCGAGCTCCATGATCTGGCGGTCGATGGCGCCCCAGGCCTTGTTGGCCTCCTCCGCGTCGGCGATCTTGGACGCGGCGTTGATCGCCTTGTTCACGCTGGGGTCGTCCAGCTGGGCGTAGTTGCTGCGGCCGTTGCCGATGTTCTCGCCGCTCCAGCACGGGTAGAACACCGAGTAGCCGTTCGGCCAGTCCGGGCTCCAGCCGGCCGCGAACAGGTCGTAGCCGTTGTCGATCTTGCCGATCTGGGTGTAGAAAGTCGACTTGTCGAGCTGCTTGTTGACGACCTTGAAGCCCGCGGCCTCCAGGGCGTTCTTGATCGCGACGGCCTGCTTCAGCGCGTTGTCCGAGGTCTGGTACGCGATGACCAGCTTCTGGCCGACCTTGCCGGCCTCCTTCAGCAGCGCCTTGGCCTTCTCCGGGTCGCCACCGGGCTTCTTGTCGACGCCGTACAGGTCGAACTCCTCGTGGCCGGGGGTCACCGGGCTCAGGATGGTGGTGGCGAGCTCGCTGGTGGAGGCGCCGCCGCGGATCGTCTGGAGCTGCTGGTGCGGCCAGGCCCAGTTGATGGCCTGGCGGACCTTGACGTCCTTGATGCGGGTGGTGTTGATCGGCCAGTAGTAGGTGACCGTGTCGACCGCGGTGAGGACGCGCTTCTTCAGGCTCGGGTCGGTGAGCACCTTGGCGATGCGCTCCGGCGCGACCTCGTTGAAGATCGCCATGGCCTGCTTGTCCTCGCCGGAGTCGGCGATGAAGCGGTCGGTGGCGGCCAGCGGCTGGTAGCCGAACCGGAACTGGTACTCGTCCGGGTAGGCGTTGCGGATCGCGTCCGTCTTCGGGTCCCAGTGCTCGTTGCGCACGTAGGTCAGGGACTTGCCGACGCTGCGCTCCTTGATCTTGTAGGGACCGCAGGAGAACGGACGGCTGTCGTACTTCTGCTTGGTGTCCTTCGCCTTGGGCACGAGGGAGTAACCGCGCATGGCCAGCGTGAAGTTGAAGTCGGCGCGGGGCTCGTTGAGGCGGAAGGTGATGGTCTTGCCGTCGACCTCGACGGAGTCCAGCTGCTTGCCGTCGTACGGGCCCTTGTACTTGTCACCGCCGACGAGGAACTGCTGCACGTAGCGCGGGCCCTCGGTGACGAAGTCCGCGAAGAGACGTTCGAAGGTGTGGCGGACGTCGTCCATGGAGACGTCGGAGCCGTCCTCCCACTTCACGCCGTCCTTGATGGTGAACGACCAGGTCTTGCCGCCGTCCTTCATCGTGCCGGCGTCGGTGGCCACGTCGCCGACCAGGGTGCAGCCGCCCTTGTCGTCGAGCTTGTAGCCGGTCAGACCGCGCATGATCGGAACGGTGATGGCGCCCTCGGTCGAGACGTAGATCTGCGCCGGGTCCATGTGGTCCATGTCGAACTGGTCGAGCGAGTGGATGATCCCGCCCTTCACCGCGCCCTTGACCTCGGGCGCCGGACCGGTCGAGTCGGCCTTCGTGCCGACCAGGATCTCGACAGTCTTGGAGCCGGTGACCTTCGGAGCGTCGCTCTTGCCGCCGCCCTTGTTGTCGCTGCCGCCACAGGCGGTCAGGACCGACGAGGAGGCCGCGACGACACCGGTCGCTATGAGGAAGTTTCTGCGGGAGAAAGCCATGGAGAACCTACCAAGGGTGGTCATACGGGACGGAGGTGGCCGGCCGGACTCCTGTGTACGGACCGGGGAAGGAACGGATCAGCGCTTGGTCTTCGGGTCGAGCGCGTCGCGCACCGAGTCGCCGAGCAGATTGAAGGCGAGGACGAAGATCACCATGGAGAGGCCCGGGAAGAGCATGAAGGTGAGGTCCTCGGTGTAGAACTGGGCGCCTCGTTGGATCATGACGCCCCAGTCCGGCGTCGGGTCGATCATGCCGACGCCGAGGAATGCCAGCCCCGCCTCGGCGGTGACGAACATCGGCAGCATCAGCGTGGTCTGGATGATGATCGGAGTCCAGAGGTTCGGCAGCAGCTCCTTGAAGACGATGCGCCAAGGAGACGCGCCCGTGACCTTCGCGGCCTCGACGAACTCCCGCTCGCGCAGGCCGAGTACCTGACCGCGCAGCAGACGGGCGAGGGAGGCCCAGCCGAAACCGGACAGCACGATGATGAGCGAGATGGCCCGCAGGGACGTCGGGATGTTCTCGTCCGGCGCGACGAACAGGCCGTAGATGACCGGCATGAACGCGATGAAGAACAGCGTGGAGGGGAACGACAGCAGGATGTCGATGATCCGTCCGACGAGGTAGTCCGTCTTGCCGCCGAGGTAGCCCGCCGTGGTGCCGATGACGACGCCGAGGACGGCCGTGACGATCGTGGCGGCCAGCGCGAGGCCCAGCGAGGTCCGGATGCCGTACAGCAGGAAGGTGAAAACGTCCCGGCCGAGCTGTGGCTCGATGCCGAACCAGAACTCCGAACTCATACCGCCGTTCGGGCCGGCCGGGTACGAGAAGGCGTCGAGCAGCTCGGGTCGCTGGCTGGCGTACGTGGTGTACGGGTCCTTGCCGTAGAGCTTGGCGATGAGGGGCGCCGCGAGCGCGATCACGAAGAAGAAGATCACGATGCACGCCGATATGACGCCCGTGCGGTCACGCTTGAAACGCTTCCAGGCCAGTCGGCCCGGCGAACGGCTCTCGCTGCCCTTGGGGGTGGCGGGCGTGGGCGACTTATCGACGGTTTCGTCGGTCACCTCGAGCGGGGCGGCCGCTGATGGAGTTGGGGGGGTCATGGTGCTCCTGGCCCAAGGGAGGGTCTGATGACTCCGCAGGGCGTCCCCCTACGGGCTACGCCGGACTTTTTCAACGCAATTCGTTCAAGGTCAATAAAATCTGGCTCGAGTTGACCCTGTCTTTAACTTCTTTACCTTCTCTTGGTCATACTGTAGTTACGCGTGTAGCGCGTCGTGATCGATCCGTGCCTTAAATCGGGCCAACTGAATCAATCGGACAAGGTGTTCGTTATGTGGACGCCAGGTCGTCGGAATGCGTACACCTGAGGGTCGCAAAGTAACGGCTTCGCATCGCTTTTTGGTGATCCATTGCGTGGTCGGCCGGACGAATCGCGGCGCTGTCCCGCGGCGTCCGTGCGTGATCCATGCAGAACCCGAACGTCCGGTCCGCACAGTGAGAGGTGCCGCTGACACCAGACCGACGAAGACCTTCAGGGGACCGCGTGAACGTACAGATCCTGGGTTGTATCGAGCTTCACGCCACAGACGGTGGAAGCATTCCGGTCAGCCCGACCGTCAGCCGCCTTCTGGCCACGCTGGCCTGGTCCGCGAACTCCTTCATCACCGACGAGGACACGATCGGCAGGGTCTGGGAAAGCAGGGTCCCGGCCCACCCCCGCGCCGCCCTCTACACAGTGGCGACCCGGCTGCGCAAGGCGCTGCAGGCGGTCGCCGCGCCGGACGCCTCGTGCGACGTCGTCCGTAGGCCGGGCGGATACACCCTGGTCGCGGCCGAGGAGACCGTCGACGTCCTTCGCTTCCGCGCCCTCGTCCGGCAGGCCAGGAACGCGCAGTGCCGGGGAGAGGAGGCGGGGGCCCTTGAGTTCTACGAGAGGGCGCTGGCCCTGTGCCACGGCCGCCCCCTGTCCGATGTCCGGACGGCATGGGCGGAGGCCGCGCGCGTGACGTTCGGCCAGGAGCTGCGGGCCGCAAGGGTCAACAGCGCGGAACTGGCGCTCGGCCTCGGGCGCTGCGACGACTACGTGCCGTTGCTCCACGAGCTGGTCGAGGCCCACCCCCTGGACGAACGGATCGCCAGTCTGCTGATGCTGGCGCTGTACCGCAGCGGACGCCAGGACGAGGCGCTGCGCTGTTTCCGTTCGACCCGCTCACGGTTCGTCGCGGAACTCGGCGTCGAGCCCGGGGGCAGGCTGCGCATGCTGCACGAGCGGATCCTGCGCAGGGACGAGGTCGTGCACGGCGGCCGTCCGGTGTGGGCGGCCATGGCGTCATAGCGGCCCACCCGTGACGGGCCCGTCGTCCGTGAGGTCGTCGAAGTGATCGGCGAGGTAGCGCGCGAGACGTTCCTCCGGGTCGTCCGGCAGGGGAGGCCGCGCGCTCCGTGCCGCGGGGCTCCGGTCCGGCGCGGCGTCGACTCCCCGGCGTCCGGTGGCCGTCCGGCAGGAGGACGGGACGCCGATCGCGTTGAACAAGGTCTCCGCCTCGTCGCGGTACCCGGCGGGGGACCGGACGTCGCCGGCAGCCTCGCGGGCGCCGGCGAGAGCGGTCAGCGCACGAGCCAGCACCAGGCGCTGACCCGAGTGCCGCGCCTGCTCCACCGCCTCCCGCGCCGCCTCTGTCGCGGCGGCGGTCTCACCGGTCTCCCGGAGGGCCACGGCATACAGGTTCCGGATACGGGGCAGCGTGAGGGGACTGCCGTTCACCGCGAGCCCGCCGGCCGTCTCCAGAACAGCCGTCGCCTCCCGGTACCGTCCCTCCGCGCAGTGCAGGGCCCCGCGCACCAGCAGGATCTCGATCAGGCCGGTCCGGTGCCCGGTCTCCTCGGCGATGGTCCGGGCGTCGTCGAGGTGGGCGGCGGCCTCCCGCTTCCGGCCCGTGCGCAGTTCGACGGAGGCGAGGCCCACCAGGGAGTCGACCTGACCGTTGCGGTTGCCGACGCGCCGGGCCAGCCCGAGCGCGTCCTCGTAGGCGAGCAGGGCACGGGTGTCCTGGCCCGCGTCGTCGCGCACGCGGCCGAGGGTCTCCAGCATCACCGCCTCCGCGTAGAGCGATTCGGAGGCGCGGGAGACCTCGAGGCCCTTCCACAGAGTAGCGGCGGCTTCCCGGAACCTCGCCTGCTTCTGCTGCACGAGCGCGTGGTTCACCAGGGTCATCGAGTGGAGGTGCCCCTGCGTGCCGTCGTCGAGCGCGAGCGCTCCGGTCACCGCCTCCTCGGCCTCGGCGAGCCGTCCCAGCGCGAGCTGCAGGGAGGCCGTGTTGGTCAGCATGATCTTCTCGGCCTCCGTCATGCCGAGGGTGCGGTAGAGGGTGAGGGCGCGGTCGTAGAAGGGCAAGGCCTCACGCGGTTCGCCCAGCAGTTTCAGCGTCACCCCCGTGCCCTGCGCGCTCCGTGCCTCTCCCGACAGCCACCCGGCGTCGCGGGCCGCGAGCTGTGCGCTCTCGTAGGCGCCGAGGGCACCCCTGAAATCGCCGCTCCGCCACAGGGCGTGGCCGGACGACAGGTGGACGACCGCCTGCCCCCGCCGGTCGCCGCCGCGTTCGGCCGCCTTCCCGGCGAGCGCGGCCAGCCGCAGCCAGTCGGAAAGCGGGCGGCGGTGGTGGAACAGGTCCTGCAACGCGTCGACGATCTGCCAGGCGAAGCGGGAGGGCCCGTGCTCGGCCGCGTACGCGATCGCCGCCGCGATGTCCTCCCACTCCTCGTCGAACCAGGCGAAGGCCTCCTCCGGGGTGCGGAAGGTCCGGGGGGCGGAGCCGCCGACGGGTTCCGGAAGGGGCTGCGGGCAGTAGAGGCGGCACGTCACGGCGACGCGGGAGACACTCTGCAGGTAGTGGTCGAGGAGGCGGTCGACCGCCCGGGCCCGCTCCGTTTCGGCGTCCTCGGTGACCACGCGTTCCACGGCGTACTCGTGCACGAGGTCGTGCCAGGCGGTACGGCCGTCCTCGGTGTCGCGCAGCAGGTGCACCCGCTGGGCGAGCCTCAGCAGGTCGGCCGTGTGCGACTCGTCGAGTCCCGCGCCCGCCGCGGTCGCGGCCACCGAGCGACCGGTGCCCGGAAGGAGCCCCAGGGAGCGGAAGACCCACTTTGCCTCGTCGGGCAGCGTCCCGTAGGACAGGTCGAGCGCGGCCCGTACGGCGACGCTCTCCTCCCCCTCCACGTGCAACCGGGCAAGACGGCCGCGTTCCGCGAGACTGGTGACGTAGGCCCGGACGCTCCCGGCCCCGGTACCGATCCAGGAACCGGCGACGCACAGAGCCAGGGGCAGGTGGTCGCAGAGTTCGACCAGGTGGGCCGCGGCCCCGGGGTCGGCCGCCACGGCGTCGGCACCGATCGCGGCGCCGAACAGCTCCAGCGCCTCTTCGCGGGACAGCACGTCACAGGTCACCCGGTGGGCCCCGTCCAGGACGAGCCCGTTCAGTTTCCGCCGGCTGGTCACCAGGGTGAGCGACCCGCTGGTGGAGGGAAGGAGCCGGCGTACGGTCGAGGCGTCGGCCACGTCGTCGAGGAGGACGAGGACCCGACGGCCCGCCAGGAGCGTGCGGTAGAGCGCGGTCTGCGCGTCCAGCCCCAGCGGGATGTCGTGCGGCGCGCAGCCCAGCCCCTGCAACAGCAGGGGCAGCGCCTCCTCCAGGGACATGGGACCGGCGTTGTCGAAGCCCCGCATGTCCAGGAAGAGCTGCCCATCGGGATAGCCGTCGGCTATCCGGTGGGCCCAGTGCAGGGCCAGCGCGGTCTTTCCGGCGCCGGCGGGCCCCACGATCACGGCCGGAGCGCCGTCTTCCCGCCGGCAGGCGTCGAGCAGGCGCAGCTCCGTGTTCCGGCCGACGAAGCGGTGGGGAGCCCGGGGCAGCTGTCGGGGCACCCAGCGGTGCCGGGAGGGCTCGGGGGGAGCGGACCCGGCCGTGCGGGGCGCGGCGTCTCCGACGAGCAACCTCCGGTGGAGTTCCGTGAGTTCGTCCGAGGGGTCGACGCCGAGTTCCCTCACCATGCGGTTGCGCAGGCCGGTGTAGACGGCCAGGGCGTCCGGCGACCGCCCGTCCCGGGCCAGGGCGCGCATCAGCAGCGCGTGCGGGCGTTCGCGCAGCGGGTGCTCGGACGTGAGCCGGACCAGGTCGGCGACGGCGGAGCGCGGCCGGCCCAGTTCCAGTTCCGCCTCCGCCCTGCCCTCCTCGGCGGCGATGCGCAGTTCGGTCAGGCGCCGGCGCTCCGCTTCCATGGTCAGCAGATCGGGGAGCGGGTCGCCGCGCCACAGCGCGAGGGCGTCGTCGTGGTAGCGGTACGCCTCCGCCCACTCCTTGTGCGCCAGCGCCCGCAGCCCGTCCCTGATCAGCGCTTCGAAGAGGAACGCGTCGACCTCTGCGGGAGCGGCGCGCAGGACGTACCCGGGCTTCTGGGTGGCCAGCAGAGCGGCTCCGTCCGGGCCGAAGGCCTGCCGGACCTCGGAGACCAGGGCGCGGATGCGTGCGGCCGACGCGCTGGGCATCCGTTCGTTCCACAGTCCCTGGGCCAGCCGGTCCACGGAAACGACGCGGTCGGCGTGCAGCAACAGGACCGCGCAGAGGGCGCGTTGGCGGCCGGTGAGAACGACGGCGGTGTCGTCGACTCGGATCTCCAGGGGGCCGAGCAGACGGAACCGGGGCGAGCGGTTGTGCATCAGGGAAGGGTAGACCAGCGGCCTTCCCCCGGGCTATGGGACTCCTCTCAGTGACCGCGCCGCCACCTGCGGGCCGCCCACTTCACACGCCGGACCCGGCCACCATGGCGTTTCCACCACAGGCGTGCCCACAGCGTCTGCATGCCGCACAGGACCAGGACGGTGGCGAGCGCGTCGAGCCGCAGCCACCAGTCGGATCCGTCTGCCATGTGTACGAGGGACCGGCGTAGCAGCGGCCAGGTGACCTCGGTGAGCACCCGGAAGCCGATGGCCAGGCAGACCGCGCTGCCCACGGCCACGGCGACGGCGTAGGCCTGGACGAAGCGCCGCTCGCGGGAGGGCAGCGACCGCAGGGGGTGCGGGGCCCGGCGACCGAAGGGCAGGGCGGCCACGTGGCGCAGGTAGCGGGTCGTGTCGGTGAACAGGTTCCGGCAGCCCGTCAGGTCCTGGACGACGAAGTACAGGTCCGTGCGCATGAACACCAGGCACTGGTTCGCCAGCGCCAGGAACAGGGTCGCCACGATGACGGGAAGCAGGACGAAGTCCGCTCCCCAGCCGCGGGCCAGCAGGCAGCCGCCCCAGATCACCGCGTCCAGGATGATGCCCGACAGGTACACCGTCAGCCGCTCCCGCCGGCCCTTGAGCCAGATGCCCGACACCTCGGTCTGCGCCACCAGGAACTGCAGGCGGGTACCGAGCCGGATCCGCCCGCGCACCCCCGTGGCGCGGGCGGTCAGCAGGTGCGCGGCCTCGTGCAGGGCGATGAGGCACCAGCCGATCACGCACTGCACCAGCACCGTGAAGGTGCCGTACTCCGTCCACAGGAAGCTGTCCCAGGAGGGGAAGGTGCCCGGACGCGTCAGCGCGACCGCGAGACCCGCGACCGGGGCCAGGAGCAGGACGGCGTGCAGCACCGGGTTCAGGAGCAGGCGCACATGGTGCGGCCGCACCCGGGGAAACGAGACCGCGGCCGGTGCGACGGGGAAGCGCCGCTCGCCGATGGACGCCACCAGCCCGGCCGACGCGAGCCGCTCCACGAAGGCCCGGACGTCGACATCGCGGCCGGTGGCCGCGCGCAGGCTGCTCCTGGTCTCGTCCACCGTCCGGCCGGCGGACAGCAGCCGTAGCGCGTCCATGCCGATCGCGGGCAGGGCGACGATCTCGTCGGTGCCCTGCTGTCCGACGATCCACTCGTCGCGGTCGGGGCGGAACTCCAGGCCGTGGAAGGAGACCCGGAGACCTTCCGGACCACCGGTCAGGGGCTGCACAACGGGCATTCCGGCCGGGCGGGGTGCCGCACGTGGACGAGGTGGTCGGGGGCGATCAGATTCAGGCCGCGCACGTAGCCGGGAGCGGCCGCGCCCGTACCCGTGATCAGCGAGACGACCTCGTTGGCGATCAGCTGCCCGGAGATCCCGGCGGCCGGTGCCAGGGCCCCCGTGCCGCCCAGGTCCGGATGCCAGCCCGGCTTCAACTTGGCCTCCTCGCCGGCACCGACGCATTCGAAACACGGACCCTCGGGACCGTAGACACCGACCGTCACCAGCGGACCGTTGTAGCCGGCGGTCACCCAGGGAATCCCCAGCGCCGCGCAGACCCTGCTGGTCATCGTGTTGATGACGTCATTGCGCGGCTCGTCCGCGCCCAGCACGAAGACGTCGCAGCCGGCGACGAGTTCACGCAGTGCGTCCTCGGTGTCCACCCGCCCCACGTCGTAGGTGAACGTCCCCGAGGAGTTGACCGCGGCGAGGCGTTCGGCGGCCACCCGTGCCTTGGCCCTGCCCACGTCCGCCTCGGTGTACAGCGTCTGCCGGGTCAGGTTGGACACCTCGACACGGTCGGGATCCACGAGATGAAGGGCCCCGACGCCGACCGCGGTCAGCGCCCAGGCGGCATGGCTGCCGGTGCCTCCGACGCCCAGCACCGTCACACGGGCGCGTCTGATGCGCCGCTGGGCCTCCCAGGGGTCGCTCCCCGGACGCAGATCGACGCGCCGGAAATAGTCGTGGTTGCGGCTGTAGCGCTCGATCTCGACGTCCGCGAACCCGTCGGGACGGCCGGCGGCCGCGTCTTCCACGTAGCCGGTGCCGATCAGCTCCCGCACCAGCCGCCGGGCGCCGTCGGTACCGAGGCGGGGGTGCCGCCCGGCCAGCGCTGTCTCTATGTCCTGGCGTGGAGCCGTCCCGTCCATCCTGGTCAGGGCGTCCCACGCCCAGCCGTGGGGGTCGGCGATCTCCGCCGCGATTCCGTAGACCTCGCCGCCGATGCGGACCGTTCCGTCGTCGAACCGGTGCGGGATGTGTTCCCGTTTCACTCGTGGACGTCTCACAACCAGCCTTCCCGGAGTACTTCTCCGACGCAACGGTCCGCCGTGGGCCGGCGACTACCCGGCGATTACCTGGCGACTGCCTTGCTGTCGATGGTCTCGATCTTGTCGAGCATGCGGATCTCGATCAGCTCGGTCTGTCCCTCCGGCTCCGTCACCACGGGGACCGCCCTCTCGTCGTCCTGCGTGACGCGCGTGTTGTCCTGCATGTGTCTTCCTCTCCTCTGGGTGTGCGTTTCCTTGGTCCGCCGTGATCCTCCGACGAAGCTCCGAACAAGCTCCGAAGAAGCCTCGGAGGTCACAGCCGCCGCCACACCGCGCCGAGAACCCGTTCCGCAGGGAAGGGCCCCATCTGACGCGAGTCGAAACTGACGGACGCGTTGTCCCCGAGCAGCAGCAGATGGCCCGGTGGCACCCGGCCGGCCGCCGCGTCCCGGCCGCCGCACGGATCGCCAGCCACGGCGGAGACCCGTTTGAGCAGCCACTGGCGCTCGGTCACCGGCGTCCCGGGACTGCCCAGTCCGGCCGGTTCGGAAATCCAGCTGCGGTGCTCCGTGTCCGGGAGCTCCACGACGACCACTCCGCCGCGGCGCGGGACGACACCACGCCGCACCAGGACCCGGTCGCCGGGCCGGTACGCCGGCAGCATGCTGTGTCCCGTGACGGTGACCGAGACGAGGCGCCTGCGCAGCAGCGCCGTCCCCGCGACGACGAGTCCCGCGCACCCGCCCACCGCCGCCCACATCACGGCACCGCTCCTTCCACGGCGGCCGGCCCCTGTTCCGGCAGGTGCGGGGACCCACCCGCGTACCCGGCGGCCTGGAGCCCGAAGAGCCGGGCGTACGAGCCGTCACGGGCCATCAGGGCGGCGTGGTCGCCTCTTTCCGTGATCCGTCCCTCGGAGAGGACGACGATGACGTCCGCCTCCCGTACGGAACCCAGCCGGTGGGAGATGAGCAGACTCGTCCGCCCGTGGTGGAACTCGCTCAGCCGCGTGTGCAGTTCGTGCTCGGCCTCGGCGTCGAGACCGGACGTGGGCTCGTCGAGGATCAGGAAGTCACGCTGCTCGCGCACCAGGGCACGGGCCAGGGCCAGCCGCTGCATCTGGCCCCCGGACAGCAGGACGCCGGTGGTCGCGTCGTCCTGCTCCTCGCCGGGGAAGAAGGTCCGGGTGACCAGGGTGTCGTATCCGCGGGGGAGGCCCTCCAGCGTCCGGTCGATGCCCGCATTGCGGGCTGCCTCGGCGACGCGTGAGGAAGAAGCCAGCGCGTCCAGGTCGCCGAGCGCGATGTTCTCCCGTGCGGTCAAGTCGTAGTGCATGAAGTCCTGGAAGACCGCGCTCGTCCGCCGGCGCAGGTCGTCCGGGTCGAACTCGCGGATGTCGACGCCGTCCCAGAGGATCGCGCCGCGCGTCGGGTCGTAGAACCGGCACAGGAGCTTGACCAGCGTGGACTTGCCCGCTCCGTTGAGGCCGACGAGGGCCGTGCTCCGTCCCTGGGGGATGAAGAGGTCGACCCCCCGGAGTATCCACGGCTGGTCCGGACCGTAGCGGAACCAGACGTCGCGGAGTTCGAGTCCGTGTGCCAGGGCGGGGGCGGGCAGCGGATCGGCGGCGCGCACCAGGTCGGGTTCCGTGGCGACGACGTCCTGGTAGTGACCGAACAGCACCAGCGCCTGGTGGGCCTGGGCGGCGCTGGCCGACAGCTGGCCGACGGAGCTCTGCACCCCCGCGACGGCGGCGATGAAGATCGCGACGTCTCCCAGCGTGAGCCCACCGGACAGCGCACTGTGGATGGCCCAGACCAGGCCGGTTCCGGACACCAGCGCCGCGAACAGCGCCAGCAGGGACTGGGTCGAGAGCTCACGGCGGTCCACCCCGCGCCGCGCGGCGTTCGAGGCGAGCCGCTCCGTCTGCATCCGGCCCAGCAGAAAGCCACCGATACCGAACAGCCGTACTTCCTTGGCGGCCTCGACGTTGGAGAGCAACTGGTCGAAGAAGAATTCGCGGCGCTCCCGCGGGCTGATGCGCCAGATCATGTCCGCCCTGCGACGGGACAGCACGATCTCGGCGACCAGCACGGGCACGGCGAAGACCAGGACGAACAGGGCCATCAGCGGCGCGAGGACCAGGAGGGAACTGAGAAATCCCACGATGGTGACGCCCGCGCGCACGGTTCCCAGCACCCCTCCCACCACCTGGCCGGGCGCGCTCTTCCCCGACTGCTTGGCCAGGCGCAGCTTGTCCAGGAAGCGCGGGTCCTCGAAGGGCCCGATTCCGACGAACCGGCCCACCGCGGTGAACAGCCGCCCCTGCGCCAGGGTCCCGGTGGCCCGCTCCACCTCCGCCTGCAGATAGCCGGAGACGTGCGGGACGACGGCCTGGACGACGCCGACGAGGGCCAGCCCGACGGCCAGCGCCACCAGGGTGTTCACCGGCGCCTGGGCGCCCAGCTCGTCGAGGGCGAGCTTGGTGAGCCAGCCGGCGGCGACCGGGAAGGCCCCGCTGAGCAGGTCGAGCGCGGCATAGGCGGCCAGCTTGAACGCGGCGGCCTCGCGTGCGAGGGAAAGAACGCCCAGAATTGGGACGAGGCCGCGCCTGATCCATCCGGTCCGTCGGCTCGTCGCGCCCTCCGAGGCCTGCGAGGTCGCTCCACGTGTCTCGGGAGGCATGACCACTAACTCCCGGCGAGGGCCGACGAGGACAGCTCGGGGACGCTGCCGGCGAGCCGGGCCGAACTGCCGGACGACACCGTCACCCTGCCCTCTCCGTCCACCACGAGGTAGGTGGGGAACATCGACACCCCCAACTCGCCGATCAGCGTGGGTGCCTGCTTCTCACCGGCGACGACGTGGGCCAGTTCGCCGAGCTGGTCCCGGTAGAGGGCGGCTCCGTCCGGGTCCCCGACGACGAAGGAGACGACGCGGTCCCGGTCGACACCCGCGTCGCGCAGGAACTTCGCGTATCCCGGCAGCTGCTGTTCACAGCCGCTGCAGCCGACCGATTGGAAGGAGAGGATCCACGGCCGCGAGCCGGGAACGGGCAACCGCACCTCGTTCCCGTCCATGTCGAGGAGTCCGGGCACCGGCGGGACGACGGTGCCCACGGCGGGGAGCTCGTCCGGACGGCGACTCAGCGCTCCCTCCTGGGTAAGCGGATCGAGGAGCTTCTTGACGCGCAGCGCGACGGCCACGGAGAGACCGCACGCGGCGGAGGCAACCAGCAGGGCGAGGACGGCGAGCGTGATGCTCATAAGGACTCCAGTTCTCAGGTCGTGCGCGGGGGGCGGAAGAAGGAGACCAGTTCCCCGAGGTGGAGCAGGGCGACGCCGAAGACCGCGGCGGGTGCCACGACGACGGCGTAGGCGACCGGGCCGGGACCGCCGCCGGTGCGCACGGTCGCCCACCAGGTGAGGACGCAGACGGTCAGGAGCAGGACGTTGCGCAGGACGTGCACTTCGGACACGGGCGTGTCGTCCGCTCCGGCGCAGCCGCAGGACGCGTCCGGGCGCGACCGCATCAGGCCGATCAGATATCCCGTGAAGGCCAGCAGCAGCAACGTGGCCGCGGCACACCCGAGCCAGGCCCACGGCCGGATCAGCAG
Source organism: Streptomyces sp. JK94 (assembly GCF_053613315.1). NCBI lineage: Bacteria > Bacillati > Actinomycetota > Actinomycetes > Kitasatosporales > Streptomycetaceae > Streptomyces > Streptomyces sp. JK94. The sequence goes on along the minus strand of NZ_JBSICH010000006.1, from coordinate 52,704 downwards.
AAGCCCCGCGGCGGCCACCTCGACGGCGGGGACCGCGAGTGCCAGGGCTGCCGGAAGGCCGCCCCCCAGCCGCGGCAGGGTGGTGGCGACGTGCCGGCGAAAGGCGGAGACGTCCCGGAGCTTGAGCAGGCCCGACCAGAAGAGCACGGTGGCCAGACACAACTGGCCGAATGCTACTGCCATGTCTGTCAATTCCCGCTAGATGTGGATCGGTGGCCGATGGCCGCCGTGCACCTGTTCGGACACGGCGGCCACGGGTCTCAGACGTAGCAGCGCACCGAGCAGTTCGGGTTGTAGCAGCACTTGTACTCGTAGAACTGGCCACCCGCGCTGCTGCGCTCCATCCAGCAGCCCGGTGCGCAGCCGGCGGCGGCGGACGTCTGGGGCAGCAGCTTGTCGGCGATACGGCTCAGTATCTTGGACATGGAGTTCTCCTTGTCGTGTTCTCCGTCGGGGCGTCAGGCGGGCGCCCGGCCTCGGTCCCCAGGCTCCACCGGCGAACTTTCCGTCGTCTTTCAGTGGCCTTTCCGGCGCGGTGAGCGGGCGTCGGAGCCGGTGGGCGGCTGCCCTCCGGCCGCGGAGCACCCCGGATGGTGGGACTGAAGGTGCGGAGTGTCAGTGATCAACGGATATTGACTGAAATGGGGTAAAGGACGAGTCAGGGCACGAGGAGGCACTCCATGCGCGGAGCCACGCACGCCAGATGGGCCGCTTGCGCGGCGGCGGTAGTCCTCGCGGCGACGGCCTGCGGAGGCGGGGGCGGGAGCGGCGGGGACACGAGCGCGGTGCTCAGCTCCTCCTGGGGCGACCCGCAGAACCCGCTGGAGCCGGCCAACACCAACGAGGTGCAGGGCGGCAAGGTCCTCGACATGATCTTCCGGGGGCTGAAGAAGTACGACCCGAAGACCGGCGAGGCGCAGGACATGCTCGCCGAGAAGATCGAGACCTCCGACTCGCAGAACTTCACCGTCACCGTCAAGGACGGCTGGACCTTCAGCAACGGCGAGAAGGTGACCGCCCAGTCCTTCGTGGACGCCTGGAACTACGGCGCGAGCCTGAAGAACAACCAGCGCAACGCGTACTTCTTCGCCTACATCGACGGCTACGACAAGGTGCACCCCGAAGAGGGCGAGCAGAGCGCCGACACCCTCTCCGGGCTGAAGGTCACCGGGCCGCTCACCTTCACCGTCAGGCTCAGCCAGAAGTTCTCCACCTTCCCCGACACCCTCGGCTACCCGGCCTTCGCACCGCTGCCCCGGGCGTTCTTCGACGACCACGACGCCTGGCTGAAGAAGCCGGTCGGCAACGGCCCGTACAGGGTGGACAACTACACCCGCGGCTCCCAGATGTCCCTGCGCACGTGGGAGGAGTACCCCGGCGACGACAAGGCGCGAAACGGCGGCGTCGACCTGAAGGTCTACACCGACAACAACACCGCCTACACCGACCTGATGGCCGGCAACCTCGACCTCGTCGACGACGTCCCCGCCGCCCAGCTCAGGAACGCCGAGAAGGACCTCGGCGACCGGTACATCAACACCCCCGCCGGCATCATCCAGACCCTCGCCTTCCCGTTCTACGACAACGACTGGAACAAGCCCGGCTCCGAGAAGGTCCGCAAGGGCCTCTCGATGGCGATCGACCGCGAGCAGATCACCGACACGATCTTCCAGCAGACCCGCACCCCGGCCACCGACTGGACCTCACCCGTACTCGGCGAGGACGGCGGCTACCGGGCGGGCCTGTGCGGCGAGGCCTGCGAGTACCGGCCCGACGAGGCCAAGGAGCTGATCCGGGAGGGCGGCGGACTGCCCGGCGGCCAGGTCAAGATCACCTACAACGCCGACACCGGCTCCCACGGCCAGTGGGTGGACGCGGTCTGCAACTCCATCAACAACGCCCTGGACAACGACCGCGCCTGCGTCGGCAACCCGGTGGGCACCTTCGCCGACTTCCGCAACCAGATCACCGACCGGAAGATGAGCGGCCCCTTCCGCGCCGGCTGGCAGATGGACTACCCCCTGATCCAGAACTTCCTCCAGCCGCTCTACTACACCAACGCCTCCTCCAACGACGGCAAGTGGTCCAACGAAAAGTTCGACGACCTCGTCGACAAGGCCAACGCCGAGACCGACACCGCGAAGGCCGTCGACCTGTTCCAGCAGGCCGAGGAGGTGCTGCGGGACGAGATGGGGGCCATCCCGCTCTGGTACCAGAACGGCAGCGCCGGCTACTCGGACCGGCTCTCCGAGGTCGAGCTGAACCCCTTCAGCGTCCCGGTCTACCACGAGATCAAGGTCGGCTGAGGAGGCGCCATGGGACGCTACGTCGTCCGGCGGCTGCTCCAGATGATCCCGGTCTTCATCGGGGCCACGCTGCTGATCTTCCTGATGGTCAACGTGATGGGCGACCCCATCGCGGGCCTGTGCGGCGACCGGGAGTGCGACCCGGCGACGGCCGCCCAGCTGCGCCACGAGTTCGGCCTCGACCAGCCCGTGTGGCGCCAGTACGCCACCTACATGGGCAACGTCTTCACCGGGGACTTCGGCACCGCCTTCAACGGCCAGCCGGTCACCGAGCTGATGGGCACCGCCTTCCCGGTCACCATCCGGCTGACGATCGTGGCGATCCTCTTCGAGATCGTCGTCGGCATCGTCCTCGGCGTCGTCACCGGTCTGCGCCGGGGCCGTCCGGTCGACACCGGGGTACTGCTGCTCACCCTGGTCGTCATCTCCGTCCCGACCTTCGTCACCGGCCTGCTGCTCCAGCTCCTGCTCGGCGTCAAGTGGGGATGGATCGACCCGGCCGTCTCCTCCGAGGCGACCTTCGCCGAGCTGATCGTCCCCGGCCTGGTCCTCGCCTCGGTCTCCCTGGCCTACGTCACCCGGCTGACCCGTACCTCCATCGCGGAGAACCGGCGCTCCGACTACGTCCGCACCGCCGTCGCCAAGGGCCTGCCCCGCCACCGGGTCATCACCCGGCACCTGCTGCGCAACTCCCTCATCCCCGTCGTCACCTTCATCGGCACCGACATCGGCGCCCTGATGGGCGGCGCCATCGTCACCGAGCGGATCTTCAACATCCACGGTGTCGGCTACCAGCTCTACCAGGGCATCGTCCGGCAGAACACGCAGACCGTCGTCGGCTTCGTCACGGTCCTGGTGCTGGTCTTCCTGGTCGCCAACCTCGTCGTCGACCTCCTGTACGCCGTACTCGACCCGAGGATCCGCTATGTCTGACCAGCCCCACGAGCCCGAACGCGCCATCGCCGGAACCGGCATGGGCGGGACGATGGACCTGGGCGCGAGCGAGGCGGCCACGCTGGAGCAGCCGCCCGGCCCGGACGGGGGCGACCCGCGGGACAAGCCCCGCAGCCTCTGGTCCGACGCCTGGCACGACCTGCGCCGCAACCCCGTCTTCCTCGTCTCCGCCCTGGTCATCCTCTTCCTGGTCGTCATCTCGCTCTGGCCGTCGCTGATCACCTCCGGCAGCCCCCTCACCTGCGACCTGGCCAGGGCCCAGGAGGGGTCCCAGGCCGGCCACCCCTTCGGCTTCAACGGCCAAGGCTGCGACGTCTACACCCGCACCGTCTACGGCGCGCGCACGTCGGTGGCGGCCGGCGTCCTCGCCACCCTCGGGGTCGCCGTCCTCGGCAGCGTCCTCGGCGGCCTCGCCGGCTTCTTCGGCGGCGCGGGGGACGCCGTGCTCTCCCGGATCACCGACGTCTTCTTCGCGATCCCGGTCGTCCTGGGCGGTCTCGTCCTGCTCTCCGTCATCACCAGCAACACCGTCTGGCCGGTCATCGGCTTCATCGTGCTGCTCGGCTGGCCGCAGATCTCCCGCATCGCCCGCGGCGCCGTCATTACCGCCAAGCAGAACGACTACGTCCAGGCCGCCCGAGCCCTCGGCGCCTCCAACTCCCGCCTGCTGCTGCGGCACATCACCCCCAACGCCGTCGCCCCCGTCATCGTCGTGGCGACCATCGCGCTCGGCACCTACATCTCCCTGGAGGCCACCCTGTCCTTCCTCGGCGTCGGCCTCAAACCGCCCAGCGTCTCCTGGGGCATCGACATCTCCGCCGCCGCCCCCTACGTCCGCAACGCCCCGCACGCCCTGCTCTGGCCCTCCGGGGCGCTCGCCGTCACCGTCCTCGCGTTCATCATGCTCGGCGACGCGGTGCGCGACGCCCTCGACCCGAAGCTGAGGTGAGCCGCCGCATGCTGCTCGAAGTACGCGACCTGCACGTGGAGTTCCACACGCGGGACGGCGTCGCCAAGGCCGTCAACGGCGTCAGCTACGGCGTGGACGCGGGCGAGACCCTGGCCGTCCTCGGCGAGTCCGGCTCCGGCAAGTCCGTCACCGCCCAGACGGTCATGGGCATCCTCGACGTGCCACCGGGCCGGGTCACCGCCGGCGAGGTCCTCTTCGAGGGCCGTGACCTGCTGAAGCTGAAGGAGGCGGAACGCCGGAAGGTCCGCGGCGCCGAGATGGCGATGATCTTCCAGGACGCACTGTCGTCGTTGAACCCCGTCCTGACCGTCGGCGACCAGCTCGGCGAGATGTTCACCGTGCACCGCGGGATGTCCCGCAAGGACGCCCGCGCCAAGGCCGTCGAGCTGATGGACCGCGTGCGCATCCCGGCCGCCGGGGAACGGGTCGGGCAGTACCCGCACCAGTTCTCCGGCGGTATGCGCCAGCGCATCATGATCGCGATGGCGCTGGCCCTGGAGCCGAAGCTGATCATCGCCGACGAACCGACCACCGCCCTCGACGTCACCGTCCAGGCCCAGGTCATGGACCTGCTCGCGGAACTCCAGCGCGAGCTGCACATGGGCCTGATCCTCATCACCCACGACCTGGGCGTGGTCGCGGACGTCGCCGACAGGATCGCCGTCATGTACGCGGGCCGGATCGTGGAGACGGCACCCGTCCACGACATCTACAAGGCGCCCGCGCACCCGTACACCCGCGGTCTGCTGGAGTCGATCCCGCGCCTGGACCAGAAGGGCCAGGAGCTCCACGCCATCAGGGGCCTGCCGCCCAACCTCACCCGCATCCCGCCCGGCTGCGCCTTCCACCCCCGCTGCCCGATGGCCCAGGACGTCTGCCGCACCGACGTACCGCCGCTGTACGAGGTGACGCGAGCTCAGGCGGAGCGGGGCAGCGCCTGCCACTTCTGGAGGGAGTGCCTGCATGGCTGAGCCCATCCTCGAGGTCCGGGGCCTCGTCAAGCACTACCCGCTCACCACCGGCATCCTCCTCAAGAAGCGGGTCGGCGCGGTGAAGGCGGTCGACGGCGTCGACTTCCACCTCGACCGCGGCGAGACCCTCGGCATCGTCGGCGAGTCCGGCTGCGGCAAGTCGACGGTCGCCAAGATGCTGGTCAGCCTGGAGAGGCCGACGGCCGGCGAGATCCGCTACAAGGGCGAGGACATCACCAGGCTGTCCGGCAAGGCGCTGAAGGCCGTCCGCCGGAACATCCAGATGGTCTTCCAGGACCCCTACACCTCCCTCAACCCCCGGATGACGGTGGGCGACATCATCGGGGAGGCGTACGACATCCACCCGGAGGTGGCGCCCAAGGGCGACCGGCGGGGCCGCGTCCAGCACCTGCTGGACGTGGTCGGCCTGAACCCCGAGTACATCAACCGCTACCCCCACCAGTTCTCCGGCGGCCAGCGCCAGCGCATCGGCATCGCCCGCGGGCTCGCCCTGCGCCCCGAGATCATCGTCGCGGACGAGCCGGTTTCGGCGCTCGACGTGTCCGTGCAGGCGCAGGTGATCAACCTGATGGGCCGGCTCCAGGACGAGTTCGACCTGTCCTACATCTTCATCGCCCACGACCTGTCGATCGTCCGGCACATCTCGGACCGGGTCGGCGTGATGTACCTCGGCCGCATCGTGGAGACCGGCCGGGACGCCGAGATCTACGACCACCCCACGCACCCGTACACCCAGGCCCTGCTGTCCGCCGTGCCGGTGCCCGACCCGGAGGCCCGCGAGCACCGCGAACGGATCATCCTGGCCGGGGACGTGCCGTCGCCGACCGCCATCCCCTCCGGCTGCCGCTTCCGCACCCGCTGCTGGAAGGCGCGGGAGCGCTGCGCCCTGGAGGTGCCGGCCCTGGCGGTGCCCGCCGAGTTCCGGGGCGTCCGCGGGCCCGTGGCGCACGACTCGGCGTGCCACTTCGCGGAGGAGAAGCAGGTGGTGCCGCCGGAGGAACACGGCGTGGACGCACCCGGCCCGCACGGCTCGCACCGGGAGGACAGCGCGGAGGCCGGGGACGGCGACGGGCACGGCAGCGGGCCGGGGTGACATGGTGCTCCCCGGCCCGCTTACGGCACCCGCACGGCCGTACGCAGACCAGCGTCACGCGTCCGTATATCGGAACCGCGTCGGCGAAGTTGCCTGCGTGTTACAGCGGTTGGTGCCCTCGTGCGACGCGCAGGCGCTACGCCGGTGACGCCAGCGACCGCCTGAGGAAGTCCACCTGGAGCAGCAACAGGTTCTCGGCGACGGACTCCTGCGGGGTCATGTGCGTCACGCCGGACAGCGGGAGCACCTCGTGCGGGCGGCCGGCGGCCAGCAGGGCCGAGGACAGGCGCAGCGAGTGGGCGACCACCACGTTGTCGTCGGCCAGCCCGTGGACGACCATCATGGGCCGGTGGGGTTCGGCGGCGTCCACCAGGCCCACGTCGTCGATCACCGAGTTGCGGCGGTAGACCTCCGGCTGCTCGTCCGGATGTCCGACGTAGCGCTCCTGGTAGTGCGTGTCGTAGAGGCGCAGGTCGGTGACCGGGGCGCCCACGACGGCGGCGTGGAAGACGTCCGGCCGGCGCAGGGCCGCCAGCGCCGCCAGGTACCCGCCGAAGGACCAGCCGCGGATGGCGACGCGGTTCAGGTCGAGCGGGAAGTCGGCGGCCAGGGCCTGGAGCGCGTCGACCTGGTCCTGGAGGACGACCGCGGCCACGTCGTCCTTGATGGCCTTCTCCCAGGCGGGGGACCGCCCCGGAGTGCCCCGCCCGTCGGCGACGACCACCGCGAAGCCCTGGTCGGCGAACCACTGCGAGGTGAGGTGGGCGTTGTGCGCGGCGACGACGCGCTGACCGTGGGGGCCACCATACGGGTCCAGGAGGACGGGGAGGGGGGTGTCACCGTGGTAGTCCCTTGGCATAAGCACGGCGCACGGGACGCGGCGTGCGCCCCCTTGTGTGAGCGTCACGCGCGGGGACAAACCGGGGTCTTCGGCGTAGGACGTGAGGGTCGCCGCCGTCTTGCCGTCCCGCAGCACCCGGGCCCGGGCCCCCGGCCGGTCGAGGGTGGCGGAGACCAGGACGGTCACGCCCCCGGCGCGCACCGCCGAGTGCACACCGGCCTCCTGCGAGACGCGCTCCACGCCGAGTTCGTTCACCCGGTACACGTGCACCTCGCCGGTCTCCGGACCGGCCGCCTCCTCGCCGGCCGACGCGGAAACCAGCACGTCGTCGTCGGAGACGTCCAGTACGGCGCGCAGGTGCAGCTGCGCGCCGGTGAGCGGGCGTTCCCCGACCGCCAGCACCCGCGCGCCCCCCTCGTCGGCGATCCGCACGAGCTGCCCGGAGGGGCTCCAGCAGGGCACACCGGGGAAAAGTTCAAGCCAAGTTGGATCTTCATCGGCGTGCACCATCCGGGTCGTGCCGGACGCGGTGTCCACGGCCAGGAACAACTGGCTGCGCTGGTCGCGCGCCTGTACGAGAAGCAGTGGTGCACCCGCCGCTGACCAGTGCACTCGCGCCAGATAGGGATACCGCGCCCGGTCCCAGAGGACCTCCGTGCGCCCCCCGTCCAGCCCGAGCACGAACAGCCGTACGTCCGCGTTGGCGGTGCCCGCCGCCGGGTACGGCACGTGGTGTGGATCACGCTCGGGGTGGGCCGGGTCGGAGATCCACCACCGGCTGACCGGCGTGTCGTCCACGCGCGCCACCAGCAGCCGGTCCGACTCCGGGCCCCACCAGAAGCCCCGGCCGCGCCCCATCTCCTCGGCGGCGATGAACTCGGCCAGCCCGTGGGTGACGCCCTCCGCGTCGGCCTCGGCCAGGGCCCGGTCCCCGTCCCCCTCGGCGCCCACGACCCGCAGGGCACCCTGGGCGACGTAGGCGATGTGCCGTCCGTCGGGGGAGGGGCGCGGGTCGATCACCGGGCCGGGGGTGGGCAGTTCGCGCGCCGTCCCGGCCCGCAGTTCGGCCGCGAAGAGCCGCCCCGACAGGGCGAAGGAGGCCAGTTCGACGGCCGCGTCGGTGGCGTAGCCGACGATGCCGGCACCGCCCTCGCGGCTGCGCTCACGCCGTGCCCGTTCCTCGGGCGACAGATGTTCCTCGGTGTCGCCCAGGAGGGCGCGCGGGTCGGCGGCGACGCGCTCCCCGCCCTCCTCGACGTCGAGGACCCACAGGGAACCGGCCCGGTCCGTACCGGAACCGGAGCGCAGGAAGGCGACCCGCGAACCATCGGGTGCCACGGTGAACGAACGCGGCGCGCCGAGCGTGAACCGCTGGGTGCGGGCGTGCCGTCTGGGGAAGGAATCGGGCTCGGTCGTCATGCCTCGACCATATTGGCCATGCGCCCCCTTGTGCGGCCGTGCGCCGAGAGATGCGCGCGCACGGATAGTTATGATCACTAGCGCATTGTGGGTAGCAATCGGGTGCCCGCCGTGTGGATTCATCCGTCTCAAGGTTTCGACTGCGTCCGACCCCCCTGTCCCTGGGCTTATTGGAGGTGAGCCGCCATGGCACTCTCGATTTCGGCGGTTGTGCTGCTGGCGATCATCGTCTTCCTGCTGGTCAAGAAGTCAGGACTGAAGGCGGGGCATGCGGTCGTCTGCATGCTGCTCGGCTTCTACCTGGCCTCGTCGACCGTCGCGCCCACGATCAGTGAGCTGACGACGAACCTCGCGGGGATGATCGGAAGCATCAACTTCTGACGTACGGACGGCCCGAGGGCCGGCCGGAGGCGGTGGGCCCGGCCGGTCGCGGCCGGGTCCGGTCCGCACGGCCTCGCTGCCGCGGGGCCGTGCGCCTCATCGCCGGTGTCGTGCTCGCACGGCCCGGCCGGAGGGCGTCCCCCGGTGCCGGGCCGTCGCCCGCAGTGCCACCGTCCCGGCCGGACGACCCCACGGACGGTCTCCCGCGTTACGGGCTCCGGGACGCGGCCTCATAGGGTGGACCCATGACGGAACTGCCCGCCCGGCGTCTGCTGCTGGTGCACGCTCACCCGGACGACGAGTCGATCAACAACGGCGTCACCATGGCCAGGTACGCGGCCGAGGGCGCCCATGTGACCCTGGTGACCTGCACCCTCGGTGAGCGGGGGGAAGTCATCCCGCCCGGGCTCGCGCACCTGACCGGAGCCGCGCTGGGCGGACACCGCAGGGAGGAGCTGGCGGCCGCGATGCGCGCGCTCGGCGTGGACGACCACCGGCTGCTGGGCGGACCGGGCCGGTTCGCCGACTCCGGGATGATGGGCCTGCCCGACAACGACGACCCCGGCTGCCTGTGGCAGGCGGACGTCGACCGGGCCGCCGGACTCCTCCTCGACGTGATCCGCGAGGTACGGCCCCAGGTCCTCGTCACCTACGACCCCGACGGCGGCTACGGCCACCCCGACCACATCCAGGCCCACCGCGTCGCCATGCGGGCGGTGGAACTGGCGGCCGAGGCCGGGTGCCCGGTCGCCAAGGTCTACTGGAACCGCGTGCCGCGCACCGTCGCCGAGGACGCCTTCACCCGGCTGGACCGGGAGCTGCCCGCGCTGCCCTTCGAGAAGGCGGCCGGCGTCGAGGACGTACCGGGAGTCGTCGACGACGAGCGGATCACCACCGAGATCCGCGGCGACGGCGACGCGCACGCCGCCAAGACCGCCGCCATGCGCGCGCACGCCACCCAGATCACCGTGGCCGGGCCCTGCTTCGTCCTCTCCAACGAACTGGCCCAGCCCCTCTTCACCACCGAGTACTACGAGCTGGTGCGCGGTGAGCGGGGCCCCGGGGGCGGGGACGGACGCGAGGACGACCTCTTCGCCGGGATCGCCGCCGAGGAGGCGTCGTGAGCGGGCGCACCGGGCCGACGGTCTCCGCCCTGGCCCAGCCCCCGCGCGCGCCGTCCCTCGGGCGGGCCGCCCTCCACCTGGGCCTCTTCGTGCTCGGTGCCGTGGTCGGGGTCGCGGGGGCGCTGGTGCAGCCCGGGTGGTTCCCGGGCGGGCTGCTGCTCGCGCTGGCCGCGGAGGCGGGTCTCTGCCTCGGCGCGGGCCGGGCCGTGGGGCGCCGCAGCGGGGCGGTCGCGCCCGCCGCGGGCTGGGCGCTCGCCGTGGTGCTGCTCACCACCAGCCGTCCCGAGGGCGACTTCCTCTTCGCCGCGGGCAGCGGCTCCTACCTCTTCCTGCTGGGCGGGATCGCCGTCGCTGTGATGTGCGCCACCCTCGCGCCGGTGCGGCAACCGGACGGCGACGGCGGCCGACTTCGCAAGTGACGTACCTCTGCCACGGCACCGGCGTGCGCGTCCCGTGCGGGTTTCCCGGTGGTCACGGGATACGCGCCAGAAGTGGCCAGTATGGTGGTGCGCGCCGCCGAGCCGCCCGCTGCGAAGGGGTGGCGGGCGGCGGAGCCAACCGGGAGAACCTGCCTTGAGTCGTGAAACTGACAGTTCGTCCTCCGGGCCCCACGGGCGCGGCGGAGCCGCATACCCCTCGGGCACCCCGCCCTACGGGACACCCACGGCTCCCGACGCCGGTGCGGACGCGGGCCGTTCGGCCTCGCGGCCGGGGGAGCGCAAGACCGAGACGACGCTGACGACCCGCATCCGGATCAACATCCCCGGGTCGCGGCCCATCCCGCCGGTCGTCATGCGCAAGCCCGTTCCGGACGCCGAGTCCGACGCCGTCGACGCGGGGACGGCCGAGCGGCCCGAGCCGGGCGCGGCCGTGCCCGCGGGCGCCGGCGAGGCTCCCGCCGAGCCCGTGCAGCACGCCGGGCCGACCAGTGACTGGTTCGCGCCGCGCAAGTCCGGTCCCGCCCAGGGCGCCCAGGGCGGCGGGTCCACCAACGGCGCCGGTCAGCCCGGCGGTTCGGCGGCGGCGGCGGGCGGTCCGGGCGCGGGCACTCCCGGTGCCGGTGCCGGTGCCGGTGCGCGACCGGGTGGCGGGAGCGGCCGTCCCGGCGGCGTCGTCGGCTCCATGAACGTGCCGGGCGGCTCCCGGCCCGGGTCCACCGACGGTGCCGGTCCCACCGGCGCGACCGGCGGCCCCGTGGCGCCCGGCCACGGCGGCGGCACCGGCTCCTTCGACGTGACCGAGGCGCTGGCGGCCGGGCCGCTGGGCAACGGCGGCAACGGCACCGGTCCGGGTGCCGACGGCGGCCCCGCACCACGCCGCGACGACCTGCCGTACGTCCCGGGGAGCGGGCAGGGCGACCTCGGCGCGGGCGCCCGCGACGCGCAGCACGGTCCGAACGGGCCGTCCCCGTACGGCGGCGGCCCCGCGGGCCCGACGGGCGGCCCGGTCACCGGGAACGGCCCGCTGACGCCTTCCCCGGCGGCCGGTCCCGGCGTGCCGGGCGGGTCCGCCCACTCCGGCGCACCCGACGGACAGCGCGGACCCGCTCCCGACGGTCCGGGTGGCCCCGGCGGGCCGGGCGGACTGCGCGGCCCGGGCGCCCCCGACGGCCCGCGCGGTCCCGGCGCCCCGGGCGTGTCCCGGAGCCCCGGCGCGGCCCGGCGCGGCCCGGGCGGCGGGCTCAGTGACGACACCGCGATCCTCACCCCGCAGAAGCAGGTCCCTCCCGGTTACGGCAACCCGGACAACGTCTCCGGGAACACCGTCACCAGCGGCATCCCCGTGGTGCCGAGCGACCGGAGCGCACCGTTCCAGGACGCGCCGGCCGACGGGCCGCCGCCGAAGCGCTCCGAACCGGTCTCCGCCTCCCCGGCGGGTTCCGCCAAGCCGGCCGGGAAGAAGGGCCGCGGCAAGCTCCCGCTGCTCGTCGGCGGCCTGGTCGTGGTCGCCGGTGTCACCTACGGCGCCGGCCTGCTCATGAACCGCTCGGACGTGCCGAAGGGCACCAGCGTGCTCGGCGTCGACATCGGCGGCGGCACGCGCGACGACGCCGTGGAGAAGCTGGACGACGTCCTGTCCGCGCGCGCCGGCAAGCCGCTCAGGATCACGGTGGACGGCGAGACCGTCTCCCTGAAGCCGGACCAGGCGGGCCTGCAGCTCGACACCCAGGCCACGGCGAGTTCGGCGGCGAAGAGCGACTACAACCCGGTCTCCGTGATCGGCTCGCTCTTCGGGCAGCAGCGGGTCGTCGAGCCGGTCATGCCCGTCGACGAGGAGAAGCTGCACGCCGCCCTGGAGGAGGCCGCCGGCGGAGCCGGGTCGGTGACCGAGGGCACCATCGAGTTCGAGTCCGGCAAGGCCGTCCCCGTGTACGGCAAGGCCGGCAAGGGCATCGACGTCGACAAGTCGACCGAGGCCGTCCAGGCGGCGTACCGGACCCAGGTGGAGACGGGCACCGCCACCCCGGTGAGCGTGCCGACGACCACGCAGCAGCCCACGGTCTCCAAGGCCGAGGTCGACCGGATGCTGAAGGAGTTCGCCGAGCCGGCGATGTCGGGCAACGTGACCGTGCAGACCGACGCGGCGCACTCCGTCCCGATGAGTCCGGAGAAGTCGCTCTGGAAGTTCCTCAGGGTCACGGCCGTCAACGGCAAACTGGTCGACAAGCCCGACCTGGACGCCCTCGAGGAGCTGTACGGCGGAGCGTTCGACGGTGTGCTCATCACCCGCGCCACCGGGGAGAAGACGCCCGTCACCCCGGAGGACGTCTACGGCGCCCTGCGCCAGGCCCTGAAGAGCGAGACCGACCGCGTGGCGGTCATCGAGACCGACCCGAGCTGACACCACGCGACGACGGGGGCGCCCGGCACCCGCCGGACGCCCCCGCCGTCGTGAAACCGGTCGTACGGGGTGCGACGAACCGGTCGTACGGCGGGCGGGACCGGTCCCACGGGGTGCGACCGACCCGCCGTACGGGGCGAGCGGTACCCCGCGACCGGCGGCGGCCGTACGACGCCGGCGCCCCGCGGCGGGCCGGCCGCCTCCTCAGTTGAGCAGGGCGCGGGCCGCCCGGGCCTCCCCGCGCACCTGCTCCGCGACCGTCTCGTCCACCGCGGCCACCACCTCGGCGTACGCCTCCAGCTCACCGGCCCCCGCCGAGAACTCCCCCCGCTGCACCAGCAACCGGGCCCGCTCGTAGCGCAACCGCGCCGCGTGCGCCGGCAGCAGCAGCGCCAGCTCGATCGCCCACAGCCCGACGTCCGACCGCTCCGGCCGGGCCGCCGCCCACGCCCGGACGTTGTTCAGGATGCGCGCCACCACGTCCAGCGGCGCCGCGGGCTCCATCAGCGGGGGCCGCGGGCCGGCCCCCGTGGCCCCCGCCACCAGCGCCTCCGCGTCGCTCCCGCCGAGCACCCGCCCGCCGTCGAACGGATCGGCGAGCACCCGCTCCTCCTCCGGGCCGCGCTCCGGACCGAACCCGACCACGAAGTGCCCCGGCAGCGCGACCCCGTACACCGGAGCCCCCGCCCGCCGGGCCACCTCCAGCCACACCACGGACAGCATGATCGGCAGCCCGCGCCGGCGCCGCAGCACCTCGTGCAGCAACGACGACTCCAGCCGCCGGTAGTCCGCCGCGACCCCGTGGAACCCGTACCGCTCGCCGAGCAGGTCCCGCAACGCCACCGCCCAGGCCCGCGGCGCGCCCGGCCGGAACGGCAGCTGTCCGGCCAGCCGGTCGAGCTCCATCTGCGCGGCGTCCAGGCCCGCCTCGTCCAGCGCCCCGTCCGCCTCCGCGCCCACCAGCAGGCAGAGCGTCGCCAGGTCGGGCCGCTCGGACCGCGCCTCCTCGGCGAAGCGCCGCCGCACTTCGGCGGAGCGTTCCGGTGACGGGGGATGAGGGTGACGCATGGCCGGCTCGTGCCCTTTCGCGGAGATCGGTCACCGGTCCGTCCCGGCACTCGCCGGTTCCCGGTAGTGGTGGTAGGCGTGGTGCGCCGCGAAGCCCATCCCGGCGTACAGCGCCCGTGCCCGAGCGTTGTCCGCCTCGACCTGGAGCCAGGCCGCCGACGCGCCCTCGTCGAGCGCCCGCCGGGCCAGCGCCGCCATCACGGCGGTGGCCAGTCCCCGGCGCCGCTGCGCGGGGTCGACCTCGACGGCCGCGAAGGAGGCCCACCGGCCGTCCACGGCACACCGTCCGACGGCGGCCGGTACGTCCGGTCCGGGCACCGTGGCGAACCACACCGAGGGTCCCGCCCCGCCGTCTTCGCGGGAGGCGCCCGACCCCAGCACCCGCAGGGCCACGTCGCTCACGCCCTTGCGCCGGTAGCGGGCCAGCCAGGCCCCGTCCGCCTCCCGGGCCAGGACCACACCGGTGCCCTCCGCCCGGTCGGCGACCGGTGCCAGTGCGCCGGTCCACACCTCGGCCGTCACCTCCCGCACCCAGCCCCGCCGCTCCAGCTCGCCGCAGAGCAGCTCCTGCGTGCCCTCGGCGCCGGTGGCGGTCTGGACGTAGGCGGGCAGGCCGCGCTCGCCGTACCAGCGGCGTACGGCGGTCAGCGCCTCGTCGAGCGGTAGGCCCGGATCGCCGAGCGGCAGCACGGAGTTGGCCCGCCGCGTGAACCCGGCGGCGGCCCGCAGCTCCCACCCGCCGAGCCACTCGCTCTCCACCGGCCGCCAGGCCCGTGAGGCCGAGCGCGCCAGCTCCTCGTAGGTGGCGGCGGGACCGCGCCGGCGGGCGGGGGCGGACGGCACCACCTTGCCCGCGACCAGCGCGGATTCGAGGATGCGCACGCTCTCACCACTCTTCCGTGTGATCAGCAGCACACCGTCGTCCCATGATGTGAGAACACCGACCGTGTCGGTGAACTTCTCACCCGCCGCACCAGTTTCGCTCAAGCGCCGTACGGAGACTCGTTTGCCCACGTCAGCAGCGGTGATGCGGACCTCTAGACGCCCAGCGGCGGAGATTTCCACGGGTCGGTCCACCCCTCCTGTTCGGATCGTGCCCAAGAACGGAGATACTAGGGGCGGGCATCGACGACGCCGCGCTCCCGCGCGCCAGGCGGCGGAGCCTGAGGAGGCCCGCCAGCGCCCTATCGAGGAGGAACGACAGCGTGACCTACGTCATCGCGCAGCCTTGTGTCGACGTGAAGGACAAGGCGTGCATCGAGGAGTGCCCGGTCGACTGCATCTACGAGGGCCAGCGGTCCTTGTACATCCACCCGGACGAATGCGTCGACTGTGGTGCCTGTGAGCCGGTCTGCCCGGTCGAGGCGATCTTCTACGAGGACGACACTCCGGAGGAGTGGAAGGACTACTACAAGGCGAACGTCGAGTTCTTCGACGAGCTCGGCTCGCCCGGTGGTGCCAGCAAGCTGGGGCTGATCGAGCGCGACCACCCCTTCGTCGCCGGGCTGCCGCCGCAGAACCAGTAGGAGCGGCCCGCACCGCGCCGCCTCGGTCCCGTACGGCTGATCACCCCCGATCGGTGCCGTGCGGGACCGAGGCGTGTGGCCGTACGAGCGCCGCACCGGCCGCACCGAGGAAAGTGAGCCAGGAACCGTGTCCGCAGTCTCCGACCCCCCGCCCGTCGCCCGCCGCCCCGCCCCGCCGTCGCTGCGCGACCGCCTTCCGGCCTTCCCCTGGGACAGGCTGGAGCCGTACAGGAAGACGGCCGCCGCGCACCCCGACGGCATCGTCGACCTCTCGGTCGGCACCCCGGTCGACCCGGTCCCCGAAGTGATCCAGAAGGCCCTGGCGGACGCGGCGGACTCCCCGGGCTACCCGACGGTCTGGGGCACCACGGCCCTGCGCGACGCGATCACCGGCTGGGTCGGGCACCGCCTCGGCGCCCGCGACGTCACCCACCGCCACGTCCTGCCCGTCGTCGGCTCCAAGGAACTCGTCGCCTGGCTCCCGACCCAGCTGGGCCTCGGCCCCGGCGACAGGGTGGCCTTCCCGCGCCTGGCCTACCCGACGTACGAGGTCGGCGCGCGTCTGGCCCGCGCGGAGTACGAGGCGTACGACGACCCGACCGAGCTGGACCCGGCGGGTCTGCGGCTGCTGTGGCTCAACTCCCCGTCGAACCCGACCGGCAAGGTCCTGTCGAAGTCCGAGCTGACCCGCATCGTGGCCTGGGCGCGCGAGCACGGCGTCCTCGTGGCCTCCGACGAGTGCTACCTGGAGCTGGGCTGGGAGGCCGACCCGGTCTCCGTCCTGCACCCGGACGTCAACGGCGGTTCCCACGACGGTCTGGTGGCCGTCCACTCGCTCTCCAAGCGCTCCAACCTCGCGGGCTACCGCGCGGCCTTCCTGGCGGGCGACCCGGCGGTGCTGGGCCCGCTCCTGGAGATCCGCAAGCACGGCGGCATGATGACGTCCGCGCCGACGCAGGCGGCCGTGGTGGCGGCCCTCGGCGACGACGAGCACGTCCGCGTCCAGCGCGAGCGCTACGCGGCCCGCCGCACGGCCCTGCGCGAGGCCCTGCTCGGCCACGGCTTCCGCATCGAGCACAGCGAGGCCGGCCTCTATCTCTGGGCCACCCGCGACGCCTCCTGCTGGGACACCGTGGCCCACCTGGCCGAGCGCGGCGTCCTCGTGGCCCCCGGCGACTTCTACGGCCCGGCGGGCGGGAACTTCGTCCGCGTCGCCTGCACGGCGACGGACGAACGCGTCCACGCGGCCGTGCGGCGCCTGGCGGCCTGACGGTCCGGCGGTACGCAGGGGCCGGCGGTACGCACGAGGCGGCGGGGCCCGGAAACACCGGACCCCGCAGGCCGTGCGGCGCCTGACGGTCCGGCGGTACGCACGAGGCGGCGGTACGCACGAGGCCTTAACCCACCCCCCCCCCCCCCCCCCCCGCCGCACCGGCCGGAATCGGCCGTCGTCAGCCGGCTGTCGTCAGCCGAGCGGCAGCCCCTGGACCGGCAGCGATCCGGTGGCCGGCAGCCCGCCCTTGCCCAGCGCGTCCGTCGGCAGGCCGCCCTTCGTGGCGGTCTGCGCGGTGTCGCCGACGATGTCCCCGGCGGAGCCGGCCGCGTCCCCGGCCGTCTTCTGCGCCACGGGCGTGGTCTTCCTGACGGCCTTGCCGCCGGTGTCGTCCGCGGTCTCGGTGATGTTCTGGGCCGCGGCGTCGACGGTGCTGCCGACGTTCGCCCCGTCCAGGGCGGTCAGTCCCCCGAGGTTCGGGGTGGCGGGCAGTTCGGGAGCCGCGCTGGCGGAGCCGGCCGCACCGACCCCGGCGGCCGCTCCCGCAGCGACGAGCAGCGCGGCACGGGCGATCCGGCGGGTCAGGGGGAGGGACATGATGCTCCTTCGACGGAAGTCAACGATGGGTGATCCGACCGCACCCGGCGGAGTGATCGGCCGGGCGCGGACGCAGTGACTACCGCTCGAAGGCCGCGAAGGTTGCGGCGGCCCAACGTAAAGACTTGGTAATGCGTCGCATTATCAGGTGCACAGAAAAACGGGCAAAAGGGAGCCCGTCGTAGCGGCCCCCGAACCCTTGCGGCCCTTGGTCCGTCTGGGCTCCACGGGATGCGAGGCGACCTCGCGGACCCCCGTGGCCCGCACCGCCCCGCCGCCGACGCGGGTAACCCCCGGGAGTGACGGCTCGTACGCGCGAGCGCTACCGCGCGGAGGTGATCCGGACCGGGCCCCCGGACCGCTCCGCGCCCTGGGTGCCGCCCGCATCCGTCGGGCGCCACGTGCTGGCGGTGTTTCCCGCGGTCCACTCCCGGCCCGCATAGGAGACCCGCTGGATGTGCAGCGACGAGGCGTTCGCCACCGCCCAGTGCGCCAGTTGCCAGCCGCGCCGCTCCGGGCTCAGGTCCGTGTCCGTGCCGCCGCCCGCGGTCACGGGCAGCGTGACGGTCCGCCCGTCGGAGCCGCCCGCGGCCGCCGGGGGCGAGGGCTTCGCGGTCGCGGTGTCCGCCTGCGCGCCGGCGGGCTGGAGGACGTCCCGGCCGAAGTCCCGTACGAGCGCCGCGCGGACCGCGTCCGGGCCCCTGGTCCCGGTCGCACCGGGTCGTCCCTCGCAGGTCAGGGTCGCCGCCGACCGTCCGGTCAGCGCGGCGGCGAGCAGCGTGGCGTCCGGCTCGTGCTTGGCGTACGCCTGCGGGAAACCGCTGCGCTGCACGCGCTGCGCGGCGACGGTCAGCGGGAGGCGCGTGTAGCCGGGCACCTCGACCAGGTGGTCGTAGAACATGCCCGCCGAGTACGCCGGGTCCATGATCTCCTCCGGCGTGCCCCAGCCCTGCGAGGGGCGCTGCTGGAACAGGCCGAGCGAGTCGCGGTCGCCGTGGTCGATGTTGCGCAGCGACGACTCCTGCAACGCGGTCGCCAGCGCGATCGCCACCGCGCGTTCCGGCAGGTCGCGCGCGGTGCCCACGGCGGTGATCGTCGCCGCGTTCACCGCCTGCTCCGGCGTGAACTCGTACGTCGCCCGGCCGTCCCCGTCCGAGACGACCCGGCAGCCGGGAGCGCCCGCGCCCCCGGTGACGTACTGCACTGCGAGGTAACCGGCGACCGCGAGCAGGACCATGAGGGCCGCTCCGGAACGGAGGAGGCGGCCATGGCGTTTGCGGGGTGGCGACGGCTGAAGCACGCGTACAAGGTACTGGAGGGTAGGGAGTGGTGTACGCCGAGCGCGGACAGTGCCCGCGAGGGCGGGGGCGCTAGGGTCGGGGCCATGGCCGATACCCCGCTTGACCTCACGCTGGACGCCGCGGAGCTGACCGCGCGGCTCGTCGACCTCCCCTCCGAGAGCGGCACGGAGAAGCCGCTGGCGGACGCGATCGAGAGCGCCCTGCGCGCCCTGCCGCACCTGGCGGTCGAGCGGTACGGCAACAACGTCGTGGCGCGCACGGACCTGGGCCGGGCGGAGCGCGTGATCCTGGCCGGTCACATTGACACCGTTCCGATCGCGGACAACGTACCGTCCCGGCTGGACGAGGACGGCGTCCTGTGGGGCTGCGGCACCTGCGACATGAAGGCCGGCGTCGCGGTCCAGCTGCGCGTCGCGGCGACCGTACCGGCCCCCAACCGCGACCTGACCTTCGTCTTCTACGACAACGAGGAGGTCGCCGCCGAGCTGAACGGGCTGAAGCACGTCGCCGAGGCGCACCCCGAGTGGCTGGAGGGCGACTTCGCGGTACTGCTGGAGCCGTCGGACGGACAGGTGGAGGGCGGCTGCCAGGGCACGCTCCGGGTGCTGCTGAGGACGACCGGCGAGCGGGCGCACTCGGCGCGCTCCTGGATGGGCTCCAACGCCATCCACGCCGCCGCCCCGATCCTCGCCCGCCTGGCGGCCTACGAGCCGCGCCACCCGGTGATCGACGGCCTGGAGTACCGCGAGGGCCTCAACGCGGTCGGCATCACCGGCGGGGTGGCGGGCAACGTCATCCCCGACGAGTGCGTGGTCACGGTCAACTTCCGCTACGCCCCCGACCGCAGCGCGCAGGAGGCGCTCGCGCACGTGCGCGAGGTCTTCGCGGACTGCGGGGTGGCGGAGTTCGTGGTCGACGACCACAGCGGTGCGGCCCTGCCGGGGCTGTCCCACCCGGCCGCGGCGGCCTTCATCGAGGCGGTGGGCGGCACCCCGCAGCCCAAGTACGGCTGGACGGACGTGTCGCGCTTCTCGGCGCTCGGCGTCCCGGCCGTCAACTACGGTCCGGGCAACCCGCACTTGGCGCACAAGCGCGACGAGCGGGTCGACACGGCCAGGATCCTCGCGGGGGAGGAGCGCCTGCGGTCCTGGCTGACGGCCTGATCACCCCTTGGTTTGGCGCGGCGCGTGGTGGACATGCTGAGGTCCCTCGTACGTAACCCGCGTGGATCTACGCTGAGGTGGACGAACCTGCAACTGGAGGGAGCGCGCATGGCTACTGGCAACCCGGAGGGCAAGAAGCGGCCACCGGAGGAGCAGCGCCTGGGCCCCGTCCTCCGGCGGCGGGACCAGGTCCAGGGGAGCACCACGGACCAGCGCCTGCTGGACGAGCGTGCCCCGTCGGACTGGGTCCACACCGACCCGTGGCGCGTGCTGCGCATCCAGTCGGAGTTCATCGAGGGCTTCGGCACGCTCGCCGAACTCCCGGCCGCGATCAGCGTCTTCGGCTCCGCCCGCACGGCGGCCGACTCACCGGAGTACGAGGCGGGCGTGCGGCTCGGACGCGGCCTGGTGGAGGCGGGCTTCGCGGTCATCACCGGCGGCGGACCCGGCGCCATGGAGGCGGCCAACAAGGGCGCCCTGGAGGCGCAGGGCACGTCGGTCGGCCTCGGCATCGAGCTGCCCTTCGAGCAGGGGCTCAACCCGTACGTCGACATCGGCCTGAACTTCCGGTACTTCTTCGTCCGCAAGATGATGTTCGTGAAGTACGCGCAGGGGTTCGTGGTCCTGCCCGGCGGCCTCGGCACGCTCGACGAGCTCTTCGAGGCCCTCACCCTGGTGCAGACCCAGAAGGTGACACGCTTCCCCATCGTCCTGTTCGGCACCGAGTACTGGGGCGGTCTGGTCGACTGGCTCCGCAACACGCTGGTCGCCCAGGGCAAGGCCGCGGAGAAGGACCTGCTGCTCTTCCACGTCACGGACGACGTGGACGAGGCGGTCGCCCTGGTCTCGAAGGAGGCGGGGCGCTAGCGGGTTCCGGACGGGGGCCGGAGACGAAGCCCCGGGGCCGGCGCGGGTGAGGACGGCGGGGCGGGTGAGGACGGCGGTGCGAACCACCCCGCCAGGGCCCCCACCACCCAGCCCCGGCCCCCCGCCGGCCCGCGGCGGCGCTCCGGACCCCGCCCCGGCCTCAGCCGTCGTCCGGCCCGTCTCCGGGCCCTGTTCCGCCTGCGTCGGCTTCTGCCCGGCCTGCGTCGGTCGTCGGACTGCGCGCGCCCGTGACCCCGTCGGCCCGTACCGGCCCCGCCCCGCCTACGCCAGCCCCCGCCGGGCCACCGCGGGTGCCCGGTGCCCCGCGATCGTCGCCACCATGTCCAGTACCTGCCGCGTCTCCGCGACCTCGTGCACCCGGTAGACCCGCGCCCCCAGCCACGCCGACACCGCCGTCGTCGCCAGCGTTCCGAGCACCCGCTCCTTCACGGGCCGGTCCAGGGTCTCCCCGACGAAGTCCTTGTTGGACAGGGACACCAGCACCGGCCACCCCGTGTCCACCATCTCGCCGAGCCGTCGCGTCGCCTCCAGGCTGTGCCGCGTGTTCTTCCCGAAGTCGTGCCCGGGGTCGATCAGCACCGACTCCCGCGGCACCCCCAGGGCCACCGCCCGCTCGGCCAGCCCCAGCGTCACCCGCAGGATGTCGGCCATGACGTCGTCGTAGGCCACCCGGTGCGGCCGTGTCCGCGGCTCGGCGCCGCCCGCGTGCGTGCACACCAGCCCCGCCCCGTACCGCGCGGCGACCTCCGCGAGTTTCGGGTCGACGCCGCCCCACGCGTCGTTCAGCAGGTCCGCCCCGGCCTCGCACACCGCCTCGCCGACCTCGTGCCGCCAGGTGTCCACGCTGATCACGACATCGGGGAACCGCCGCCGCACCTCCGCGACGAACCCCACCGTCCGCCGTGCCTCCTCCTCGGCCGACACCTCGTCCCCGGGTCCGGCCTTCACCCCGCCGATGTCGATGATCGCGGCACCGTCGGCCACGGCCCGCTCCACCCGGGCGAGGGCGGGCTCGTCGTGGAAGGTCGCCCCCTGGTCGTAGAAGGAGTCCGGGGTCCGGTTCACGATCGCCATGACCACCGGCTCGTGCGCCGCGAACGCGCGCCTGCCCAGCCTGAGCATCCCCTGTGACATCTCCTCGTCCACACCGTTCTCCCGTCCCGCGTTCGGCCTCGGGGACCGGCCTTCGGCCGCCTGCGGCCCCGGCTGCCAGACTCGCATGGCACGATCGGACCCGACACAACCGACTCCTGCTCCGCACGCCCGACTCCCGATCCGACTCCGATCCCACCAGCGAAGCGATCCGCCGGATCACGCGATCGCCGCGCTCGACCCGACCATGGGGGCCCCAGCGATGGTCATGTTCCTGTTCCTCGTCGTCGCCCTGGCCGCCGTGGTCGCCGCGGTGACGCTCGCCGTGGTGAGCGGCGGCGACAGCGGGCCGCTGCCCGACGCCGCCCCCGAGCGGCTGCGGGACTCCCTGCCCCCGGACCGCCCGGTCGGCCGTGCGGACGTGGAGCGGCTCCGTTTCCCGCTCGTCGTCCGCGGCTACCGCATGGCGGACGTCGACGACGCCCTCGGCCGCCTCGGCGCCGAACTCGCCGAGCGCGACGCCCGCATCGCCGACCTGGAGTCCGCGCTGGACGGCGCCCGCGCCGCCGTCGTCCCCGGCCACGTGTCCATGGAGGAGCCGGGCCGCGAGGAGCGGCCGTGAGCGCCGGGGAGGCCGTCGCGGGACCGGACGGCGCGCCGCGCTGCCCGTGGGCCCTGTCCACCGCCGACTACGTGGCGTACCACGACGAGGAGTGGGGCCGCCCGGTCCACGGCGACGACGCCCTGTACGAACGCCTCAGCCTGGAGGCCTTCCAGTCCGGCCTGTCCTGGATCACCATCCTGCGCCGCCGCCCCGGCTTCCGCGCGGCGTTCGCCGGCTTCGAGATCGCCAGGGTGGCGGCCTTCACCGACGAGGACCGCGAGCGCCTGCTCGCCGACGCGGGCATCATCCGCAACCGTGCGAAGATCGACGCGACCCTCGCCAACGCGCGCGAGCTGGCCGGGTGGGTCCCCGGCGCGCTGGACGAACTGATCTGGTCGCACGCCCCGGACCCGGCCGGACGCCCGGTCCCGAAGACCCTCGCCGACGTCCCGGCCGTCACACCGGAGTCCACGGCGCTGTCCAAGGCGCTGAAGAAGCGCGGCCTGCGCTTCGTCGGCCCGACGACGGCGTACGCGCTGATGCAGGCGTGCGGCCTGGTCGACGACCACCTGGCGGCGTGCGTGGCGCGGCGGGCCTGAGCCGTCCGGCCCCCCGCCCCCCGGCGCCGGGGCTCACCGGCCCAGATACGTGGGCTTCTCCTTGTTGACGAACGCCCGCACCGCGATCGCGTGGTCCTCCGAGGAGCCCGCCCGCGACTGCAGCTCGTCCTCCTTCTCCAGCGTCTCGGAGAGCGAGTGCGTCAGCCCGTACGCCATCGCCTCCTTCAGCGCCGCGTACGCCACCGTCGGCCCCTCGGCCAGCGCCCGCGCCGCCCGCTCGGCCTCGGCGCGCAGGTCGGCGGCGGGGACGATCCGGTTGGCGATGCCCAGCTCGTACGCCTCCCGGGCGCCGATGCTGCGCGGGAAGAGCAGCAGGTCGGCGGCGCGCCCGGGGCCGACGACGCGCGGCAGCGTCCAGGAGATCCCCGAGTCGGCGGTGAGCGCGACCCCCGCGAAGGACGTGTTGAAGGCCGCCGTGTCCGCGACGACCCGGTAGTCGGCCGCCAGCGCGAACCCGAAGCCGGCCCCGGCCGCCACGCCGTTCACCGCGGCGACCACCGGCTTACGGGCCTCGGTGAGCGCCCGCACGATCGGGTTGTAGTGCTCCCGCACCGTGCTCATGGTCCGGCCGGAGCCCGTCTCCCGGTCGGAGGCCAGCAGCCCGACGTGCTCCTTGAGGTCCTGGCCGACGCAGAACGCCCGCTCCCCGGCGGCGGTCAGCAGGACCGCCCGCACGGTGTCGTCGTCCGCCGCGGAGCGCACCGCGTCCCGGAGCGCGACCTTGGTCTCGATGTCCAGCGCGTTCATCGCCTCGGGGCGGTTCAGCGTGATCGTCGCGAGCCCGTCGCTCACCTCGTGGAGCACGGTGTCGGCCATGGTTTCCCCTCCGCGTCGTAGTCGTACGTGTGTGTCCGGGAGACAGCATGACGGAGATCCCCGGCGCCGGACCGCTCCGGAGATGTGACCTGTGTCTAAGGAATCCGGTCCGTATCCATTCGGCTGAGGGGGCGAGGGCGCGCAGTATCGCAGTCACATCGCCGAATTGAGTGGTTTTGCTCGCGCGCGTTGCCCAAGCGATGCCGGCCGATGTTGGTCATCGGGTCCTGGGATGCGGGATAATGGCTGGGAAGCAATGTGTTCGATGCCGGTGTCGCGCGTCCGGGCCGGACTGCGCGTGCCCTCACGGGCCGTCGGCGGTGACGGTGAGCTGGTATCAGGAAGGGGAACGAGCATGGCGGCCATGAAGCCGCGGACGGGCGATGGCCCGCTCGAGGTGACCAAGGAGGGGCGGGGCATCGTCATGCGCGTTCCGCTCGAAGGCGGCGGTCGACTCGTCGTCGAGCTGACCCCCGACGAGGCCGACGCGCTCGGCGACGCCCTCAAGAAGGTCGTCGGCTGACGCGCGAGCGACCATTACCCGTTCAGTCGCCCCGGTACCGCGCATGGTGCCGGGGCGATTGATTTCCTGTTTCACCGCGCGTTTTCCCGGGTTTTTCCCCGAGCCCTCACGGGCCGGGGCCAAGGGAATCACCACGGTCCGGGGCCGGGGGAATCACCGCTTGACGGCGCACAGCAGCCCGTCGCCCACCGGAAGCAGCGACGGCACCAGCTCCTGGCTCTCCCGGACCGCGCGCAGCAGCTCCCGCAGGCGCAGCACCTCGGTGGGCTGCGGTCCGGAGTCGATCGTCCGGCCGGCGCCGAAGACGCCCTCGAAGGCGACGAGCCCTCCGGTGCGCAGCAGGCGCAACGATTCCGCGAGGTAGTCCAGGTACTCCAGGCGGTCGCCGTCGCAGAAGACGAGGTCGTAGCCGGCGTCCGCGAGCCGGGGCAGGACGTCCAGGGCGCGGCCCGGGATGAACCGGGCCCGGTTGCTGGCGAAGCCCGCGGCCCGGAAGGCCTGGCGGGCGAACTGCTGGTGCTCCGGCTCCGGGTCGACCGTGGTCAGTACGCCGTCCGGCCGCATCCCGTGCAGCAGATGGATGCCGGAGACACCGCAGCCGGTGCCGATCTCCGCGACCGCCTTGGCGTCCACGGCGGCGGCGAGCAGTCCCAGCGCGGAGCCCGTCCCCGGGGTCACCGAGTGCAGGCCCGCCTCGCGGGCCCGGTCGCGTGCCCAGAGCAGCGCGTCGTCCTCGGCGACAAAGGCGTCGGCGAACGCCCAGCTCGTCTGCCGGTTGCCGGTAATGACCCTCTCCTGTCCCCGTCGTTGCCTCGGCGTGACTGTATCCGTTGGCGTCGGGAACCCGCAGATGGGACCGGTCGTTTAAGGGGGCAACAGGGAGAAGGCCGACGGCCGGGACCGCGACGGGGGGCAGCGCGTTGGAGCACGGTGCCGAGCAAGTGCTGACGCAGCCGTACGAGCCGTGTCAGCCCAGATCAAATTCTCGTAAAACCGCTTATCCGGAGCTAACGGGCGAGGTGGCTATGGTAGGGGCTCCACTGGACACCACCAGAGCCGACAGGGGAGGTGCGGCCGCTCCCGCGGATCGGGGAGGAGTGCTGCGGCGCTTCCTCGGATCGGCAGGCAGGCCGAAATCCGTGAACGACACCGCTGCTGACCACAGCCACGCCGGCCGCCCCGCCACGGGGCACGCCACGACCGCGACTTTTTCCAGCGACGCGGACGGGCAGGCGTGGACTCCGCCCACCTGGGAGGAGATCGTCAGCACGCACAGCGGCCGGGTCTACCGCCTCGCGTACCGCCTCACGGGCAACCAGCACGACGCCGAGGACCTCACCCAGGAGGTCTTCGTCCGCGTCTTCCGGTCGCTGTCGACCTACACACCGGGCACCTTCGAGGGCTGGCTCCACCGCATCACCACCAACCTCTTCCTGGACATGGTCCGCCGCAAGCAGCGCATCCGCTTCGACGCGCTCGGCGACGACGCGGCCGAGCGGCTGCCGAGCAGGGAGCCCAACCCGCAGCAGGTCTTCCACGACGCCCACTTCGACGCGGACGTCCAACAGGCCCTCGACACCCTCGCGCCCGAGTTCCGCGCGGCCGTCGTCCTGTGCGACATCGAGGGGCTGTCGTACGAGGAGATCGCCGCGACCCTCGGCGTCAAGCTCGGCACGGTCCGCTCGCGGATCCACCGAGGCCGCTCCCAGCTGCGCAAGGCACTTGCGCACCGTTCGCCCAAGGCGCGTGCCGAGCGTCGCTCGTTCGCGACCCGTGTTCCCGCACTGGGAGGAGGGGGCACGAGCGCGTGAGTGGGTCACGGCCTGAACCCGAGGGACACCTCGCAGAGCAGCACCTGGGAGACCGACTCTCCGCCCTGGTGGACGGAGAGCTCGGTCATGACGCGCGTGAGCGCGTTCTGGCGCACGTGGCCACCTGCCCGAAGTGCAAGGCGGAGGTCGACGAGCAGCGCCGGTTGAAGAGCGTCTTCGCGCAAGCGGCCCCGCCGGCCCCGTCCGAGAGCTTCCTGGCCCGCCTCCAGGGGCTTCCCGGGGGCGGTGACACGGACGGCGGTGGTTCGCCGCGGAGCGGTGAGGGGTTCTCCACGGGTCTCGGCGGCCTCGACGGGGTCTTCGGAACCAAGCGGGGCGAGCGGTTCGAGTTCGGTTACGCCCCCGCGCGGCCGCACTCCTCCGTCCTGCCGCCCTCGGCGCCGGGCCGGGGCTTCCGTATCCACGACGTGAGCCGGCACGAGTCGGAGCGGGCGTCCTCACGTGGGCTGCGGTTCGCGTTCGCGGCGGCCGGAGCGGTGTCGCTGGCCGCGATCGCGCTGGGCGGTGTCACCCTCGGCACGCCGGACACCTCCACGGAGGCGCGCGGCTCGGGCAGCGGCAGCAACGTGACGCCGGCGCGGACCACCGGAGCGCTCACGAGCCCCGACGGCCAGCGTCGCCGTGCGGGCGGTCCGCTGCTCGGACAGGGCCAGGGGCAGCGGGCGCTCGGAGACACCCCGGCCGCCCCCACCGCGATGTCCGCGCCGCTGCTGCCCGGGCTGCCGGCCCCCGCGGGTGCCGATCCGCGGCAGCGGACCAGGACCGCACCGGCCCCCGTGGTGACGGCCGGCGCCGCCGCGCTGTCCCCGCTGATACGTCCGCTCGGAGCGGTCCCGCCCCTCGCCCTGAGCGCCTGGTCGACGGTCACCGACGTCAGGCCGCCCGGCCTGCTCACGGCGCCCGTCCCCGGCCCGGTCCCCTCCCCGTACCCGGCGGTCGCTCCCGGCTCCTCCCACCGTCCGGCTCACTGACCGGGACCTGCGCGTCGGCCCGGGAACCTGATTGAATCCGGGGTGGCGCCAGAGCCCTTGGGGCCGACGACCAGCGGCCGGCTGCGGGGGAGAACATGAACGAGGGGAAGCCCACGAAGGCGAAGCGGTGGACGCGTCCCCGTTCGTCGCACGACGCGTCCGGCGGTGACTTCGAACTGGAACGCCCTCGCGCGGCCCACCCCGCCCTCACCGGTGACGACGAGCCCGGCGGGGGCGACTTCGAGCTGGAGCGCCCGGCACCGCGCCACGCGTCCGGCACGGGCGACTACGAGCGCCCCGAGCCGCTGCACGAGCCCGACCCCTACAGCACCCCGCCGTACGGCGAGCCGGGCCCCTGGGCCCCGGCCCCACCGGTGCAGCACCCGGCGGCGCAGGTGCACGGCACGACGGCCGAGGGCCTCCCGGCAGCCGTCGGGGCGGTGCCGCCCGCGGGTGCGGTGCCCGATCCGGCGTTGGCGGATGCGCCGCCTCCGGCTCCGCCGGTGCCCGGTGCGGCGGAGCCGACGCCTGCGGGGTCTGTCGGGGCGGCGGTGTCTGCGGGGCCTGCCGTGTCTGTCGGGGCGGCGGTGCCGCCCGCGTCCACGGGTGCGGTGCCCGGTCCCGGTCCGGCGTCGGCGGATGCGCCGTCGGCGGCCGTCGTGGCGTCGTCCGCCTCGGTGGGGGCGACACCGGAGCAGCCGACGCCCGACGGGCCGGACTCCGGGCTCCCGGACGCCGACCCCTGGCGGCGCTACGACCCCTGGGCCGCCTCGGCCGCCGCCGCGTCCCTGCAGCACAACGGTGCGGCCGTACCGGCGCGGGAACCACGACGCGGCCGGACCGCGAAGACGCTCGTCGCCGGGGCCCTGCTGATCGCGCTGGTCTCCGGCGGCATCGGCGGCGCAGCGGGCGCGTACCTGGAGCGGAACGGCGGCGTGGGGACCGTGGAGCTGCCCCAGGCCGGTGAGGAGGCGGCCGAGAGGGCGCCGGACAGCGTCGCGGGGATCGCCGCCCGGGCCCTGCCCAGCGTGGTGACCCTCCACGTCAGCGGCGGTGACGCGGCGGGCACCGGCACCGGGTTCGTCCTCGACGACCGCGGCCACATCCTGACCAACAACCACGTCGTGGAGCCCGCCGGGTCAGGCGGCGGCATCACCGTCACCTTCAACGGCGGCGACACCGCCGAGGCCACGATCGTCGGCCGAGACGGCGGATACGACCTCGCCGTGGTCCGGGTGAAGGGCGTCAGCGGCCTCACCCCCATGCCCCTCGGCAACTCCGACAACGTGCGGGTCGGTGACCCCGTCGTCGCCATCGGCGCCCCCTTCGACCTGGCCGGCACGGTCACCTCCGGCATCATCAGCGCCAAGGAACGGCCCATCACGGCGGGCGGCGAGGAGGGTGACGGCAGCGACGTGTCGTACGTCGACGCCCTGCAGACCGACGCGCCCATCAACCCCGGCAACTCCGGCGGTCCCCTCCTGAACGCACAGGGCCGGGTCATCGGCATCAACTCCGCCATCCGGTCCGCCGGCAGCGGCAGCGCCGGCGCGGACGGCGGCCAGGCCGGATCGATAGGCCTCGGCTTCGCCATCCCCGTCAACCAGGGCAAGCGCGTCGCCGAAGAGCTGATCAACACCGGCAGGGCCACCCACCCGGTCATCGGTATCACCCTCGACATGGCCTACACCGGCGACGGCGCCCGCGTCGGCACCCGGGGCGGCGACGGCGGACCCGCGGTCGCCGCGGGCGGGCCCGGCGCCGAGGCCGGCCTCAAGGCGGGGGACGTGATCACCGCCGTCGACGGCCGGCGCGTGCACTCCGGCGAGGAACTCATCGTCAGGACCCGAGCCCACCGCCCCGGCGACCGCCTCGAACTGACCCTGCTGCGTGACGGCAGGGAGACGAACGTCTCACTGTTCCTCGGCTCCTCCGGCGGGGAATGAACCGGGGCACAGGTCCGACAAGGGGCCAGGAAGGCAAACAATTCGGAAAGCGTCCGCGTACACGCACTCGGGGCTCGCGGGACGGTACCGGCCGGACAGGATCGGCGGGTACCGTGGGGGCGGCCCGGACATCCCAAGGAGCTTCAGGTGTTCAATGACATAGGCGCCCTCGAGCTGGTGACGCTCGTCGTCCTCGCCGTGCTCGTGTTCGGCCCGGACAAGCTCCCCAAGGTCATCCAGGACGTGACGCGCACCATCCGGAAGATCCGGGAGTTCTCGGACAGTGCCAAGCAGGACATCCGCCAGGAGCTGGGCCCCGAGTTCAAGGACTTCGAGTTCGAGGACCTCAACCCGAAGACGTTCATCCGCAAGCAGCTGGACAACGACGAGCTGGGACTCAAGGAGATCCGCAACGGCTTCGACCTGAAGAAGGAGATGGCCGAGGTCACCGACGCGGTCCACGGCCGCGAGCCGGAGTCCTCCTCCGGCGCCTCGTCCTCGTCCGGCTCCGCCGGCGGTCGCATCGACATGGTGAAGAAGCCCGAGGGCGCCGCCTCCGACGACCGTCCGCCCTTCGACGCGGACGCCACCTGAGGCCACCCGGCCGGCTCCGGCGCGCCCCGGGGGCCGACACCCCCTTCCATGGTGACGCGTATCACATCGTGGACGCGGCGCGCAGGGCCTGAAGGCGACGCCCGCGCGACCCACGCGCCGGGCGGTTTCCCGGTAGTCGCCGGTGGTGTGGCTATGCTGCCCGAGTTGTTGTGCGGACCGGACGAGTGCGCCCGAAGGGGGGCGGGCCGTTCCGGTCCGACCAGAGCGAGGAGGCGTCCGGGCACATGGAGACGACGAGTCGGGCAGTCGCGCAGACGCCGGCCGCGGAGGACGGGCAACAGGTCCCCTCCGGCCGGCGTACGGTCGACGGCTACCTGCGTGCGCCCTTCCCGTGGTACGGCCTCGACGAGGCCTTCACGGGACGGCGTTGGCTGATGCAGGTGGGTACGGCGGCCGACGGAGCCGTGGAGCACGGCTCGATCGGGCACGGCGACGAACCGTCGGTGCGCAACGAGCACGTGGCGGGCGACGAGCAGGACGCCAAGGAGAAGTTCGCGGTCGTCGTGACCGTCGCGGCCAACCCCGATCGGCGCAGTGCCGACGGCACGGGCCTGCTGGAGGCCACCTCGGTGTCCTCCGCGGCCTGGCTCGCCGGCGTCGGGCTGCTGTCCTTCACCTGGCCCGGCCAGATGGACCACTCGCTGCGGGACGACTGGCTGGAGCAGCAGACGGAGACCGCGTGGGTCCTCGCGGACGACCTCGCAGGGGCCGACTGGACGACGCTGTCGCTCCCCGTGGACGGCGTGCCCACGTCCTTCCACTACCGGGAGTCCGAGTTCGGCTGGGTGCTGGCCGGCTCCACCGGACAGGGCGTCCACCTGGGGGCGTACGGCAGGGGCGTGAGCGCCTACGGGCTGGCCTTCTCCGTGGTCAAGGACATCGCCGCGTACGCCTGACGGCGATACGGCCGCGCGGGCACCGTCCACCCGGGCCGCGTACGCCGGACGGCGGCACGGCCGAGGGGCGCCGTCCTCCCGGACAGCGCCCCCGGTGCCGTACGCAGGACGTCGGAACCCGTTCTTCACGCAGGACGTCGGAACCCGTTCTTCACGGAGAACGTCAGAACTTGTTCTTCGGGGTGATCCCCAGCGACAGCCCGGACAGGCCCCGCTGCCGCCCGCCCAGCTTCCCCGCGATCGAGCGCAGGGCCGCGCCCGCTGGGGAGTCCGGGTCGGACAGGACCACGGGCCTGCCCTCGTCGCCGCCCTCGCGCAGCCGGACGTCGATCGGGATGGAGCCGAGGACCGGGACCGAGGCGCCGGTCGTGCGGGTCAGGCCGTCGGCGACCGCCTGACCGCCCCCGGTACCGAAGACGTCGACCATCTCGCCGCAGTGCGGACAGGGCAGGCCGGCCATGTTCTCGACCACGCCGACGATCTTCTGGTGGGTCTGGACGGCGATGGCGCCCGCCCGCTCGGCCACCTCGGCGGCGGCCTGCTGAGGGGTGGTCACGACCAGGATCTCCGCGTTCGGCACGAGCTGCGCCACCGAGATCGCGATGTCACCGGTGCCGGGCGGCAGGTCGAGCAGCAGGACGTCCAGGTCGCCCCAGTACACGTCCGCCAGGAACTGCTGGAGCGCGCGGTGCAGCATCGGGCCGCGCCAGACGACCGGCGCGTTGCCCGGGGTGAACATGCCGATGGAGATGACCTTCACACCGTTGGCCGAAGGCGGCATGATCATGTTCTCGACCTGGGTGGGACGCCCGTCGGCGCCCAGCATCCGCGGCACGGAGTGGCCGTAGATGTCGGCGTCGACGACACCGACCTTCAGGCCGTCCGCCGCCATCGACGCCGCCAGGTTCACCGTCACCGAGGACTTGCCGACGCCGCCCTTGCCGGAGGCGACCGCGTACACCCGGGTGAGGCTGCCGGGCTTGGCGAAGGGCACCTCCCGCTCGGTCTGGCCGCCGCGCAGGGCGTTCGCCAGCTCCTTGCGCTGCTCGTCGCTCATCACGTCCAGCTCGACGTCGACGCGCGTGACACCCTCCACCCGGGAGACCGCCTCCGTCACCCGCTGCGTGATGGTGTCCCGCATGGGACAGCCGGAGACCGTGAGGTAGACGGCGACCGCGACCGCTCCGTCCGCACCGATCCCCACCGACTTGACCATCCCCAGCTCGGTGATGGGCCGGTTGATCTCGGGGTCGTTCACCGTCGCCAGTGCTTCGCGCACCGCGTCTTCCGTAGCCATAGGGACGATGGTACGGCGCCGCCCACGGGGCACGGAAAGCCCCGTCACCGGTCGTGTACGTCACTCCCCGCCGAGCGGTCCGCCGGGAATACCCCGCGATCGGGGTGGTGGCCGTCGCGCCGCTCCTCCAGGTCCTTGAGGACGTCCTGCAGCTCGGAGCGGATCCAGTCCCGTGTCGCGACCTCGCCGAGGCCGATGCGCAGGGCGGCGATCTCGCGCGTCAGGTACTCGGTGTCGGCGATCGACCGCTCGTTCTGCTTGCGGTCCTGCTCGAGATTGACCCGGTCCCGGTCGTCCTGCCGGTTCTGCGCGAGCAGAATCAGAGGGGCCGCATAGGAAGCCTGTAGCGAGAGCACGAGCGTCAGGAAGATGAACGGGTACTCGTCGAAGCGCAGGCCGGCCGGCGCGGACACGTTCCACACCACCCAGCAGATGATGACGACGGTCATCCAGACGATGAACCGCCCGGTGCCCAGGAAGCGCGCCACGCGCTCCGACAGCCGGCCGAAGGACTCCGGGTCCCACTCGGGCAGCAGCCGGCGGCGCGGCGCACGGGGCTGGTCCAGGCGGGCCCGGGTACGGGAGGCCGCCGTGGCTCCCGACGCCGCACGCTCACGGGGCGGGGTCTCGCGCTCAGGCACCACCGGCGCCCACCTCCCCCGACGGCTCCTCCAGGTGGTACTCGGTCTCCCGCCAGTCGTCGGGCAGCATGTGGTCCAGTACGTCGTCCACGGTGACCGCGCCCAGCAGCGCCCCGGAGTCGTCCACGACGGGCGCCGCGACCATGTCGTACGCGGCGAAGAACCCGGCGACCACGGGCAGCGCGGCGTCCGGGTCCAGGGGCTGCAGGTCGTCGTCGATGATCGAGCCGACCAGGGTGTACGGAGGGTCGCGCAGCAGGCGCTGGAAGTGGACCGTGCCCAGGTACTTGCCGGTCGGGGTCTCCTCCGGCGGCCGGCAGACGTAGACCTGGGCCGCGTGCGCCGGGGACAGGTCGGGATTGCGGATGCGGGCCAGGGCGTCGGCGACGGTCGCGTCGGGCCGCAGCACGATCGGCTCGGTGGTCATCAGACCGCCGGCCGTGTGCTCCTCGTACGCCATCAGGCGCCGCATGTCGGCCGCGTCGTCCGGCTCCATCAGGCTCAGCAGCCGCTCCTGGTCCGCCTCGGGCAACTCGCCGAGCAGGTCGGCGGCGTCGTCGGGGTCCATCGCCTCCAGGACGTCCGCGGCGCGCTCCTCCTTGAGCTTGCCGAGGATCTCGATCTGGTCGTCCTCCGGCAGCTCCTCCAGCACGTCGGCCAGCCGGTCGTCGTCGAGGGCGGCGGCGACCTCCGCGCGGCGCTTGGCCGACAGGTGGTGCAGCACGTTGGCGAGATCGGCGGGGCGCAGCTGCTCGAAGGTGGCGAGGAGGTTCTCGGCGCCCTGGCCCTGCTCCTCCACGGAGAAGCCGGTGACACCGGACCAGTCGACGGTCAGCGTCTCGCCCTTGTTGCGCCGGAAGGCCCCGCCCTTCCTCCCCTTGCGGACGAAGACCTTGTCGATCTCCCAGTCCCGGCGGGCGGGCAGCTGCTGCACCGACAGGTCCAGGACGGTGACCTCCTCGACGGTCTCCGTCAGGGTGACCCGCCGGTCGAGCAGCTCACCGAAGACGAGCCGCTCGGTGGGCCGCTGCTCGAAGCGCCGGACGTTGAGCACCCCGGTCGTGATGACCTGGCCGGACTCGATGCCGGTCACCCGGGTCATGGGCAGGAAGATGCGGCGGCGGGTGGTGAGTTCGACGACCAGCCCGAGCACCCGCGGGGGTTTGCGGCCGACGCGGAGCATGACGACCAGATCGCGTACGCGTCCCACCTGGTCACCGGCCGGGTCGAAGACGGCGATGCCGGAGAGGTGGGAGACGAAGATCCGGGGGGTGCCCGCTGCCATGGCCGCGGCTCCTTTTCTCGAGCGTGCGTCAGAATGCGTGAGAGCCGACTCGTACGGTGTCTCTTTCCCGAATTGCCCGCTCGGACGGGCTTCAGGCTAGCCCGTCCCGTACGGCTCCGCCCTGGTGGGCGGTGCGGACGGACTGGCTCCGTCCGCCGTCCGCGGCCCCGGTACGCTGCGGTACGCCGCCCGGCCCCCGGTCAGCTCCGTGTCAGCCCCTGTCAGAAAGGCAGCCCCACCTGTGTCTGTGACTTCCCGGCGCCGAATTCGCAGGGCCGCACTGACGGGCGCCGTGTGCGTCCTGGTGGTGACGGGAGCGGGGCTGACGGGATGCAGTGGCGAGGACCCCGACGCGGGCACCAACGGCGTGGGGAAACTCCCGGCCGACAAGATCCACACCCGGACCCGCACGGCCGCCGAGTCCGCCCGGGCGGTGCACCTGCACGGCACCGTGGACGCCGGCGGGAACACGTACCGCCTCGACATGCGGCTGAAGCCCGACGGCGGCACCGGATCGGTCGCCGCCGAGGGGACGACGTTCGATCTGCTGCGCGTCGGCGACCAGCTCTTCCTCAAGGCCGACGCCGGTTTCTGGAGCCATGACGGCGGTGACGCCAAGGCCGCCGAGAAGCTGGCCGACAAGTACGTGAAGGTGCCGCAGAGCGACCCCGTGTTCCAGAAGTTCAGCGGCTTCACCGACAAGGACGTCCTCCTCGGCGATCTGCTGACCCTGCACGGCACCGTGGAGACGGACGGCCGCCACGAGCAGGCGGGGCTGCGCACCATCCGGATCACCGGCGACCAGGGCTCCGGCGGCTCGCTGGACGTGTCCCTGGAGGGCACGCCGTACCCGCTGCGCCTGGTACGGGCGGGCAGCGCGGGCACGCTCAGCTTCTCGGACTGGAACAAGGACTTCGCGCTCGAGGAGCCGACGAAGGACGAGACCCTGGACTACGGCGGCCAGCTGCCGGCGTCCTAGAGGCGCTAACGCCTCCTCCGGCGCTTGAACAACAGGCGCGGCAGCCCCGCCGGGGCCGGCTCGCGCGTCGTCGCCGGGCTCGGCAGCGGTGGCTCGGCCAGCGAACCGTCCGGCAGCGGCGCCGTCGCCCCCGTCGGTTCCAGGCGCAGCACCCGGCACTCGCGGGACCAGCGGTCGGTCATCGCCTCGCCGTCCGGGGCGTTCAGGCGCTTGCCCTTGAGGTCGGCGACGGCCGCCTGCCACGCCTCGGAGCCGGACGGCAGCTCGACGACCCGGGCCGCCCAGGAGACCAGCCGGCCGCCCTTGTCCTTGCTGCGCACCGTCACCTCGGCCGCGGCCCCGTCGGCCAGCCCGGGCAGCGGCTGCTCCCCGGGTCCGTCGCCGACGACGAGCGCGGCACCCTCGTGCCAGACGTGCCACAGCGCGCGGGCGGGCGCCCCGGACCCCTTGACCCAGATGAGGCCGGACTTCTTGGTGGCCTCCTCGACGAGGGCCTGGCCGAGCAGCTCGCTTGTCATGCGGTCAGCCTATCCAGGAGCCCGCCGGCGAAGTCAGAGCCAGCCGTTGCGCTTGAGCGTGCGGTGGATGCCCAGACAGATGACGACCGTGATCGACAGGACCAGCGGATAGCCGAACTTCCAGTGCGTCTCCGGCATGTAGTCGAAGTTCATGCCGTACACCCCGCACACCATCGTCGGCACGGCGACGATCGCCGCCCAGGAGGTGATCTTGCGCATGTCCTCGTTCTGCGCGACGGACGCCTGGGCGAGGTTGGCCTGGAGGATGGAGTTCAGCAGTTCGTCGAAGCCGACGACCTGCTCCTGCACCCGCGCCACGTGGTCGGCGACGTCCCGGAAGTACTTCTGGATCTCCGGGTCGACCAGCCGCATCGGCCGCTCGCTGAGCAGTTGCATGGGACGCAGCAGCGGCGCCACCGCCCGCTTGAACTCCAGTACTTCGCGCTTGAGTTGGTAGATCCGGCCGGCGTCCGTGCCGCGCGGCGTGCCCTTGCGGCCGGGCGAGAAGACCTCCGTCTCGACCTCGTCGATGTCGTCCTGCACCGCGTCGGCGACCGCGATGTAGCCGTCGACGACGTGGTCGGCGATGGCGTGCAGTACTGCCGAGGGGCCCTTGAGCAGCAGCTCGGGGTCGTCCTGCAGCCGGTGGCGCAGCGCGCGCAGCGAGCCCTGCCCGCCGTGCCGGACGGTGATGAAAAAGTCCCGTCCGGTGAAGCACATGACCTCGCCGCTCTCGACCACCTCGCTGTTGGCGGTCAGCTCGTCGTGGTCGACGTAGTGGATGGTCTTGAAGACCGTGAACAGGGAGTCGTCGTAGCGCTCCAGCTTGGGCCGCTGGTGGGCCTGGACGGCGTCCTCCACGGCCAGCGGGTGGAGGCCGAACTCCCGGGCGATACCCGCGAACTCGTCCTCGGTCGGCTCGTGCAGGCCGATCCACACGAACCCGCCGTCGCGGCGCACCTGGCGCATCGCCTGGTGGGGGCCGAGCGGTGTGTCCGTCTCGACGCGCGCGCCGTCGCGGTAGACGGCGCAGTCGACGACGGCGGAGGCGGTCGCCGGGTCGCGGGTGGTGTCGTAGGCGCCGCTGTCCTTGCGCAGGGAGACGCGGGACGGGCGGACCGCGGCGCGCAGGTCACGGATCATCGACATGGCAGGCTCCTTCGCGACGGGCAGCGAACGGCGCCGGTGACGGGTGGAACCACCCGGAATGGGGACGTCCTGGCCGTACGTGCTCGGCACGTCCACAAAGCGGGGTGCACCGCACCGTCGCGGTGGCCGGCTTCGCTGCTGATTCAGCTGCTGATCCGGATCGATCGATCGGATCAGGCAAAACGAGACGAAGTGCTCTTCCGGATGACGGCGCGCAGGCGAGCGGAGGCGGCAGTGGTGAGGAGCCGGAGCAGCTGCATCAGCGGCCGGAAGAGCGGGTGGTACTGCACGGTCGACTTCGGTCCATGCCAGCCCCACCTCCTCCGGCCGGTCCCTCGTGAGGGACGATCGATTCCCTCTGTTTGGAGGGGTTCCCCGTAGGGGAGTCTTCAGGTGTCGGGGTCTTGACCGCGACGCTTCTGCGTGCTGCCCCGAACGCTGGGCCACAGTACCAGTCACGCGACGTGTCAAGGCGCGGCTTTGCCGCTTCACCACGAGTTCTATGCTCGCGGCATGCCTGATGTTCTTCCCTTGGTCGAAGCCCGGTTGCTCAGTGCGCTGGGTGAGCCGGACGCACGCGCGGCGGTCACCTTCCTCGGTACCGACCGGATCGAGGTGCTGCGCTTCCCCGGCGGCGGCCAGGAGGGCGACGTCGTCCGCTACGCCACGCTCGGCATGTCGTCCCAGCCCATGGCGGACCCCACGGCCGTGCTCGCCGACCCGGTCAAGGGCCCCCGCGCCGAGCTGGTCCTCTCCGTCCGGGCCGGTCTCGCCGACACCGACAAGGTCCTCCGTCCGCTCGCCGTGCTCGCCGCGTCGCCGCAGGTCGAGGGCGTGGTCGTGGCGCCCGGCGCTTCGCTGGACGTCGGTGGGCCGCTGTGGCCCGAAGCGCCGTTCACCTCGGTCCTGGTCGCCGAGCCGGGCGGCCTGGTCGAGGACCTGGAGCTGGACGCCCCGCTGGACCCCGTACGGTTCCTGCCGCTGCTGCCGATGACGCGGAACGAGGCCGCCTGGAAGCGCGTGCACGGGGCGCAGGCGCTTCAGGAGCGCTGGCTGACGCACGGGACGGACCTGCGTGATCCGTCCCGCCGGTCCGTCCCGCTGGAGTGACGCAACTCACCACCCCCGGACGGGTCTTCGTCAGTCGGCGAAGCACAGGAAGCCGATCGCCATCAGGAACGCCGTGCCGAAGAACGGGTGGCGCCGGCCGGCGTCGCATCACGGTGTTCCTGGGGGAACAGCCGAAGCCGGCCCGCAGACCTCGCCGCCGGACCCGCTCAGGGCGCTGGGCCACGGCGGCCGCGCCTCCGCGCCGACGACGACCGCGAGGGCCGTTGAGACGAACGGCGCGTTGCCGAGTCCCCGGCCGGCCCGGTACCCGACGAGCTCGCCCGACCGTGTCGGAGGTGCCCGCCAGGCCCGCGAAGACGACGACGAGGGCGAGTCCGAGCAGCAGGGTCCCGCGTCCGCCGATGCGACGAGAACGGTTGGTGAGTGCACATAGTGAGTTGGCGCTGCTAATCGATGCGGCGTGCATCTAACTCCTTCCGGTCGGTCCTTCCATCCGGATGGGTGCCGGATGGGTGATCGTCCTTGACGTGGGGGAGC
This sequence comes from Streptomyces sp. JK94, assembly GCF_053613315.1. NCBI lineage: Bacteria > Bacillati > Actinomycetota > Actinomycetes > Kitasatosporales > Streptomycetaceae > Streptomyces > Streptomyces sp. JK94. Next base: position 14,575 of record NZ_JBSICH010000006.1, on the reverse strand, counting down.
GAGGGTAGGACCGTGGGGCTCTATGAGGGGCGAACCCAGTTGCCCGAAATGTGGTGGCCGGGTCAGGGCGCCCGGCCTCTTCGCCGATTCCTGGCAGTGCGACCTGCACGGCACGGTGCATCCGCTGCAGCCCGTGCTCCCGCCCAGCGTCGAGGCGCTGGCCGTGGTGGTGCACCGCACGCAGGTCCCGGTGTGGATGCCGTGGCCGCTGCCGGTCGGCTGGCTGTTCACGGGGGTGACCTGCGCGGGTGACGACCGCAGCGGCGGCCGGGCGACCGCGGTGGCCTGCTCGGGGCCCGGTCCCCTCGGGGGCATGGGCGAGCTGATCCTGATCGCCGAGGAACTCGGCGTCGGCCTCGGGGCGCGGTACGCGGGCATCGACGCCCCCGACCCCGGGCCGTACATGGACGTCGAGAAGCCGGCGCAGGCCAAGGTTCTGGCCGCAGGGCGCCCGACCCCCCTCTGGCACGTCTCCGGGGCACCCGGCGACCGCGCCGTCTTCGCCGGCGAGGCCCTCGGGATGTGGCTGTGGGCCGTCGTGTGGCCGGAGCGGTCCGGGCTCCTGATGTACGAGGAGCTGGTGCTGACCGATCTGCGGGACGCCGGTGCCGAGGTGGACCTGGTGCCGTGCGGAGCGCTGTCGCCGCGCCTGATCCAGCCGTAGGTGCCGGGTGCCCGGCAGTGGGCGCCGGTAGCCGTGGGGTGTGCGCGGGAGGCGACGGGGGGTACCGGGGGGTGCCGGCGGCCGTCGGGGTGTCCGCGGGGGGCGACCGGGGGTGGCGCGTGAGGGGCGGGGCAGGGGCCGGGCAGGGGCGTAGGGGGTGCAGGGTCGCTTCGGGTGTGACAGTGGTGGGTGGAATTCCGGTTATCCTTGGGCGTCCCCCTCCGTCCCGTCACCGCTTGGAGTCAGCGTCGTGCGCATCGATCTGCACACCCACTCCACCGCGTCCGACGGCACGGACTCCCCGGCCCAGCTCGTGCGCAAGGCCGCCGCGACCGGGCTGGACGTCGTCGCGCTGACCGACCACGACACCACCCGCGGTCACGCCGAGGCCGTCGCCGCGCTCCCCGAAGGGCTCACGCTCGTCACCGGCGCCGAGCTGTCCTGCCGCGTCGACGGCGTCAGCATGCACATGCTGGCCTACCTCTTCGACCCCGAGGAGCCCGCTCTGCTCGCCGAGCGTGAGCTGGTCCGGGACGACCGGGTGCCGCGCGCCAAGGGCATGGTGGCCAAGCTGAACGCGCTGGGCGTGCCCGTCACCTGGGAGCAGGTCGCGCGCATCGCCGGCGGCGGCTCGGTCGGACGGCCGCACGTGGCCTCCGCCCTCGTCGAACTCGGCGTCGTGCCCACCGTGAGCGACGCCTTCACCGCGGACTGGCTGGCCGACGGAGGCCGGGCCTTCGTCGAGAAGCACGAGACCGACCCCTTCGAGGCCCTCCGGCTGGTCAAGGACGCGGGCGGGGTCGCCGTCTTCGCGCACCCGGCCGCCGCCAAGCGGGGCCGTACGGTGCCGGAGGCCACGATCGCCGGGCTGGCCGCCGCCGGGCTCGACGGCATCGAGGTCGACCACATGGACCACGACGCGGACACCCGGGCGCGGCTGCGCGGCATGGCGAAGGAACTGGGGCTCCTGGTGACCGGCTCCAGCGACTACCACGGCAGTCGGAAGACCTGCGTGCTCGGCGAGTACACGACGGACCCCGAGGTGTACGGGGAGATCACGCGGCGGGCGTTCGGAGCCTTCCCCGTGCCGGGAGCCGGCGGGGCCTGAGCCCGCCTCCCGCACGCCCACCCTTCCCTCTCCGCAAGGCCAGTAGCTCACCCATGTTCGACGTCGCCGTCTTCGGCTCCCTCTTCCTGACCCTTTTCGTCATCATGGATCCCCCCGGGATCACCCCGATCTTCCTCGCGCTGACCTCCGGCCGTCCCGCCAAGGTGCAGAAGCGGATGGCCTTCCAGGCCGTCTGCGTCGCCGGCGGTGTGATCACCGTGTTCGGTCTGCTCGGGCACCAGATCCTGGACTACCTGCACGTCTCCGTGCCCGCGCTGATGATCGCGGGCGGGCTGCTGCTCCTGCTCATCGCGCTCGACCTGCTCACCGGCAAGACGGACGAGCCGAAGCAGACCAAGGACGTCAACGTCGCGCTCGTCCCGCTGGGCATGCCGCTGCTGGCCGGACCCGGGGCGATCGTGTCGGTCATCCTGGCCGTGGAGAAGGCCGACAGCGCGACCACGCAGGTGTCGGTGTGGGCGGCGATCCTCGCCATCCACGTGGTGCTGTGGCTGGTGATGCGGTACTCGCTGCTGATCATCCGGGTCATCAAGGACGGCGGCGTGGTCCTGGTGACCCGACTCGCCGGCATGATGCTCTCCGCCATCGCGGTGCAGCAGATCATCAACGGTGTCACGCAGGTCGTCCAGGCCGCGTGAGCCGGCATGCGCAGGGCCCCCGCACGACGTTCGTGCGGGGGCCCAGGCGGGTTGGGTGCGGGGGGTCCGCGCTACAGGGCCGTGGTGTCGGCGGGGCGGATCCACAGGCGCTGCCCGATGGCGGCGGCCTGCTGAACGATGCGGTTCACAGAGGCGGCGTCCACGACGGTCGTGTCCACGGGGGTTCCGTCGACGTCGTCGAGTCGCATCACTTCAAAGCGCATGGCCTCTCCCTTGCTCTGGTCATCCTCCTGAGGAGAACTACTGGTGTGGCTCCTGGGTCGTCGGTGCCCGGGCTTCCATGCATGTTCAACGAGGTGTGCGATGCAAACATTCCCTACGCTAAGGAAATTTTTCGAACGGCTAACTACTGTCCGGTAAGTGGCCCTGTATGCCGGAACCGCCACGAGTCGCTCGGATCAGGCGCTGGGAGCCCGGTACAAGACTGACGGGGACCGGTTGTGTTCGCAGCGTGACCGCCGGGACAATGGAGGGGATGAACGACGACCTCGCGTCCCTGAGCGCCCGCATCGATCGCACCAACGAGCTGCTGCAGCGCATGCTCGCCGAGGTGGCCAAGACGCCTTCGACCCACGCGATCTTCGTCGACGCCGGATACCTCTACGCGGCGGGAGGACGCCTGCTGGCGGGCACCGAGGACCGCCGGGCGTTCGACCTGGACGCCGAGGGGCTGATCGAGGCGTTCATCGACACCGCGCGCACGATCTTCGCCGACAGCCGCCTGCTGCGGGTCTACTGGTACGACGGCGCCCGGCGCCGCATCCACACCGCCGAGCAGCAGTCCATCGCCGAGCTGCCGGACGTGAAGGTCCGCCTCGGCAACCTCAACGCCAACAACCAGCAGAAGGGCGTCGACTCCCTCATCCGCTCCGACCTGGAGTCCCTCGCCCGGCACCGCGCCATCAGCGACGCGGCCCTGCTCGGCGGCGACGAGGACCTGGTCTCGGCGGTCGAGGCGGCCCAGGGCTACGGCGCGCGCGTCCACCTGTGGGGCATCGAGGCCCCCGAGGGCCGCAACCAGGCCGACCCGCTGCTGTGGGAGGTCGACAGCCAGCGCACCTTCGACCTGGACTTCTTCAAGCCGTACGTCTCCCGGCGCACGTCCCAGGTCTACGAGGCGACGGGCGCGGCCCGTCCGACCCGCGAGGACGTACGCTTCGTCGGCGCGCAGATCGCGGCGAAGTGGCTGGCCGCCCGGGGCCGTGAGTCCCTGGTGGAACTCCTCCCCGGTCACCCCTACCTCCCCGGCTCGGTGGACCAGGACCTCCTGGTGGAGGCGGAGGGGCTGCTGCAGTACTCGCTCCGCGGCCAGGCCGACCTGCGGCGGACGCTGCGGGACGGCTTCTGGGAGCACCTGCAGACGCAGTACTAGGCATCTCGGCATCCTGGGCCTGGGCCGTCGCCCGGCCGAGGTGCCACCGCCAGGCTCGGTGGGTCGTCGCCCGATCGAGGTGCCACCGCCCGGCTCGGTGGGTCGTCTCCCCGCTCAGGCCCCGTCCGGTCGCGGTCGTGAGCGGACGTCGTCCCAGAAGTCGGCGAGGGCGCGGGCGGTCGGCAGTGGCCGGTCGGTGTTGGGGGAGTGCTCGGCACCGGCGATCACGGTACGGCGTGCGCCCAGCCGTACGGCCATCTCGTCGAGGAGGGGGACCGGCCAGGTGTCGTCGTAGGCGCCCGACAGCACGTGGCAGGGCGGCGGCGTGGCGGCGAGTTCGGCGACCCGGTCCGGCTCGGTGCACAACTGCCGTCCCGTGGCGACGAGTTGCGCGGGTCTGGTGCCCAGCCAGCGGCTGCGCAGCCGTTCCGGGTCTCCGGGACCGGCGGCGGGCCCGCCGACCTCCTCCGGCGGGCCCATCGCCTGGATCACCTTCCAGACCTCGGCCATCGTCATCGTGTCGAGCGCGTCCCGCAGCAGTCTCACCCGCTGCTGCTGGGAGGTGGAGATGCGCGCCGGGCCCGAGGACATCAGGGTGAGGGAGACGAAGGGGGTGTGGTCGAGCAGCACGGCGGCGCGTGCGATCTGGCCGCCGAGGGAGTGGCCGACCAGATGCACGCGCGCCCCGAGGGCGGCGACCTGCGCCAGCACGTCCCGGGCCAGCTCGGTCTGCGCGTAGGCCGCCTCGTCGTGTTCCGGTCCGTCGGACTCGTACTGCCCCCTCCCGTCCACGGCGACCGTGCGGTAGCCGCGCGCGCCCAGTGGCTCGTGCAGCAGCGTGAAGTCCTCCTTGCTCCCCGTGAAGCCGGGCAGCATCAGCACCACTCCCTTCGAAGCGGCACCGTCGGCCACGGGCGAGTCGACGACGGCGAACTCACCGCGCGCGGTACGCAACCGGTACGTGCGGGCGTCCGGGGGCGGGGCGAAGGCGGCGTTCGTGCTCACGGGCCGAGGTTATCGGGAGGCGGGGGTGCGGGGTGGAGCGGCTGGTGGGCGGGGGCGTGGCGGCGGGCGCCTGGCGGCGGGCGCGGTCCCACGCCGTCGGCCCGGGCCCGCGTGGGTGGCGGGACCGGGCCGACGGTCGGGTGGAACGGTGTCGATCAGCTCTCGCCGGACTCCGCGGGCTGAGTGGCGGCCGCGGCCGCCTTGCGGGTACGGCGGGCCTTCGGCGCCGCCTCGGCCGTGCCGGTGGCCTCGGTGGCGGTGGCGGCCTTACGGGTCCGGCGCCGCGGTGCGGCCTCCGGCTCCTGCGAGGCCTGGGCCGGGATGTCGGCCGTGGCCTCCGCGGCCCCCGCGGTGCCGACGGGCTCGGTGGCCTTGCGGGTGCGGCGGCGGGGCTTGGTCTCCGTGCCTTCCGCGGTGTCGACGGCGGTCTCGGCCTTCGCGGCGGCCGTCTTCCGGGTGCGCCGGGGCTTGGCCTCGGCGGCTTCCGGTTCCGGGGTGGCCGTTTCGACGGGCTCGGTGGCCTTGGGGGTGCGGCGGCGGGGCTTGGTGTCCGTGCCTTCCGCGGTGTCGACGGCGGTCTCGGCCGTGGTGGTGGCCGTCTTGCGGGTGCGGCGGGGCTTGGTCTCCGTGGCCTCGGCGGTCTCGGTGGCGGCCTCCGCCCTGGTGGCGGCCGTCTTGCGGGTGCGGCGCGGCTTCGTCTCCGCCGCTTCCGGCTCCTGCGCGGTCTGGGCCGGGATGTCGGCCGTGGCCTCCGCGGTGTCGACGGGTTCGGCGGTCTTGCGGGTGCGGCGGCGGGGCTTGGTGTCCGTGCCTTCCGCGGTGTCGACGGCGGTCTCGGCCGTGGTGGTGGCCGTCTTGCGGGTGCGGCGGGGCTTGGTCTCCGTGGCCTCGGCGGTCTCGGTGGCGGCCTCCGCCTTCGCGGCGGCCGTCTTCCGGGTGCGGCGCGGCTTCGTCTCCGCCGGTGCGGAGACGGGCTCGGCCACTCCCTCCGCGGTGTCGAGCGTCGTCTCGGCGGTCGTGGCCGAGGCCTTGCGGGTGCGGCGGCGCGGCTTCTCCGCGGGAGCCTCGGTCACCGGGGCCCCGGTCACCGGAGCCTCGGCGACGACCGGCTCGCTGGGCGCCGGCTGGACCACCGGGGCGGCCTCCGGCCGGGCGGCCGTCGCTTCGGCCGACTGGCGGGTGCGGCGGCGACGCGGACCGGCCGGGGCCTCCGCGCTCTCCGCGGGTGCGGAGGCCGCCAGCGCGGGGTCCGCCGGGTCCTGCGCCGCAGAGGCGTCGGTCGCCGGGGCCGCCGCCGGGCGGCGCGAGGACTCCCCGCCGCGCGTACGGCGCCGACGGCGCAGGGTACGGGGACCCTGGGCGGCGTCCGTGCCCGCGTCGGCGGCGCTGTCCGCACCGCCGGTCACGGCCTCGGGCGCCACGGCCACGGAGGCGTCCGCGTCCACCGGCGCACCGCCGCGCATCCGACGGCGGCGACGCGGCGTCGTACGGGAGGAACCCTCGCGGTCGGCGGAGCGGGACTCGTCCCGGCCTCCCCGGCCGCCATCCCGGCCGCTTCGGTCGCGGGCGCGGCCACCGCGGCCGCCCGTCTCGCCCAGGTCCTCCACCTCCTCGGCGTGGAGCCCGGCGCGCGTGCGCTCCGAGCGCGGCAGGAGGCCCTTCGTGCCCGCGGGGATACCGAGGTCGGTGTACAGGTGCGGAGAGGTGGAGTACGTCTCCGGCGGGTCGCTGAAGCCCAGGTCCAGCGCCTTGTTGATCAGCTGCCAACGGGGGATGTCGTCCCAGTCGACCAGCGTGATCGCCGTACCCTTCGCGCCCGCGCGGCCGGTCCGGCCGATGCGGTGCAGGTACGTCTTCTCCTCTTCCGGCGACTGGTAGTTGATGACGTGCGTCACGCCTTCGACGTCGATGCCGCGGGCGGCGACGTCGGTGCAGACGAGCACGTCCACCTTGCCGTTGCGGAAGGCGCGCAGGGCCTGCTCGCGGGCGCCCTGGCCGAGGTCGCCGTGGACCGCGCCGGAGGCGAAGCCGCGCTGCTTGAGCTGGTCGGCCAGGTCGGCCGCCGTGCGCTTGGTGCGGCAGAAGACCATGGCCAGTCCCCGGCCGTCGGCCTGCAGGATGCGCGCCACCATCTCGGGCTTGTCCATGTTGTGCGCGCGGTAGATGAACTGCTTCGTGTTCGCGACCGTCGCGCCCGCGTCGTCCGGCGAGGTGGCGGAGATGTGCGTGGGCTGGGACATGTAGCGGCGGGCCAGTCCGATGACGGCGCCCGGCATGGTGGCCGAGAACAGCATGGTCTGGCGCCTGGCCGGCAGCATGTTGATGATCTTCTCGACGTCGGGCAGGAATCCCAGGTCGAGCATCTCGTCGGCCTCGTCGAGGACCAGGCTCTTGATGTGCTTCAGGCTCAGCTTCTTCTGGCCCGCGAGGTCCAGCAGGCGGCCCGGGGTGCCGACGATCACGTCGACGCCCTTCTTGAGGGCCTCGACCTGCGGCTCGTAGGCCCGGCCGCCGTAGATCGCGAGGACGCGCACGTTGCGCACCTTGCCGGCGGTCAGGAGGTCGTTGGTGACCTGCTGGCACAGCTCGCGCGTCGGGACGACGACGAGGGCCTGCGGGGCGTCGGTCAGCGCCTCGGGCGTCGCGCGGCCCGCCTCGACGTCGGCGGGGACGGTCACGCGCTCGAGGAGCGGGAGGCCGAAGCCCAGCGTCTTGCCGGTGCCGGTCTTGGCCTGGCCGATGACGTCCTTGCCCGAGAGGGCCACCGGGAGCGTCATCTCCTGGATGGGGAAGGGCGTGAGGATGCCGACGGCCTCAAGGGCTTCGGCGGTCTCGGGGAGGATGCCGAGGGATCGAAACGTCGTAGTCAGGGTGCTGCCTCTTCTGTGTGCGTGGTGCGAGGCGAGCGCGCGGGTCGTGCCGGAACCGTGTTTCGGGGACGTCGGCTGCCTTACGGGTGAGCCGTAGGACACAGGACCTCTGTCGACGCTCCAGCGCTCGTACCACTGAGGGTCCCCCTCCGGATTCCGTACGCAACGTGGCGTACGGCAGGGAGGGCTGTCGGGTCGGAGCCGATCGGGCCACCGACCGGGCATCCTCAAGCGTGCGGCCCGACGACGATGTCACGTACCCGTACGTCACATACTCGGCAGGCGCATTACCACCATACCCCGAATTCGCGCACACGCGATGGCCGATTCGGTCACGTAGTCGTCGTCACAGTGACTGACCAGGGACGACCAGGACGGATCGGGTGCGCATCCGAGGCGGATCGAGTGCGTATCTGGGTTGGATCAGGGGCGTGCGGAGGTCGTCCGGGGGACGGACCGAGGGCGCCCGGGGGCCTTCCGGCCGACAGCGGGCGGGTTGGCGGGCGGGTTATTGTGCGCTGCATGACGAGCTCTGACAAGCCTGGCAACGCCTCAGCCGCCGCAGCCGCCTCCACCGAAACCGCCGGTGCCACCGGAGTCGCCGCCCAGGACTGGGCGACCGCCGCCGCCGTCCCGCAGTACCGCGCCGCGGTCGTGGACCTGCTCGGCGCGCTCGCGTACGGCGAACTGGCGGCGTTCGAGCGGCTCGCGGAGGACGCCAAGCTGGCGCCCACGCTGGCGGACAAGGCGGAGCTGGCGAAGATGGCGTCGGCGGAGTTCCACCACTTCGAGCGCCTGCGCGGCCGGCTCGCCGAGATCGGTGAGGAGCCGACGGCGGCGATGGAGCCCTTCGTGGCCGCCTACGACGGTTTCCACAAGCAGACGGACCCCTCCGACTGGCTCGAGGGGCTCGTCAAGGCCTACGTCGGCGACTCCATCGCCAGCGACTTCTACCGCGAGGTCGCGGCCCGTCTCGACTCCGACACCCGTGAACTGGTGCTGGCCGTGCTCGACGACACCGGACACGCCGGTTTCGCCGTGGAGAAGGTCCGCGCGGCGATCGACGCGGACCCGCGTGTGGGCGGGCGGCTCGCGCTGTGGGCGCGGCGGCTGATGGGGGAGGCCCTCTCGCAGTCCCAGCGCGTGGTCGCCGACCGGGACGCGCTGTCGACGATGCTCGTGGGCGGGCTCGCGGACGGGTTCGACCTCGCCGAGGTCGGCCGGATGTTCTCCCGGATCACCGAGGCGCACACCAAGCGGATGGCGACGTTGGGCCTGGCCGCATGACGGCTGCCGGCGCGGGAGTCACCCGGTGCGGCGGCCGGTCAGGCGGTCGCCGACCGGCCGCGGAGCCGTCCGGCGGGGCGCAGCAGCAGCGAGAGCGAGGCCGCGGAGATGACGGCCGAGCCGAGGAGGACCGGCAGCAGACTGCCCGCACCCAGAGCGGTGTGTGTGACGAACGCCCCGAAGAGGGCTCCGGCGATCCCGGTCGGCAGGACCAGGACGCGGGCCGGGAGACGGTGTGGCAGACGAAGGGCGGCGGCCCATGCCAGGGCGAGGCCGAGGATCGCGGCGCTGAGCGCTTCCAAAAGCATGTCGGGGTCCCTCCCACGCGGCCGGCCCGCCCGAAACGGTCCCAGTCGACTTACCCCTGACCTGCGGAATGCAACCCTCCCCCTGTGGGTGAACTGTGCTCCGTCCGTGAACGGTGCGAGGGCGGGGGCGGAAGGTCCCGGAACGTACGGGAAGTGCGGGGGAGGAAATACGGCAGGGGAAGTGCGGGAGGGGACGTACGGCGGGGGGAAGTGCGGGAGGGGACATACGGCGGGGGGGGGGGGGGGGGGGGGGGGGGGGGGGGGGGGGGGGGGCTTTTTCCCCCCCCCCCCCCCCCCCCCCCCGTCCCCCTCCCGTACTGCGTCCGTCGTCCGCGTCCGCCGCTACAGCGCGCCGAAGCCCACCTTGCGCGGAGCCTGCTCGCCGATCTCGACGTAGGCGAGACGCTCGGCCGGCACCAGGACCTTGCGGCCGTGTTCGTCCACGAGGCTCAGCAGCTGCGACTTGCCGGCCAGTGCCTCGGCCACCACACGCTCGACCTCCTCGGCACTCTGACCGCTCTCCAGAACGATCTCGCGGGGCGCGTGCTGCACGCCGATCTTGACCTCCACGGCTATGTCCCTCCGACGGTCAGTGAAGTGCGCGATCTTCCGCGCTGTACTCCGCACACATTAGCCCGGTGAGGGGATGTACACGCGGTGCCGGAGAACGCCAGGAGCGAACAGCCGACGGGAACACGGCCGGCGCGCAGCCGCCGCGGACTCCGGCCGGGCCGTACCGGTGCGGGCGCCGGCGAGCACCCGTCAGTGCTGCTCGCTGCCGTGCAGCGGGAAACCGGCGATGCCGCGCCAGGCCAGCGACGTCAGCAGCTGGACCGCCTGGTCGCGGGGCACGCTGCGGTCGCTGTGCAGCCAGGAGCGGGCCACCACCTGGGCGAGGCCCCCCAGACCGGAGGCCAGCAGCATCGACTCGGCACGCGAGAGCCCGGTGTCCTCGGCGATGACGTCGCAGATCGCCTCGGCGCAGTCGTTGGTGACCTTGTCGACACGCTCGCGCACGGCGGGCTCGTTGGTCAGGTCCGATTCGAAGACCAGGCGGAAGGCGCCGCCGTCGTCCTCGACGTAAGCGAAGTAGGCGTCCATCGTGGCCCGGACACGCTGCTTGTTGTCGGACGTCGACGCGAGCGCGCTGCGCACGGACTGGATCAGGGCCTCGCAGTGCTGGTCCAGCAGGGCGAGGTAGAGGTCGAGCTTGCCCGGGAAGTGCTGGTAGAGCACCGGCTTGCTGACACCGGCGCGCTCGGCGATGTCGTCCATCGCGGCCGCGTGGTAGCCCTGGGCGACGAAGACTTCCTGTGCGGCGCCCAGCAGTTGGTTGCGTCGGGCTCGGCGGGGAAGGCGTGTGCCCCGCGGGCGTACCGCCTCTGTCTGCTCGATGGCTGTCACGCCGCCTCCCATAGTCGTCCACGTGCGGTGTGCGCCGCCTGGCCATCGTACTTTTCGGTAACCGTGGTGTGCGCGGTGCGAGCGCAGAATTTCACGGACCGGACGGCGGCGAAAGACGCACAACAGGTTTTAAAAGGGTTCAGTCCGGGCAGGAATCGTCCTTTTTCCCGCTCGGTAAGTCTCTCGTTCAGCGCTTCACGAGGTTGCGGCGTCCCGTGCCCGCGGTGGCGTCTCAGCGGTAGTCGTCCTCGTCGTGGGAGACGATCCGTGCCTGTTCGGCCAGGTCGGCCTCGTTGGCGCGGCCCGGTTCGATGTCGGTCGGCGGGTCGTCGTGCTCCGGGGCGACGACCGCCTGCTGTTCGGCCGCGTCGGCTTCGGGCGCCTCGACGCTGCCCTCCTCGGAGTTCCGCGCCTCGGTGTCGAAGGTCTCGGGGTCGGTCGGATCGACGGTCATGCCGGGCTCCCTTCCTACGAACGTCCCTGGAGATGCAGGGGGTCACACGCGGGTGCCCATTTCATGAGCGTAGGAGACACCCGTTCCGGATGCCATGTGTCGTCCGTGGTCATGGCCCATGGATCTCCGGAGATCCCCGGGGTTTCCGGGGGTGGGGGCGGGGGCGGGGGCGAGGGAGGGGCGGTGAGGAGGAGGTGCGGCGTCCTCTTGTGATGGCGAACACATGAACCACTGCGTGATCGTCTCGTAACATTGCCGCATGCCTTCGCCCGAGCCGCCGTCCGTCCCGCCCGCCAACGTGCTGCCGAAGGTCGCGGCCGTCAGGGTCGCGGACGGCGAACGCCTCAGGTCGGTCCATCTGCCCGGCATCACGCTGACGGTGCGTTCGAGACCACCGGCCCGCGAGGGGCTGCCGCCGGCGCTCTACGTCCACGGCCTCGGCGGTTCCTCGCAGAACTGGTCGGCGCTGATGCCGCTGCTGGACGGCGTCGTCGACAGTGAGGCCATCGACCTTCCGGGCTTCGGCGACTCCCCGCCGCCGGACGACGGGGACTACTCGATCACCGGCCACGCGCGCGCGGTGGTCCGCCACCTGGACGCGGCCGGGCGCGGTCCCGTGCACCTCTTCGGCAACTCGCTCGGCGGTGCCGTCGTCACCCGCGTGGCCGCGGTACGCCCCGACCTGGTGCGGACGCTGACGCTGGTGTCCCCCGCGCTCCCGGAGATCCGTGTGCAGCGCAGCGCCGTGCCGACGGGGCTGCTGGCGCTGCCGGGGGTGGTGTCGCTGTTCGACCGGCTCACCAGGGAGTGGACCGCCGAGCAGCGGGTGCGCGGCGTGACGGCCCTCTGCTACGGGGATCCGGAGCAGGTGTCACCGGAGGGCTTCCGCAACGCCGTGGAGGAAATGGAGCGGCGACTGCGCCTGCCGTACTTCTGGGACGCGATGGCGCGGTCCGCGCGCGGGATCGTCAACGCGTACACCGTGGGCGGCCGGCACGGGCTGTGGCGACAGGCCGAACGGGTTCTCGCGCCCACGCTCCTGGTCTACGGTGGACGGGACCAACTCGTCGGCTACCGCATGGCCCGGCGCGCCGTCCGCGCCTTCCGTGATTCCCGGCTGCTGACCCTGCCGGACGCGGGGCACGTGGCGATGATGGAATACCCGGAGACCGTGGCCATGGCGTTTCGTGAACTACTCGCGGACACCGAGCAGTCGGCGGTCGGCGAGAGGACCGCCCGGGCCGTGGACGACGAGCCCGCCAACCAGAGCACAGGAGGCTGAGGCGCGACGTGGGACGCCACAGCCGCCGTGGACCCGCCCCCAAGGCCGACGACACGGACACCGCCGCAGCAGGACGGGAGGCCCGGCCCGGACTGCTGGGCCGCCGCCGCGCTCCCCGTCCCCCGGCCGGGGAGCAGGCCCCGGCCGGGGGCGGGACATCCGGCGCGACGCCCTGTGGAGCCCCGGGCGGAGCCGCCCGGGACGAGGCCCGCGGCCGCCCTCAGGAATACACGGTTCCGGGGCCGCGGCTTCCGGAGGGCGCGTCGGGGCGCGCGCATCCTACGGATCCCGGTGGCACGCCGGCCCATGGGTTCCCGAAGGTCTCGGACGGTGCTCCCACGCAGGGCGGGCCGGGATTCTCCGGCGATGCTCCGGCGCAGGGTGGGCCGGGGTTCCCCGACGGGACGCCGGTGCGCGGTGTGCCGCGGGTTCGTGGCGGTCATCCCGAGCAGCGTGAAGCCGGCGGTGGCTGGGGTGAGCCGAGCGGGCGGGCCGGCGCCCAGGGTGCGACTCCGGCGGGGCCGCCGCCTGCCGTAGCCCCCGGACGGCCTGGGTTCCCTGGTTCTCAGGACCCTTCTGCGACTCCTGGTCCTACTGCGCCTTTCGGGTCCTTCGCGGCTCCCGGACCTTCCGGGCCCTCCCGGTCTTCCGGGCCTTCTCGCCCTTCCGGACCGTTTCGGCCTCCCGGGCCTTCTCGCCCTTCCGGGCCTTCCGGGGCCGCGGAGTCTCCCGGGGCTGCGGGGCCCCCCGGGGCATCCGGGCTTTTCGGGCGGTCCGGGTCGCCCGGCCGGTCGACGAGGCCCCGAACGCCCTTCCCGCGGCAGCGGCAGGGTGCTCCGGGAACGGCTCGGCAGGGGGCTCCGGGCAGCCCGCGGCAGGAGTACCTGGACGCCTTCGGCGAGGAGGCCGACGACCTCTTCGCGGCCCGGCCTCCTCGCCGTACCCCCGCCCCCGCGCAGCCCTCCGACCCCTACTCCTCCGTCACCGACTGGAGCGCCGACGCCGGGAGCGGCACCGGCGGCGGTGGCACCGCGTCCGACGCCGACGACGCGGCGCCCGCGGGTGAACCCGCGCCGGTCAGGGGCGGCAAGGGCAGGACCTTCACCGGTATCGCCGCCGCAGCCGTCACCACCGTGCTGGCGGTGGTCGTGGCCGGCCAGGTCGCCGACGGGCCGGACGGCGGCGACGCACGGTCGCAGGCCGCCACCGACCAGGCGCGTGACGTCCACGACTCCGCCTCGCGGGCGGACGGACGGTCGACGCCCTCCGAGCCCGAGACCGCGGCGCCGCTGACGTACGAGCAGAAGATGGACAAGACGTACCCGCTCGGCGCCACACTCAAGGGCTCGGGCACGTTCGACGCGATCCCCGGCATCGCCAAGGGGCCCGGCAAGGGGCAGAAGTACACCTACCGCGTCGACGTGGAACAGGGCCTCGGTCTCGACGGTGAACTCTTCGCCGAAGCGGTGCACAGGACGCTCAACGACAACCGGAGCTGGGCCCACAACGGAGCCCGCAGCTTCGAGCGGATCCACTCCGGGCAGCCCGACTTCGTGATCACCCTGGCCAGCCCGGGTACCACCGCCGACTGGTGCGCCAAGTCCGGCCTGGACACCACCGAGGACAACGTGTCCTGCGACTCCGCCGCCACCGAGCGCGTGATGATCAACGCCTACCGGTGGGCGCAGGGCGCGGAGCCGTACGGCGACGCCATCCACGCGTACCGGCAGATGCTGATCAACCACGAGATCGGCCACCGCATCGGCTTCAACCACGTCAGCTGCGACAAGGACGGCGAGCTGGCCCCCGTCATGCAGCAGCAGACGAAGTTCATCGATCACGACGGAATCGACTGCCGTCCGAACGCCTGGGCCTATCCCAACGGCTGACCGGTCACGCCTGACCGGTCCGGTCGGGCGGGATCGGTCGGACCGGATCGGTTGGGCCGGATCGGTTGGGCCTGGCCGGGGCATCGCGCAATGTGACCTCTTGATCTCTGTGATCGCTGTGATCTCTTGATCCCCTAGCGGGGCCGAACGCGTTTCGTAAGGGAAAGTTACGGCCTTTCACCCCTTCTGGTGGGGGGGGGGGAAAAAAGACCCCACGCCACCCCCCCCTCCCCACACACTCATCCCCCCACC